>JBBISO010000218.1:0-5241 GCA_037441325.1 Acidobacteriota bacterium | reverse complement strand
CTAGTGTAATGTCCCATAAATAGGTTTACATATGAGTCTGAGGGTAGTACACTCGGACTCATGAACCGAGCAAGAAGCATTGCATTGTCGCCCGAAGAACGAACGACATTGGAAACCTGGAGCCGAGGGCGCAGTCTGCCAGCGCGATTGGTGCAGCGCGCCCGGATTATTCAAATGGCCGCTGACGGCGCTTTGAATCAGACAATCGCTGAGGCATTGGGTGTTTCGCGTCCAACGGTGCAACTCTGGCGCGATCGTTTTCTGGCGTTGCGGCTGACGGGGCTGGAAAAAGATGCCCCTCGTCCGGGACGGATTCCCAAGATTCCCCAAGCCAAAGTGGCCGCCGTCGTCGAGGCGACGCTTCACGTGACACCGCCCAACGCGACTCACTGGAGCGCTCGCTCGATGGCCAAATTCCAAGGACTCAGCCGTATGACTGTCCAACGAATTTGGAAACAATATAATCTCAAGCCTCATTTGGTTGAGACCTTTAAGCTCAGCCGAGACAAGCGCTTTTTGGAGGAGCTCTATGATGTTGTCGGCCTTTACTTAAATCCTCCGGACAAGGCCATGGTTCTATGCGTTGACGAAAAAAGCCAGATTCAGGCGCTGGACCGGACGCAGCCCTTGCGCCCCGGCCTGCCGGCTCGCCAGACGCACGACTACAAGCGTAACGGCACGACCACTCTTTTTGCCGCCCTTAGTGTACTCGACGGCAAAGTTATTGGCGACTGCATGCCCCGGCATCGGCATCAGGAATTTATTCGCTTTCTGAAACGCATTGACACCGAGACGCCCCAGACTCTGAATCTGCATTTGATCGTGGACAACTATGGAACGCATAAACACCCACGCGTCCAATCGTGGCTGCAACGCCATCCGCGCTTTAATATGCACTTCATCCCTACCTCTAGTTCCTGGCTCAACATGGTGGAGCGCTGGTTCCGGGAGATTACAGAAAAGCGATTGCGTCGGGGAACATTTGCAAATGTCCGGTCACTGACTCAAGCGATTAAGGATTACATTCAAAATCATAACCAAAATCCCCAGGCTTTCGTCTGGACGGCGACACCGGAAGCAATCATGAAGAAAATCGCCAAATGTAAAGAAGCGTTGGGGACACTACACTAGGATGGGATGTCACACACGAATTTTCTGGTTAAGAATAAGACCGACCAAAATAGTATGCTGTCTTGGTCACCAGAAAGGCAGATGGATCTCCCAAAGCCTTTTTGCCGGAGATTCCCAAAATGGCAAAAGACAATACATGCAAAAAACAGGCAGGCTGTGAAAAGCAAGTAGCACACATGTGAAATACCTATTATAATCGTGTTACTAAAATTCCCTTAAGCCTTAGGCCGGAGAGTCAACCCTCGAAATCAATTGAGTTTCGGAAATTGTGGGGCTGCTGACAAGGAAGATTTTGGGAAGATTCTTCATGTGGAAACGCGGAGATCGCAGAGCAGCAGCTCCTTGTTCTTCGCGTTCCCGCATGGCCCATTCATTCGCTATTTTCACGGATCTGCATCCGCGGACGCGACACACTATTGACTGCGGCTCAAGCGCCTCAATTCATGTGACCGCTCTGCGCCCAACTTGGAACTCGAAGCTATTGCAGGTTTGATGATTCAGGAGCGATACGCTTTCGGATTCCGGACAGCCGTTGAATCGCGGATAACCAAGCTTGTCTCAACCAGATACTCCGTTCCATCCCTGGAAGGTGTTTCACGCTCGAGTTCCGCCAGCAATGCATGGAATGCGATGCGCGCCAACTCCGATTGCGACATCCGAACTGTTGTAAGAGGAGGGAGGAAAAATTTGGCCAGTTTGATGTCATCGAATCCCACCAGGGACAGATCGTTTGGTATGGACAAACCCTCCTCATAGCACTTATGCATGACACCCAGTGCGGTCATATCGTTTGAGCAGAGAACCGCCGTGGGAGGCTTCGGCAAGGAGAACAGCGACTGCATTGCTCTGACTCCGCCTTCAAGCGTGTGATCGCCTTCCACGACCAGGCTCTTCTGCATATCGAGCCCAATTTCACCCATTGCCTGTTTAAATGCGTTTCGGCGCGAATTTGCAGATTTGAGATGCAGCGGACCGGAGATAAAAGCGATCTTCTCGTGTCGCAGCGCTGCCAGATGCTGCACAGCCTGCCGGATCCCGTGCCGGTAGTCAATCCGAATATTGCCGACCCGCGGCCGCTTCGGTCCTACGTCCACAAAAACAAGCGGCACGTTGCTGAGTTCCGGGTCCTCAAGCAACAGGTCTTCCATTCCGAACGTCATCACGGCCACACCATCCACGCGCCGCTCGGTCATACGCCGGACGGACATATCCATGCGTTTGGGATCGTGAACTGTGGATCCAAGAAGGATCTCGTATCCGTGTTCGACGGCTATGGTTTCGAAGGCCTGCACGATTTCCGGGAAAAAGGGATTTGTGATCTCCGAAACGACCAGGCCCAGGATGTGGCTTCGTCCCGAGACAAGTGCGCGCGCCTGAATGTTCGGATGGTACCCCAGTTCATCGATGACTTTCCTGACGCGCTTCGCGAGCCGCGGATCCACCGTCGGTATGCGGTTGACTGTGCGCGAAACCGTCGCGGTGGATACTTTGGCACGCTTGGCAATCTCCCGAATGTTCATGCGTATGGTTTCCTTCCCACTCTGCATCAAATGACAGCCGCTCTCGCCAGGCTAACGGCCGAGCAAAATCCCCACGAGGCTACTGTAACATCACCGGCAACCTCCTAGAAGAGCCTCGATGCGAAATCCTTCAGGTCACGACGCCAGGTTTGCCACTCGTGATCCGTTCCGGGGGATTCGTAGTAGACGTGCGGAATGTCGGCATCCAAAAGCGACGGATGCAGTCTTTGAATTCCGGTGCGCATGTTCTCCGGTTCTACAGTGCCAACGCCGAGCCAAAGCAAGCGCACTTTCTTGGCGAAGGCGGCAGGATCGGCAAACACTCCGCTGTAATCGGCCTTCGGGTCCAGTTTCCGGCCGCCAAGTACCAGGGATCCGTCAGCTCCACTGAATCCGCCGATATAGGAAAAGAGATCGAGATGATTGAGCGTAATCTGAAATGTCGGCATGGCGGGCAAAGATATTCAGGTTAAGCGCTGCAAGGATGGCGTCACGCAGGCTGTTCTGCTGAACCAGAAAGCCCGGATTGGTGCCCTGCAGCGGCGCGTACCAGCTGCCCCATTCATCCCCTACAAGCGCAACCTTCTTTTGCGGATCGTATTTGTCCATGATGCCTGAGTGCTTGTGAATCAGCCCTTCCATGTCCAATGTGAACTTAAGGATCTGACTGTACTCATCCTCTCCGAAATCCGCGGATTTAAACGAAGGCGGTCAATCTTCGCGCCGGTTTTTGAGGCATCCACCGACAATTCAACCTTCTCTGCGGCTATAATAGAGCCGGTCAGAGCGATACACAGGAGAAAGAGGCCGACAAGAAGTGAACGCATAATACGCAATGCTCCTTGAAATATGAGTAACCGTTTACCAGAGTTGCCAGGGCGCGGCGATTCAGGCGAGCCCGTGTCGGGAGTGACGTTGGATGCTCCTATATGGACCGGCACTGCAGGGGAGAAGCAGGCTTATTGCAGCGTGAGCGGGTCTATGACCCCGGTTTCAAGGGAAGCCAATGCAAAACCTATCAATTTCCGGGTTGTGCTGCCGGCTTCATGGAGCCGCCGTGCTGCTCAGATGGGCGGCGGTGGGATGAACGGCATGATTCCAAATCTTCTGGGCGGCGCGGACATGGGACCGGGACCATCGCTTGTGCAACTTGGATTTGCCACCCATGGAAGCGATTCGGGACATCAGATGGCATTTGGTTTCGGACCCGGCCGCGGCAGGACCGGAGGTTCAGGCGAGGCGCCGCCTGCCGGCACAGGGGACGATTGGGCTCTGAACGATGAGGCAATGAAGAATCTCGGCTATATGCAATTGAAGAAGACGCATGATGCCGCCATGGTTCTGATCGAGAGAGCCTATGGGGATAAACCCCGGTTTAATTACTTCTTCGGAAGTTCCCAAGGTGGAAGGGAAGGGATCACCGTGGCCCAAAGATATCCTGCGGACTATGACGGGATCGCCGCCAATGTTCCGATCGTTAATTTTTCATCGCTGATGCTCGCACCCGAACTGATTCGAATTCAGGAGAAGCCGTTGGCCAACTGGGTGCCGCCGGCCAAAGTGAATGCGATCCGCGGTGAGTTTATGCGTCAATGCGATGCTTTGGACGGATTGGTGGATGGAATCATCAACAACTATATGGCATGCCGCGCGATCTTCGATCGCTCCCAGGCGCCGCGCAACAGCAATCCCTGGAGCATCAAACGCTGTCCGAACAATGTCGATCCAAATCCCAATGATACCAGTGCCAATGCGTGCTTGACGGACGGCCAGATCGCTACGCTGAATTTTGTCTATAGCCGCTATCCGTTCGCAACGCCGCTGGCAAATGGAGTCAAATCCTTCGGCATGTGGGTGCCAAACACCGATCCATCCGGCAGCGGATTGATTGAGTCCCGCCGGTACCGTGGCCAGGAAGGGGCTGGGGATCATGCGCCCATTCCCAACACATTCAGCCGACTCAAGCTGCTGGTTGATTGGGTGGAGAGAAAGGCGGCGCCTCCATTATCTGTAACGGTAACAGGAGGGAAGCGCAGCCTTCCGATTTGTTCCTACCCTGCATATCCGAAGTATGTCGGCGGTTCAGTCGATGCGGCAACTTCTTATGTATGTGCAAAACCGTAGAGATCTCGCGCATGAATCAACATCTCTGGATGGGAAGTTGGAATACGCTTGTATCCAGGGGACAGGACGAAGAGATCAGGCACAACGCGGAGGTGATGACATGAAATGCGAATGTTGGAAAGCGTCGGCGGCAGTGATGCTGGTGTGGGCGGGCATATTGGTTTATTGCCAATCGCAGCCGTTGGAGGGGAGGACACAGGACAGGGCAGGGCAGACAAAGGCCGCATACGGTGGAGTCGGAAAGATTCTGATTCCGCACAAGTCGTGGCCATGCGGGATGGCTGGAGGGATCCCGGTGCCGGAACGCGGCGTGCCTGTGTTTGAGGCCGACATGAGATTGGACCAAACCTATGATATAGGCAAGACGCCGTATGGTCATAGGAACGTATCGGTGATTCAGGGTGGGACGTTTTCGGGTGAGAAAATCAATGGTTCGGTGATGTCGGGAGGGCTGGACTTTCAGTTG
>JBBISO010000217.1:0-5282 GCA_037441325.1 Acidobacteriota bacterium | reverse complement strand
CTGTCCCGCGGATAGGCTGCTGGGAGACAGTTCTTCAAAGATAATAATACCTTGAGACGCTCGGGGATGTCCGCTTTCTCCACGGATCCATGAGCGGTTTTTAAATTCAGCGCTCATCCTCCTTATCCGCATACCACTCGAATTAAAAGCCATAGAATCCCGATAGCAAGGGCAATAACAACGATAACCAGACTGATATCGGCTATCCTCAGCATATTCCGCAGAACTTTCGGAACGGCTGTCATTGAGCCCCCGGGGATTCTTCAACCCGACACGATTCCCTGCGCTACCTTTATGCCTTGCCCACAAATGTACGCAAATGGTTCAGCTCATCAGCGCCCGTGCAACTTATAAAACCAATCCTACCAGCGGGACTCGCGCCGCTGGCCCCCACGACCTCCTCCTCCAAAACCCCCGCGACCTCGACCTCCTCCTCCGAATCCGCCGCGCCTTTCCTGTTTTGGTCTGGCTTCATTGACCGTGAGGTTGCGTCCATCCACGGAATACCCGTTCAGTTCTTCGATCGCTTTTTGAGCCGCCTCCTCCGAGGCCATCTCGACGAATGCAAATCCCCGTGATCGACCGGTGTCGCTATCACGCATGACGGTGACCTTCTCAACGACTCCTTTCTGTTCGAACAGCTGCCGCAGTTCGGCTTCTCCCATCGAGAAAGACAAATTTCCGACGAATATGTTTCGACCCATGACTCAAAGCCTCCTGTGAAGCGAAAGGACAGCGGCAATCAAGCCCAATGCCTGGTTGTGCTCCTCTCCGATTAAAATGCGATGGATCGCGGCTCAATGCAGGATTGAATGGAGGAACGAGTCAGGCTAGTTATTGACAGACTCTTCGCGTCGCACAAGCAGAGGCAGTTTTCCACCGGACGGAAGAAAGAGTATCACAGCTGCCTTAACAAATGAACAACTGAGGGAACAATAACGTTAGCAGCTGCTAAAGATTATTGCCGACAATCCATGTTTGTATGGTCTTCCTTACTTGTCTGAACAGCAAAGTCTTTTAGGTGCTGCTTCGGGGCTTTCGCGATTTTGTGGTCGGGTGCAACTGGCGGTAATGCTCAATGTCGGAGGCTGTCACAGAATAGCGAGGATTTACGGGCAACTCTGCAGTTTCACTTCGAAGCTCCGCCAGCAATTTTTGGTAACAAAGATCCGGAGCTTCCTGGAACAGTAAATCGTATTTTTTGAAAAATCCCAATTCGATCGTCCATACAAAGAGCCTTGGCGCTTTGTCTTTGTCATTGATCTGGAAGCCATATTCCCGGCATTCCGGTTGCGGCAATACCCCAAGGTACCTGAGTTGCAGCATATTATGTATGGCCATTAAGGATTGTCACCTGCAGCAAAAACTACGTTTATAGGCTGAGTCGAAGTCCATTGAGAGCACGTGTTTCGCAGTTTCGACTCCACAATATTAGTATATACCCTATAAGTACATACCGTTCCGACCAATGCGGGGTTGGAAGCCTATGTGGAGGGGGAGGCTGGGTTCGTTCGTCCCCGGAGCGTCCCCGCCCCTATTGGGCAACTGGAGGGGAAGGCTGTAAATGCTTGATTTGAAATGGCGTCCCCAACGGGATTCGAACCCGTGTTGCCGCATTGAAAGCGCGGTGTCCTAGGCCGGCTAGACGATGGGGACAAAGCCAAAATGGCCAAACATTTTTGCATTTTTGCCTTTGGATTGCAAGATGCCGAAAGCTCCCTCCCTTTTTCAAAAGAAACATATGCTTCACCGACGGCTCCGTTCGCCGATTTGTTTTAACGAGGCAAAGCCTCCGCCTATGGAAGATGCGCGCAGTCGGAATTTTAATTAATGGGCTGAAAACCAAACCATTTTAAATTAGCA
This sequence comes from Acidobacteriota bacterium, assembly GCA_037441325.1. Lineage (GTDB taxonomy): Bacteria > Acidobacteriota > UBA6911 > UBA6911 > UBA6911 > UBA6911. The sequence goes on along the minus strand of JBBISO010000217.1, from coordinate 3,419 downwards.
TTTAAAATGGCTCAAATTTCAGATGCGCTTGCCGGTCCGAATGAAATTGGACAACGGCAAAACCACATCGACTATGATTTTTCGCAAAACCATGAGGTGCGTTCTGAGTGCTGCGATCATCCTGTTTTTTACCGCTTTATTAATTCCGTACGTTTATTCCTGGGGACCAATTGGGCATCGAGTAACGGCACGATTTGCCGAAGAAAGGCTTACAGCCCGCGCGCGAGCTGCCGTTTACGGACTGCTGGAACCTGAAACAAGGTTGGAGGATGCATCGACCTGGGCCGATGAGCAGAGAGAAATCCGCGGAAGCGAGCAGTGGCATTACGTAAATGTTCCTATTTCGGCCGCCCGATACGATCCCAAATTCTGCCCGCCCGCCGGGTGCGTCGTAAGCAAGATCGAGGAATTTGCGCGGGTCCTGCGGGATTCGAAATCCGGGAAGTCAGAAAAGCGCCAAGCTCTTAAATTCCTGCTGCACCTGATCGTCGATCTCCACCAACCTCTCCATGTCGGCGACAATGGCGACCGGGGAGGCAACCTTTTGCAGGTGCGCTTTTTCAATACCGGAACCAACCTGCATAGTGTTTGGGATTCCAAGATCATGGAGCGCCATACTGACAACAAACAGGTATGGCTCTGGGACATGACTTTTCTGGCGAATCCCGGCATGACCTTGGAGTGGGCAAAGGGAACTCCTAAAGACTGGGCCAACGAAACCCTTTCGCTGGCCAAAAAGGCATATTGCCTTCCCGGCACGCAAAAGCTGATGCGACCTGGAACAAGACTGGGTGAGGAATATTACCGTTTTGCGTTCCCGATCGTTCAACAGCAACTGGCCAAAGCGGCTATCCGCCTTGCTTATATGCTGAACGAGCTGTTTAAATAACCATTAAATTGCGCGCTGAGATGGGGAAACAGATCGAAGCATCCATATCTCGGCATGGACATATGCCCGTTACCCCAAAGCGCCTGCAGCATGAGCTGGCTTTAGGGCCAAGAGCGTGGACATATCACAACTCTATTATTGCAGAAAAAGGCCTATTCAGATCAAAGACTTGTTGAAACCTTTTTGGGGAATGCTAGACTCTGGCATCATCTATATTTTGGAGGACAGCATTATGGAGATCAGACAAAACGGCAGCGGGCCGAACTCTTTAGCAACAAGAGTCTTTTTCAGCGACGAGAGCGGTTTTGAAGTCGCTTCGGTAATCGTCACCGGAAAAACCGATGCGGTTCTTATTGACGCGCAGTGGACGTTGTCAAATGCTCATCGAGTTGTTGCGGAAGTACTGGAAACAGGCAAGATTCTGAAGACCATTTACATAACTCACGCGCATCCAGATCATTACTTTGGTCTCGGCACGATTGCCGAGGCTTTTCCCAATGCGCGCGTGATAGCCATACCTTCGGAAGCCAACATAATCAATAAACAGTTTTTCGGCAAAATTGAACACTGGGAAAAGGTGATCGGGCCCATCAATGTATGCCGGAAAACGGCAAAGATCGAGCCGATAACGGAAAACTATTTTGAACTGGAAGGACATCGCCTCGAGATTATCTCCAAAGTTATGGGGGACATGAAATACAACACTATGGTCTGGATCCCTTCGATCAAAACCTTGGTTGCCAGCGACGTCCTGTTTAACGAGGCGCATCCCTTTACCTGCGAGCTCACGGCGGAGGAACGAAAGCAGTGGATAGCGGATGTGGACAAAATAGAAAAAATGGGAGCCGAGGTAATAATTCCCGGCCATCAGAAACCCGGAATGCCGTTCGATAAGAGTTCGCTCGACTTCACTCGGGAATACTGTCTGGCGACCGATGAGGAACTGGCAAGAACCGACGACGTTGGCAGTTTCTATTATGCCATGGTGAAACGCTTCCCCAATGCCAATCTCTTCATCAGCAACGATATGAATGCAAATGTGTTCAAAGGAAACATGAACTGGAATTGGCGGGAGGAGCAATAACACAAAAAACCATATTTAACGACAGGGGGTCCCGCACCCCAAAGCAATGGTGCCGGCAACGTAAGGGTTTTGCGTAGATTGCGATACCCGCAATCAAGACTAAACGTATCGGCAATTACGCAGCCAATGGAAAGGCGCACTGCTGCGTGCCGCGCCTTCTTAGGCTGTCACAAGGGGCGAAGGGCATACGTAGCGCGGTTTTCCTTATCCTCGATTGGCTTCTTGGCCTTTATTCCCTTTGCCCCTAGCCCCCTTTTGTTCCTCGGCGCCTAAAATTCGCGGGCGAAGCGAGCTAAGTTTTATGAGTGTGATTGATTTTATGGTGAGCCGTGCTGGACTCGAACCAGCGACCCTCTGCTTAAAAGTTCCTTTCTTTTCGATGAATCCATTGATTTTGCGGGATTTCGGCCTGGGCAAAGCGGCATAGCGAGAAAAAATAACGTAGCATTTGCAACCCCCGCGCAACCGGCAAATATTGTCTCCCTCACCTGAATAGGCAGAAACCAACCAAGCCATTGCACCTGCCCTCTGCATCCGCGCCCAATGCGTAAATGCCCTCAGAAGGGGCTGAAACGGGCCATTTTTGCACCAGGATCGACGAAAAAGCCTTCGTGGCAATGTCAGATAAGGGTCCTGGCAATTTCGGGCTGAATTTTCAAAAAAACTGCACTTTCGAGCCTGTGGACATCTATACGTTCCAGCTCAGCAGATAGCCAAGCCAATGATGAAAATTCGAGTCCGTGGGCTTATCGAGTTTTTGCCGGATTCATGAAATAGCCATGGCTTGAGCCGGAACGGATCCGTCGGATGCTTATCTCAGAACCAAAATGGATTTCGGAATATAAAATATTGCTTATCGGGCCGTAGGTGAGTTTAATATTAAGATGACATAGGGAAACCCCCTATTTAGGCTGTTAACCATATCTGGCCATACGAGAATCCATATGGCGGCAAGCTTTTGGCCGAGGCTCCCGCTATTTTGGAGGATTGCGCAATATACAGTTCGCTGCTGAAATATGCGATGGACCGGTTGTGCCGGAAATTGCTCGCCGGCCATTTCAGCCATAGCACCGAATGGACATACAGCCATTGGGCGCGGCGCTTTATCGTTTTTCAGGGCATCCGTCATCCGGCGGAAATAGCCGAGCCGGCAAAGAAGGAGGCTACCGTCAAAGCGGGTCTGGTCAAGGGCACAGGATGCCATGCTTTGAGACATTCTCCCCCTGGAAGCCGGCTTCGACATCAGAAGCATCCAGGAGCTTTTGGGGCACAAAGATGTGATTACGACGATGATTTACACCCATGTTTTGAACAAAGGCGGCCATGGCGTCCGCAACCCGATGGACGGGCTGTAATCCGGCTTACCCAGTCTGTATATATCAGTGGGCATAAAACCGGCGAGACCGATAAGTAGAGGAGAAGCCAGGAAATAGGAGGAAACTCAAA
>JBBISO010000216.1:0-5298 GCA_037441325.1 Acidobacteriota bacterium | reverse complement strand
TGCTGTAATAGTTGTTGTTCGACCCTCCGGCAACGATGATGGATATGTTGGAGAATCCCATTCCGGGCACTTTCGCCTTAGCCGCGGGCGCTTTCGCCTCGGGCTCAGGCGCTTTCGCTTGATCAGCAGGAGTTTTCGCCTCGGGAGTGGGCACCTTCATCTTGGAAAATGAGGGAGCCGGCGCCACCCATTTTTCGAAATCCTCCAACGTCTCAAAGCCCGCGTCTTTAATAAAATCGGCGATCGGCGGGCTGAGGATCGCGCAAGATCCGAACAAGAAGCCTTGCTGGTCGAAGATGTCCTTGATTATCTGGGGATAATTCATCTCTTTTCCCCAAGAGGCGGCCTTCCAGTTTGCCGCGGAAAGAACTCCCCATCCTTCGAACAAGCTGACGATGTTCTCACCCTTCTTAAAACCTTTCCGAACGGAGAAAGGCGCAAAGGGGGATTTTTCCTCGTTCTCGGCAATGACGATGTTGATCAAATTCATGGGATTCCCAACGGTGCCCATGTAGGTCGTTCCCACTTTCCCGCAATTTCCCAGATTGATGGCGATCAGGCTCCAAGCCCTTCCAATGGTGGTATTGGCATGCGCATAGGGTCCCATGGCGCCGATGTCATAATTGAGGCCTATTTCGTCGCGGATGGCGCCGTTGATAACCAGCGCGTCCACAAAGGAATTATCGGATACCGATATGGCCTCTTTCCCCGTGGATGCCACCGCCAGGAGCAGCGGGAGATACTCCGGTTTGCAGCCGGCCATGACCGCATTCACGGCGACGTCTTTTACCGTAAAAGTCCAGTACTCGAAATAGTTGCCGGTGTTAGTGGGAGACATCCTGCCGATGACCTCATCCGGAGCACGGCTGGTGCCTTTCAGCATATCCGCCACCTTCTCTTCTGTCGGCAGGACTATCGGCAGAAAATCGGTCCATCGGTTATCCAAAAACAATTTTTGCAGGTTTTCGGGCGTATCGGTAAAAGTAGCCGGCCCTCTAGTGCGGATATGTTCCCCGGTCCTCTTCTCTTCAGCAGTCAGCGGCTGGGTGAGATGCTCGACAATCTCCTGCATGACGTTCTTTTTGCTGATCGGGCTAATGCCGTTGATAACATCCCTGCGCAACTGCTCGCGTGTTTTGGCCCATACGGGACCACGGACCCACTGAATCCGCAATCCCGGCATCCCTTTGAGAAGGGCTGCTTCCGTCTCCTGGTTGTAAAACTCGGAGAGAACCACCGGAACAGCGGGTATGCCCATGTTTGCTTCGAAATTAATCGCGTGGCCGACAACTGCCGGCGCACACTGGCTTCAATGGCCCATCCCAATGATCACGGCATTGGCATTTTGCTTGATCTCAGCCCATAATTTCGGATCTTCAGCTTCAAATCCCCCTCCGCCTTTTCGCTTGAAGACCGCTTTGGTGTTAGACATGTTTTTTTCAAACCAATCGACCATCTCAAGGAGCAGGTTATCCCCGCCTATAAAACCGTCATCGACAATGTAGATGGTTTTGCCTTCCAGAGACGCCGGGCGCGGCGCCATCGGTTTCAGTTTGACCGGAGGCGGCGTGCCTAACGGATTGAGCGCCGTGATTTTCGGTTCCGCCACGGCGGCTCTTTTCCCCTGAGCCTGAGCTTGATTCATGTCAGCCGTAAAGCTGCAGAAAAGACCCAGGCACAATAGTGCCATCACTGCCACAGACACATGCCGCTTCATCCTTCACTCCTCCTTGCAACAAATTCAAACCGCACGCCTGCAAAATCCTGGCAAGCCATGATTTCCCAAAAGGCCCATGCAGATTTCACTCTGGCAGTCTCCCCGAGGCATGTCAAGCACAAACACTTTTCCCTTCCATGCCTGATTCTCCAAGGGCATCCGGAACTTAGCGAAAGATTTTCAACATAATAAGGAGGGCTTCGGCAGCCAAAAAGCCGGCAACCGTGCGATGCTCGCGGTTCCGGAACACTCGCGACCAGCAGAAGGTGGAAGCATTGCCGCCAGGCCTGCGCAAACGGGGCCAAAACAGCGGAACCGATTTCGAATACGCAACAAATCCTTCTCCATATCCGTTCAGCAATTCCTGCTCCTCAGCCTTCATTGCAGGCCAATAAAAGGCCGCGAAGAATGCAGCGAAAGGCAACAGCAGCCAGTAACCTTGACCGGCGATAATGATTCCCAAGGCCATAAAAAAAGAGCCTAGGTAAAGGGGATTGCGAGTCAACGCATAAGGCCCGCCGCGGGTCAAAACCTTCCCTTTCTCGATATGTCCCGCCGCCCAAAGGCGCAAAAGCGATCCGGCAAAAGCGATTAGGCCGCCGATCCAGAGCGATCGAGCGGACGGATGCATCAGCACAAGGAAGGCAACTCCCAACACTGTCCCAACCGGTACCCGCGTCCTCTGCGCCAATTTTTTCCAGGAAATCATATAAAGCCTTGGCAGGGAGGAAGTGCGCAATCCTGCTCTTGCGCCGCGATGCTCGGCCACTTGCGGTTATCCGGGCTTTTTCTCCTCGATTTCCATGGTGGTGCGCTCACGGGTAAACGGGGTTGCCAGCCACTTATTGGCCTCGGCTTGAGCCCCATTGGTATCATCCTTGGTATTGATGGCTTTGGTATACTCGGCCATCGCCCGCTGACGCTGTCCGAGGACATCGTAGATCTTACCCAAATAAATGTAGCACCAGACCTCGATCCACTTCGGATCCCTGTCTCCATTGAGCGCATCCCGGAATGAATTGGCGGCCGACTGGAGATTGAACTGCTCATAAAACACTTCCGCCAAACGGAAATGAGCCAGAGAACGCCTCGGATTAATGCGCAGCGCATTCTCATAGGCCCGAATGGCTTCGACCAAATCCCCCTTTTGTTTCAAATCGTTGCCCAAGGATAGCTGGACTGAAGTTTGCAGCTCCTCGGAGTCCCTCAACAATTTGTAGTTGGGATCCAGAATGATCTTCTCAGGCATGGAGAAGGTCGAAATGTCAAAAGACGTAGATTTGCCGGCCAATTCGACGGTCCTGGTTTCCTCACTATCGCCGCTGATTACCGAAATCTCCACCGGCATTCGGAACAGGTCGCGATCCTGCCTCACCGTTCCGGAAACACGGAATCCGTTAAGTGTCTTAAAGACAACGTAATCCACCTGAAAGGCGGGCACTCCGATGGTGTCAATCCATTGGGCAAAGAACCACCCGAGGTCATTGCCGAAATATCTCTCCGCAAGCTTCCGAAATGCGGCGGTACTCCCCGACGCGCCCGAAAAATCATGAAAATACTGATGGATGAGCCGCTGAAACTTCTCCTCCCCCATGATGCCGCGCAACATATTCAGGATCCAGGCGCCTTTGCCCGCAACCACGGATTCGTACCTTTCCGTCCGATACCCTAATCCCAGGCCACCCCTCACCGCGCTTTTGCCCTCAAATTTCAGCGCAAGCACGGCCAGGTTGTCGATCTCCTCTTTGAAAGCGGCCGGACCCGCGCCATGGCCGAGATATTGGGCGGCGGAAAAATACGCCATCCCGTCGACCAGCCAGAGATCTTCGGTGGTCTGCACGCCGGCTGTCTCTTGCCACCACTGATACGCTATCCGGCGCGCGAGATCCCGGACCGGCGGAGAAGATTGCGCAAGCTCCCGGCGGGTGATAAAAATGGTGCCCAGCATTCCCGGCTGTCGCCCCAGCGGTTCATCGACTTCGACCAGTCGATAGTGATTCCCCGCCGCAGCCGATCCATAGGTTTTTTGATAAAACTCCAAAATCTTCGCGGCCGCCTCGGCGCTTCTTTGCATGGATTCCAGGGCGTCCTCATGCGCGAAACACTCAATGGTAAAATCGCCGATCTGCAGTTTTTTCTGAAAATAATGCCCCACAACCAACGATCCGGGCAGAATGGGGAGTTTTGAAGTCCATCCGAAGGTCTCGCTCACCCCCTTTGTCACCACCGGCTGCTGCACTCCGGGGCCGATGGCAATCATTCCCAGCGGTACCGTTACCTCCAGCGTCGACGGCGCTCTGCTAGCCAAAAAATTGCTGACCGGAAACCACTTTGCCGAATACATCAGGTAAGAGCCTTCCATGCCGATATAAGCGCTGCTTTCATCCCGAGTATAAATCCGGCTGAAACGATCCCGGTCGAATCCCCCCTGATATTCAACCCTGATTGTGGGGGTCGTTCCCGCCGCCAGCGTTACGGGGAAATGGATGGATAAAAGCCCCGGACCGGCTTCATTCTGGCCGAATTCCAGTTCCACGCCCTCTGCATCTAAGACTTTTAGAATCGAAAGGTTGTCACTGAACTCAAAAACGACGTAATCCGCCGTGTCCTGAAGTTTAAAGGTTATAAAGGCGGCCGCCTCCAGCTCGTGAGCATCCGGGATCAGCTTCGCTTCAATCTCATAATTCCGGATTTCGATCCGGGGTATGGATGAAGAGGCCTTCCTTGCCTGGGAATAAATTAGCGGAGCAAAGCCGGCAAGCATCAGGCCCAAAACGAGCCGGGCAATCATGGCAGTTCTCATAGAAATATTCCGCCCTTATAAGTAAGCGCTCACTACCGCCGCCGCCGCTTCCGAAGCGACACGCGAGCCCAGACACCGGCGTATTCCGGCAAGTCGCGACCGCATGGCGGCGCTTTCCTCGGGTCCGTTAAGAATCCTCAGGGCCGCCCGGGCCAGTGTCTCCGGTTCAGCCTCCCCCTGAAACAGCTCGGGCACAATTTTCTCCCGGGCGATCAGATTCACCAGCCCCTTCATTGAAGTGCGAATCAGCATGGACCCGATGCACCAGCTGAGGGGAGAGATTTTATAGGTAATCAGGAAGGGAGTTCCGACCAGCGCTGCTTCCAGCGAACTAGTTCCGCTTTTGACAAAAGCAAAATCCGAATTGGCGAGTATATCCCTGGCATTGTCGCTCACGATGTGGAAATAAATCCGGTTGGGATCGCTTCGAAGCACCTTTTGCGTCAAACAGGCGATGTGCTCCCGATCAACCGTCGGAGCGCCCGATATCAAGAATTGCGCGGGGACTTCCTTGAGAATGCATTGGGATGCGCGCAGAAGGGGCGGCAGGATGTAGTCGATTTCCTTACGCCGGCTTCCCGCGAGAATCGCCACCAGCTTGCGGGCGCGATCCAGTCCGAGACGCATGAAAAAAGCCTCGCGGTCGCGGTCCGGCGCAAAATCCTCAAGCAGCGGATGGCCTACAAATTCCACCTCAATTCCCCTCTCGCGGTAATACTCCTCTTCGAAAGGGAGGATCACCAGCATTTTGTCCACGCGCTCCCGTATCGCCCGGATG
>JBBISO010000215.1:0-5326 GCA_037441325.1 Acidobacteriota bacterium | reverse complement strand
AGAGCGGCGAGTTGTTCGGCCTCATGCGCGTGCGTTCGCTCAACATGAACGACGCCCACATCTATTGCACCGAGGACCAGTTCGCGTCCGAGTTCAAGGCCGTGAACGACATGTATCTGAAATATTTCAAGACGTTCGGCCTCGAAAAATATCAGATGCGCTTCAGCACGTCGTCGCCGGAGGGCCTGGGCAAAAAATACGTCAACGAACCCGGGCTGTGGAAAAAGACCGAGGACATGGTGCGCCGCGTTGGGCCGGCATTTCGATATTAACCCGCGTCGCCAATCGTACCATTCCCATACCAGTTCGGGATCTGCCCGGAATGCCTCCGGCGTTGCCAGTTGCTGCGGCGAATAGGATCTCCATAGCCCTTCCCGGCCCCGAAAGGTCGGAACGCCGCTTGCGGCTGAAACACCGGCCCCCGTGAGCACAGTTATTCGGGAAGCGGATTGAATCCTGCGCACAAGTGTAACCATGGGATCATTGGATTGCATAGGATTTGTCCCTTTGCAGGTCAGTTCAGTTGGCGATCAATTCAAGATCCGCTTGAGCAGTCGCGGCGCGGGATGAAGCATCATCCGTCGTCTCGATCGCAAGCCTATATTTGCCGGGCACTACCTTCGGGAAAGTCACCGTGAATCCGATAACCGCTTCCGATCGGCTCAGCAGAGACAGATTTTCGTTCAGCGAAATCGCCGGCAAATCCGCCGCTTCACCTCCATCACCTATAAGCCTGGCCCGCGCCGTCAGTTTCCACTGGCCGGTACCACCGGCGAGATCGTAGATCTTGAAAAAAACCGGAACTGCCGCACCCACCGGCAACCTGTTTTCCACACTGGGAGCAATTTGCATGCCGGCGTAAATCAGGGGATCGCTGTCATCCAGCAGCTGCGCATGGAGATTTTGTATCAAATCGGGGAGGCTGGATATCTGATCGGCAATGACCAGGCTGCTGACCGCAAATCCGCGTTCCGGCAGGGCGGGCACTTCCAAAAACTGCTCCATGGAACCAAGGTTGTTCGCTTCGTCTGAGACCGCAAGCTTCAGGCGGTATTTTCCCGCACGAAGCCTGAAGTAATTGCGATAAAGCAGATTGGACCTGCGGAACTCCTGTTCTTTGCCTTTGTCGAACGTTATGTGGAGTGTTTCGCTGAACCTTGCGGAAACGCTTCCGTCCTCCGCGTAGGCGACACCCATCACATTCAGGTCGCTCCCTGACTGCCCGCCTTTTTTCTTGATTTCAACCTTTTCCATCCGGATTTTTGCCGGGACCAATACCCTTGCCATGCGAGGGGAATCATAAAAGTAAACCGGACGGAAAATGAGCGGTAGTTTGGTTGCAGGTTCCGGCGACGCCAGGGCGTTCAGCAGCGTCCGCTCCTGCTTGGAGCTGGCGAGCGTATCCACGGGCCGCCTGTCCAAATAGCCTTTGCGGTATCTGAGCGCCATTCCTTTCAGATCGGTCTTCACTTCCAGTTTGCGGAAAGCCCCATCATGTTTCGGATTGCTGGATTTGAAGCCCAAAATGTAGTAATTGCTCAACTGCTGATCCAGCTTATCAAGCTCGCCGTCGTAGTCGTTGGTATTGTAAATGCATGATCCGCCGGTTTCGGTAGCCAACGATCTTAAGAGGCTCATGAATGAGGTGCTTCCCCAGGGATTATTGGCGTTCGGGTTTCTGTAATCCTGATACCTGGAGTCGCTCGGATACGTTGCCGTGCTGCCGGTGGGATATCCTGGAGTACTCCCCGAGGATGCTCCGGTACTGCTGCTGGAAGTCCCACCTGTTGTACTGCCGGCCCCGGCAGTCGCGCCACCCGTTCCACCGGTCCCCCCGGAACCGCCGCCAGTACTTCCGCCTCCCCCGCTGCCTGTCCCGCCTCCGGTTCCTCCGCCACCGCCTTGCTGAAACATGGAATTGCGGAGGAGATTCAGACTTCCCAAATCAGAAAGCCGCTGGCCGGGGAAAAATGCGGAGAGAACGGATGATGCGCCGTTTTTGGGGGATTGCCGGAGTTTTGAAATGGAGCCAGAACTCAAGCCGGCGGGGTCCACGGTGTAAAAAACCACATTGGACCGCTTGGCCGAATCCAGAACACGCTTGTAAATGATTTCGATAGTACTTGGACTGAAATAAGCCGATTCGGAGAAAAGGAGAACTGACTTCTGTCCCTTGAGATGCTCGACCGAAAGACTGACTGCGTTGAGGGCGCGAAGCAGGTTTTCCACCTGGTGTCCTGTAGCCAGCGAGTAAGGATCCTGGGAAGGCCATCGTTCCCTGCCCGGGCTTTGTTCCTCCTGCAATCCCGGCCGGCGCAAAAAGCTTGCGCCGGATACGGCGGGCTGGGCGATCGCCCGCAAAACCGCCTCACGTTCATGGGTGAAATTTTGAAGGATCTTGAGCGAATTGAGGAAGCACGCCACCGCAAACAAATCCCGGGGCCGCATGTGCTCTCTCACAAATCTTTCCGCCGAATCGCGGGATTGCTTGATATTGGCGGATGTAATGGTGCTGTCGTCAAAGATGATCAATACGATTTTTCCCCGCCGTAGATCGGCCTCCTCGAGGGCCGCCATGCTCATGGATGAAACCCCGGACTCATCGGTCACTTCGTCAAAACTGATGATCTCCTGCTGCTTCCCATCTTCATAAAGCCGGAAATTTTCTTTCCTGAGGTTGCGCACCGGCTTGCCCTTTTTATCCAATACCATAACTTCGGCCGTCACCAGTTCCACATCCACGCGCAGGCTGAAAGGCCGGCCGGCCTGCGCGGCGGAAATCCTGGCAAAGTCAAGGCGCAAGAACGGCGGGCTTAAAGCGATTCCGCAAAAGCACACGCTGCCGAAGAGAAATCGCATCCAGCGGATTTTACCTGCCGAATTGACTGACATAATCCTCCTTATGATCCCAGATTCGAAATTTGCAATTTACCGCATTGAAACTTCACGGGATCTCAATGGCCTTGGTTATAGAACCCATCTTGCCCTGCGCGCTCTCACGCACGACGGCCTTGATCTTGTAACGGCCGAAAGGAAGTTTTAATTCGACCCTCGACGTGAGGCCACGATTTAGAAGACCGGCGTAGCTTGCTTCCAGCAACCGGAACTCGATGGATTTTTCCACCCCATCGATATAGCGGTCGTTCTCGTCAAAAGCCACCACTACCATGCTGATCAGATTCTTGCGCCTGGCATCCTCGTCGAGAAACTGCAAACCGCGGATGCTGACGTGCGTCAAAAAAGATACTCCGTACCTGAAATCGTCCTCCTGATAATAGTTGTAGGCCAGGCTGACAGGGATCTCGTTGAGATTGCCGGGGGCTTGCAGGGCCTCCAGAATGTCCTCCTTTTTTCGCTTTTCGAAAGTCATTTCCTCCTTGGGAGCATAATATCCCTTGCGATAGGACAGCTCCAGGCCGGAACGGGAAACTTCGAGGTTGATGCGGTGATATCGGCCGTCCGCCTTATGCCGCGGCATGGCGTAAGTTAAAACATAGTAAAACAATTGCCGTTTGGCGATATCGTGCAGCCCTTGATACAGATCGTTGTTGTTGCGGAAAAACAGACCTCCGGTTTCGTTGGCTAATTGAGCGAGGGGATCATCTTGCGCCGAAGCGTCATCCTGGTATAAAAGCAATTTATAGGATGCGGCCTCAAGGGTTTGGAACGCAAAACGGTCCGCCGCCGGGGGCATATAGGAATCCAGACCCCGGATGTCCACGCTGTTCAAAACGACTCCCGAACGCAGCGCGAGATCGACAATTTCCTGAAGCTGGTACGACGTCGAGGATCCGCCCTGGGATAAAAAACCGTCGGAAAAGAACACGAGAACTTTGGCCGCTTCGAAGTGTCTCAGCGCCCGCAGGTGTTTCCGGAGCGTGTCCAGCAGGGCGCGCGTCCGGTACTCGGACTCCTGCGTTTGTCTGGAAGCAGCCGACAGCACATGATTCCTTGCCACTTCGGCATGCGACTCCTCGTTGGGATTCAAGTTGAGGCACGTCATAACCTCCAGCATTGCCGCTTGAAACCAGATGTCCTGATCATTGACGGAACTGCTCCTCATGCGCGAGTCGACAATTCTCCAGGCTTGCAGGTCGGTAAGTTCGGGGCATTCGGACCTGGAGGCCGCGCTGAGATTGAGCTTTCCCAAAACGGCGCCGATTTCCTCCAGGAGCCTGTGCTTGTCATCCAAGAAGGGGCACCGCACCCGCCCGGAGGCCGACAAAATCGCGACCTGATCCGAGGGGCCGAGGTCCTTCTCTATAAAATCGGTCACAGCCTTGATTATCCGGGGATAATGATCGGGCGATCTTGTCGTGAGATCATCGATCACGATGGAAATCATCCTGGGCCGAGTCGAACTTGGCACATTCACCGAACGCAGAAGCCCAGGTTCCCAAGTTCTCTCCCCTTCTGCAATTTCCGGCCCGTAGGATTCCAAGGCGAAGGTCTGAATGGCCTGGGGCTTCCCGTCATCAAACAGCTTGAAATCGCTCGCTTTCAGATCAGTGACCGGATTCCCTTCCTTGTCGCTAACCGAAACGTTAACGACGACGACATTCACCGGAACTTTGAACGTGGCCTGAGATTTTGCGGTTTCCTTTTTGACGGTTTTGTTCTGCGCCGGGAGACTAACAGAGAAGAGCAACAATAGAGGAACCAGGACTATATTCCGTCCGGGTGATAACGTTGGCCACATCGAAATTCGCCCCTGCCCCTTGCTGAAAGCAAGCGAAGTTCAAAACCCTTCCCGCCCGGCGGAAGATTGCGAGCCACAAGCAGGAAAATCGGCCGCAGCCACCGCCAGCCCCATCATCCCGATGATAAGCAGCGCCCGCTTCATAGATTCCTCCGAACAGCGCATGAAAAATGCACAGGTATTGAAAGCATGCTCCTATCATATCAGCAAATAAGGCCGCCGCACAGAAAAACCCTGAAATCCCGGCGGCCGGCTGTGCGAATCACTATCAGCCGGAATGGCTGGCGGTTGGCGGCGCTAGGCGCCAGCCGTGCTGCCTCCAACACATGCTGCAGCTTGCTCTCCTCTACCGGGTCAGGCTTATAGGCCCGGACGCTGTAACGCTGTTGAATGAGATTAGCGAAATCCATAAAGATGCGAGACCTCGACAAAATGATTCCTTACGGAGAATTCGCAGAGAATGATGGCAGGACACTTGACGAAATAAAAGCCTTTTGTACGCCCCCACAAGACGAATGCCCGCAGCTTGCGAGCCGGGAAGACCTGCAGCCTATCCCTCAACGCCAGCTTAGTCCGCATTTCTCACAAGGTTTTTGCTGGGGCGGCACATCCGGGCATGACTGTTGC
>JBBISO010000214.1:0-5337 GCA_037441325.1 Acidobacteriota bacterium | reverse complement strand
CTCTAAACGCCCCTTGCGGGGCCTGGTCAAAAAACCGGTTTTGCGACAGAAACTAATTACGAACACGAGTACTCACCGGAGCAGTTTTGTTTTCAACGGCGGATGGGGATCAGGGCTGGGCACCACGCTGAATTCGATCCGGCCCAGCATCTGACCTCTTTCTGTTTGCAGCTCGACGCGCCATTGCCCGGGCGTAATCTGCCTTTTGACTGTAAACCCGCGATAACCGCCCCGCCGCCCTCCCGAAATATCAAAACCTATCCGGTCGGTCTTTACCCACCCTTTTACTGGTCTTGCGGCTCCCAATGTGAAGGATAGGGACGCGTATTCCTTTCGGAGCGAATACGGCGGAATAGCAAAAGACGCGCTCTCCGGGGGAAAAGTAGAAAGGATCGTCCCACTCTTTCCCGAATCGATAGGGCGGAGGCGGCACATATTTCACCTGATATCCGGCCGGCGCCGTATCAATGTTTGAAATGGCGGATTCCCGTGAAAACCATGGCAATATCGCGCTCGTTGGCCGCGTCAATAACCTCCGAATCCCGCATGGACCCTCCCGGCTGGATGACCGCGCGCACCCCATAGCTTGCGGCTGCCAGCACTCCGTCGGGAAAAGGGAAAAATGCGTCGGAGGCCATGGCGGAGCCCTGAAGTGGAAGGGTTGCTTTCTGCGCTCCCCATTTTACGGCGTCGACCCGACTGGTTTGGCCGGCGCCGATCCCAAGCATTCGCGATGCGTTGGCGAAGACAATCGCGTTGGACTTTACATGTTTTACAATGCGCCATCCGAAGAGAAGCGCTGCCAATTCTTCCGGCGTCGGCGCGCGCTTGGTTACCGTTTTGAGATCTTCCGGACGCAGATAGTGGACGTCCTTATCCTGCATCAAAAAACCTCCGCTGATCTGGCGGTGCTGAAGAACCGAGGGCGCGTCAAGGCTCACTTTCAGGAGGCGAATGTCTTTCTTCTGCTGCAAAATTGGAAGGGCGTCGGGTGCAAAGTCCGGAGCGAGGACGACTTCCACAAAGGTTTTGTTAATTTCGGCTGCCGTATCGGCGTCTACGCACCGATTGAGCGCCACAACCGAACCGAAGGCGGAAACGGGATCACAGTCGCGCGCAAGCGCATAGGCTTCAACCAGCGTATCCGACTGCGCCACGCCGCACGGATTCGTATGCTTGATGACCGCCGCCGCCGGTTTGTCGAACTCCTGCACCAGATCCCAGGCGGAATCGGAATCGAGAAGATTGTTATAGCTCAGCTCTTTTCCGTGCAGGACTTCTGCTCCCGCAGGCCCGAAACAGCGCTCGGAGATTCGGCGGTACAAAGCCGCGCGCTGGTGGGGATTCTCGCCGTAGCGAAGGTCGCTGGTTTTTTCCAAGGACAGTATCGCCAGAGGCGGCAAAGCTCCCGCTTGCCTGACTGCACCTGCGGGCGACCAGACCCTCTCGGCCAGATAGGCGGCGATGGCGCCGTCGTACGCGGCCGTGGAGGCAAAAGCCTTCTGGGCCAGAATAAAGCGGGTTGCGTCGCTTAAAGCGCCGTTGCGGGCTTTCATCTCTTCCATGATCCAGCCGTAATCACGGGGATCCGTAACCACGGCGACGCCGGAATGGTTTTTTGCGGCGGACCGTATCATGCTCGGTCCGCCGATATCAATTTGCTCAATCACTTCGGAATAGGCAGCTCCTTCGCGCGCCGCCGTTTCCCGGAACGGATAAAGATTGACCACCACTAGATCGATAGGCTGGATGCTTTGCGCCTGCATCTGGGCTTGATGGGAGGGTTTTTCTCTTATCGCCAGCAAACCGCCATGCACCTTGGGATGCAATGTTTTAACCCTTCCATCCAGTATCTCGGGAAATCCGGTAAACTCCGAAATATCCAGGACAGGTATATTGTGCTTGCCCAAAAAGCTTGCCGTTCCTCCGGTTGAAATCAATTCCACGTTCATCTTATGAAGAAAATGCGAAAAATCTTCCAAGCCGGTTTTATCGGAGACGCTAATCAGCGCCCGACGGATTGTGACCATTGCCTGCCTCCTCTGGTAGTTGTTTAAGAAAGCATAGTATACGCATTGTATGCCGGGAAATCAGCCGGCGCGTATTCGTTTCAATCCCGGATTTCGCGGCCCGAATTGATATTTCGCGCCGAAAATGCCGCCGGCCGATAGTAATTTTGTTCTTGACAAGCCCGAATCCACTCGTCTAGGCTCCTGCTAAAATCTCTATTATGTTTCAGATAGCTTACGCAGCGCGCGATTCCAAAACGGGAAGGGCCGCCCGGCGGGAAAAGCACGCGACGCAGAGCTATAGGTTTAGAGGGGAATGTATATGGTTAGAGTTACCGGCACCGTGAAGTGGTTCAACAATACCAAGGGATATGGATTTATATCCCAGCCCACGGGAGCGGATGTTTTCGTGCACTACAGCTCAATTCAAGAAAAGGGGTACCGAACACTTCGCGAAGGCGAGCAGGTTGAATTCGATGTTAAATTGGGACCCCGCGGGCCGCAAGCCGAGCATGTCGTGAGGCTTGAACCGCAGCGGCAGCCTACGGACTAGGAGTTATCCGCCGCGGCCGTAAATCGGACGGCATCCTCCTCCAGCGCAACCGTAAATGTGACAGCAGGGCACCGATATTTTTCACGGATGGCGTGTGTTTGGGTGGCGATATATTTTGCGAACTGGCCGTAGGAAAGGGACGTTTGCGGTATGTTCGCTCCTTTAATATTCAGGAGCGCATGATAGAGCCGCTTCACCTTGTCTTCTTCAATTTGCGGATCCGAAATGGATATGCGCACCGCCTGCGCGGGAAATTTGGCCGGCTCCAAAGGCGAGCCGGCATGAGAATTCGCGTCGCTCCCCCTTCCCATTTCTTTCTCGAGAAGAGTCCGTCTCCACAGATCCCGGTACACATAGAAACGAGTGATCAGGGTAGTAAAACGAAATCGCTCGGATAGGGACAAATCCGAGCATTCGGATAGCTTCTTGGCCAATTTCTCAACGCGCAGCTTAAGCTCTTCCGGCGGTTTCTTCCTGTTTCCGGAAAAGAATATACGGTACTCAATCTTCAAGCGACGGAGTCCGTCCTCCAAGTTTGTCAGGTCGTCATCGTAACCCATATTCCCCCCAGGCAGCGGAAGCGGCACCGCAATTCCTCCCAATCCATTCCGCGAAGGGCGAACCGATAATCGTCAATTGACAGCGTTCCTCTTGCTGTGCTGGAATAAACAAATGCAAATGCCTCCGCAACAAAATAATTTCCGGAAGATTCCAGCGGTGGATCAACTGCTGCTGCGCCCCGCAATTAGTTCCTGGGTGGCTTGCACGAGCCGCGAATTCATTGTCGCGGAAATCCAGAAGCTGCTCCAGGGCATTAGGGACGCCATCCGCTCCGGCCGCCCTGAGGCCTGCATGGATCTCAGCCCCGAGGGAGTGGAACGAGCCCTGCTTGAGAATCTGCAAAACCGCCTCCTGCCCAATCTGCGCACCGTGATCAATGCAACGGGCGTCATTTTGCACACGAATTTGGGCCGGGCACCCCTTTCGGCTTTAGCCCAGCATAGCTTATCGGCATTTGCTGCCCACTACACAAATCTTGAATACGATATCGGCACCGGCCGGAGATCGCACCGGGACAAAATGCTCGAGCCTCTGTTGCAAGAGGCGCTGGGTTGCGAGGCCGCAACCGTGGTAAATAATAATGCGGCTGCCGTATTTCTGACGCTGAACACTCTGGCTTCGGGCAGAGAGGTTATTGTCTCCCGCGGGGAGTTGGTGGAAATCGGCGGCTCTTTCCGCATCCCTGAAATTCTTGCGCGCAGCGGAGCCTCACTGCGGGAGGTGGGGACCACGAATAAGACCCGCCTGCAGGATTACCACAGCGCCATCGGGCCCGACACAGCTCTGCTGCTCAGAGTCCATCCGAGCAATTTCCGGATTCATGGTTTCACCGAAAGGCCGGAACTTCGCGAGCTGGTTGAGCTTGCCAGAGATTCCAATATCCCCTTGACAGAGGATATCGGCAGCGGTTGCCTTGTCGATCTAAGGTCTTATGGCATTGCGGACGAACCCAGAGTTCAAGACAGCCTGGCTGCCGGCGTCGATTTAATCTGTTTCAGCGGGGACAAACTTCTGGGCGGACCGCAGGCGGGGATTATTGCCGGGGCCAAAAAATTCATTGACCCTATCCGCCAAAACCCTCTCATGCGCACCTATAGAGCGGAGAAACTCGTTTACGGCGCCCTGCAAGCCACGCTAAGCAGTTACCGGTTCGGAAGAGCGGAATCTGAAATCCCTGTGTTGCGGATGATCGCGGCGCCGGCGCAAGAGCTCGAGGGAAGGGCCCGCCGGTTTATACGCAGATTAAAGTCACTAATCCCCGAAGGCCTGCGCATTAGTTTAACGGATGGGATTTCCGTGGTCGGCGGAGGCTCGTGCCCCGAATGCCGCCTCCCGACGACCTTGATTGCTCTTGAATCCAGCCGCTTGAGCCCCAATACGGTCGAAGCGCGCCTGCGATCTCAAGAGCCTCCGATTATTGTCAGGCTGGAAGCGGATAAGATTCTGGCGGATTTGCGCACCGTTTTTCCCGGCCAGGAATCCGCCCTCATTCAAGGTCTGTGCAAAGCGGCGGCAGAAGCCTTATGAGCCGTGCCGGCGGTTTTTCGGCAGCAGCTTTTGCAGAGATCTTACCACCGAACTCCGATGAGTCCCGGCCCAGAACACCTTCCCGCATTGGGGACAGGATTTGAACCGGGTTTGGGTTTCATAAACAAAGACGGGTACATTGGAACGTACTGATTCGCGGGAAGCTTCCAGCAATGTTTCAAAAGGCGGGTAAGAGAGGTTACCTGTATCGCTTCAAATGTCTGCCTGATTTGGTCCTGAACATTCTGGCTCTCCAGAAATATGAAATTTTTGACCGATTTTCTCACCAGAAGCCGAGTATCCCGTGACAGAAGTATTCGCCCGTCGCCGTTTGAAATGGTGATCAACTCATCATCCGAGAACTTGTTGGAGTACAGAACGTCGAATCCCGCGATCCGAAGCCATTTGGCCAGACGTCCCAGCATTACGTCGGCGATAAAACGCGGCCGGCGGTTTTCCTGCAGGGATAGCTTTGAAGTCTTGGCCCGAATCAGTCCCTGGCGCGCGGTAGCGGCCTTTTTTCTTGTTGCCGAGTTACCCATTTAACGGTTCCGGGCGGCTGTTCAACTCTTGGTTCAGCTCATCCGATTGAGAGCTTCTTTTGCAGCAACTCGTTGACCACCTGCGGATTTGCCTGGCCTTTGGTTTCTTTCATCGCCTGGCCGACAAAAAACGCCATCACTTTTG
>JBBISO010000213.1:0-5360 GCA_037441325.1 Acidobacteriota bacterium | reverse complement strand
GTAAGCGGAAGCCAGATCTTGGATTTTTCTCGACTGAGGACATGACGCCAGGAGGAGCTCAATGATCATTTTGCGTGCGCTTGCAGCGCGGGCTGAAGCGGTCCGCACCTGAAGCCCTTCGGTCGCCGGATAAGTGCAGGACGTCACCAGCCTTGATCTCGAATTCTCTGTGATCTCCACGGTGCAGACCCTGCAGGCGCCGTAAGGCGACAATCCCTCAACGTGGCAGAGGGTTGGAATAGGAAAGCCAAGATACCGCGCGGCTTCAAGCAGCGTTGTTCCTTTTTCAACCGACACATCCAGCCCGTTGATCTTCAGCTTAATCATGTGCCAACTCTCCCTTATACCCTGCTATTCCACAATGACCGCGTTGAAATTGCAGGCATTCACGCATATTCCGCACTTGCGGCACAAATTTGCATCGATCCGGTGAGAATGCCTTTGTTCTCCCAATATTGCTTTTTCGGGACACGCGCGGCTGCAAGCTCCGCAGCCATGCCCTCGCTGCGCGCAGATGTCCGGATCGATCCGATAGGTGTTGAGTTCGCGGCAGACATGAGCCGGGCACTTGCGCGCCTCGACATGGGCAAGGTATTCATCGCGGAAGTGGCGCAGCGTCCCGAGAACCGTATTCGGCGCCGTCTGTCCCAGGCCGCACAGGGAGGTGTCCCTGACTACGACGGCCAGTTCTTCCAGAAGGCTCAACTGCGGCAGAGATGCGCGGCCTTTTGAGATATCGTCGAGTATTTCATACATCCGCTGGGTACCCTTTCGGCAGACGAAGCATTTCCCGCAGGATTCATCCTTCGTGAAAGTCATGAAATATTTGGCGACATCCACCATGCAGGTAGTTTGATCCATGACGATCATGCCGCCTGAGCCCATGATCGATCCGGCCTCCACCAGGCTGTCATAGCTGACCGGCAGATCGAACTGATCCGCCGGGATGCAGCCGCCGGACGGACCGCCGGTCTGTACCGCTTTGATCGGAACGCCGTCCTCGGGCCCGCCGCCGATCTCCCCGACGATTTCGGCGACCGTAATGCCCATAGGCACTTCGACCAGACCGGTGTTCCGTATCTTCCCCACCAGGCTGAAGATCTTGGTGCCGGTGCTCGCTTCCGTGCCCACCGCCCGGAACTGCTCTGCTCCCTGCCGAAGGATCACCGGGATGCTGGCCCAGGTCTCCACATTGTTGATCACCGTGGGTTTGCCCTCGATCCCCTTATCAATGGGAAACGGCGGGCGCTGGCGAGGTTCGCCCATCTTTCCTTCGATGGAGCGGATGAGCGCAGTCTCCTCGCCGCACACGAACGCACCGGCGCCCTGAACGATTTTAATGTCGAACGAAAAGCCGGTGCCGAGGACGCGTTCGCCCAGCAGGCCGAGCTCGCGCGCCTGCCGCAGCGCCGTTCTGAGATTCTTGATCGCCAGCGGATACTCATTCCGGACATAGACGATGCCGTGCGTAGCGCCGGTGGCGAAGGCGCCAATTAACATTCCCTCGATTATGCTCTGGGGATTACCCTCGAGCACGGCCCGGTCCATATAGGCACCCGGATCCCCTTCATCCGCGTTGCAGACCAGGAACTTGCCCCGGCCGTTCGGTCGTGCGGCGAACATCTCCCATTTGCTGCCGGTAGGAAAGCCGGCCCCGCCGCGGCCGCGAAGCCCGGATTTCTTGATCTCCTCAATCACATCGGACGGCTTCAACCTGGCGAGCACATCGGCAAGCGCTGCGTATCCGCCGTCGGCGATGTAGGTCACAATGCGGCTCGGATCGACTCTTTCGTTCTGGCCCAAAATCCTTCGCACCTGACGGGCGAAGAACGGGATGTCCTTCGCCTTTTCGATCGGCTCTCCGCTTCCCGGATCCATGTAAAGCAGATCCTCGAGCACTTCTCCCCGGGAAACTGCGTCGACGATGCGTCACCCTGGGGTAAAAGGTGTCCTCCGGCTCGATCAGCACGTTCGGCTCCATCTGGCAGAAGCCGTGGCAACCGGTGATCCGCAAAGTGATCTTCCCGACCAGGCCGCGGTTGAGAAGCTCGCGCTTCGCGATTCGGATCAGGTCGTTGGCTCCGCTGGCTTGGGAACAGGTGCTGGCGGGTATGACGATAGTGCGCCCGCCCTTACCGCCCGTGTGAGAGAGCTCTTTCTCGAAAGCATTGAAATCTTCGATGGAACCCAATTTTTTCATGCCGGGCTACCTTTTAGAAGTAGTCGAAAGTAAGGTCTAATGTATGGCCCCTGCAGCCGCGCTTGGTACAGATCTGCACCAAGCCTCCCCCTTCGACGAGCATTGGAGCCATTTGGTGGTCGCACTCCGGGCAACTTGCTCCACCCCTGAGCGCTCCGCCGCAGTGGGGACAGGAGAAATCCGCCGCCGCATTGGCCGGGATATCGATATCGTATTCGACCGCAGAGCTTCCATAGAGCGACGAGAATCGGGCCGTCCCCTGGTTGCCTGCGCAGGCGGCCTTAAGCTGCACCGCAGGATGGCCGTCGATCAGATGGTCCGGATCCATCAGGCTCTTGTTGCAAAGGCTGCAGCGTACCGCGACCGGAAAGAACCTCGGGTCGTTCTTTAAGTCCACGGCCTGGGATTCGCTCCGGACCTTCTTCAGGATTCCTTTGACCTTGAGCGGTTCCGCCTTGGAAAAGTACTGGTTGCCTCCAACCACGATCGGGCCGAGCGCACAGGCGCCGAGGCAGTTCACCGTTTCGAGAGCGATTGCGCCGTCTGCGGTGGTTTCTCCCGGCTTCACGTTGAGCTGTCTCCTAAATTCATCCACGAGCGCGGGAGCGCCCCGCACGTGGCAGGCGGTCCCCAGGCAAACTGAGATCGTGTGACGTCCCCGCGGCTTCAGGCTGAAAGAGCGGTAGAAGGTAGCGATGCCGTAGAGATCGACCATTGAGCGCCCGGTCTTTTCGGAAACCAGGCGGAGCGCCTTCTCGGGCAGATAGCCGGCGGCTGCCTGGATCGCTTCCAAAACCGCAATCAGGCCGCCCGGTCCCGCCTCCTGGTTTTCAAGGATGGCGCCGATATCGCAGGCCTCCTTTGTCATTGCCTCCGGATGCCTTACGCCAAATGGCGGCAGGAGGGTGTCCGGAATCAGCGGAGGGAGCGGAGCAAGAGAGTACTCCTCGCAATACCATACCGCCCGGCCCGGAATCCGATAGCCGCAGGTTTCCCGGCTATCGCAATTGATGCAGAGCCCCTTGTAGATCTGTGCTTCCTCTGGGGCCTCGGGCTTGATCCATTTGTCCGGGGAGAACGATGGGAATTCGAGCGCCAAGTACTGCGCCGCCGCTCTGGTATCCTCGAAATCCTCGCAATCGAAGATGGGGCCTATCCAATTATTTCTGGACGTGCAAAGCGCCATCCGGACGCAGTTGGCGCATTTTCCCAGCTGAGCCGCCGTATGCTTTGGTTCCATTTTTCTGAGCAACTCCTTCGCGCAAATTTGCGCACCGAAGCGGCATCGACAGGCATGCCGATTGCCGAAAACCGTGCTCATCCGCCGGACTACACCGATTGCAGTTTACGCGCGCGAATAAATACGTAAGCCCATTGCGAATGCGATCTCCAGGTTTTCCACGCAGAAGCATCCATCATGAAAATTAGGGAACCTCTAACCAAAATCTAATATGCTTTTATGAAGCGACGATACTAACGCATTCTTCAATGAACCGCGAGCAATAAACAGTGCTCGGATATTACATGCACCCAGCGTATCGAATCCCAAGCGACTGCGGCAGGCTTTGCTGAAAAGGAAAGCATGATACCCTGGCGGGCAGGGAAAAGGCTCAGTCTCGTCTTTGGACTAGCCTCGATTTCCACGGTACTGGAAACGACTAACGCGCTTGAGGAAACGGGGCATTAGGCAAATCGGATAACCAGCTGTTTATTCCCATACCATGGCATGGGGGTTGAAACATCGGCAAGTCCTGAAGCAACCAGATACGGATTATGAGCGCGTTTGTCGATGGTTACGATTACCTCATCTTCAGTAACGACAACGGTCGCTGACACATCCAGCGTGTTCCGATAAATTTTCTTAGCCTGAGATCGTTCGTATTCCCTTCCAATTTTCCCGGCCATAAGGCGATAGAGAGAGGCTGCCATCAATGTGATTTGCAAATCAAAGTCAATTTTTAAGCCAACCATTGACGAAAGCGCATCCAGGTGAAAGAACTGAATAGCATCAGAAATGCCATTCTCTATAAGCATCCTCTGCGCGTAGCGTGTTACCGGAGTGGGACATTTGATAGAAAAGATGTTTGTAAGAATGATCGTGGGTTCCTCGTGTCCGAGATCCGTGACTGTCACCTGGCGAAGATCATCGCCGTAGCCTTTGAGACGAATCTTCTTTCTACGCCGATTGTTTCGTCGCGGCGACCGCCATGCGTCACGGCGCGATCATCCTGACCGGCGACCCGGAGTTCAAAAAGCTCGAGTCAATGGTCACGATCGAATGGGTATGACAAGTCCTCTCTGATCTGGCTCAGGCAGAGTTGTGGAACACGACTAGTTTTGCCACATTCCTACGACCCTATATCATAAGCACCCAGGACTGACACTGGTTAACGAATAGCGTCGGTCCGCCTTAGCTTCAAGGCGATTACGGGCGACGCATGTAATAGTCCAAAAGGAAGCGGATGATCATTTGCATCCGAACGGTGCTGCCCCCGCAGCACCCGACGCCGCCCGATCCGCCTGCCCCGCCGGTTCTTCCGGCGCTGCTGCTTCCCCAGTTGCCGGATCCTGCGCCTCCCCAGCCGCCTGCACCTCCAAGCCCTCCGGAACCACCAATGCCCCCGCCCATTCCACGCGTGCCACCACCGGATCCACCACCCTGGCCGGAGAAGAAGTCCTTCACAGCAGCCAGACGCTCACTCATGAAGGCGTCGCAATTGAAAGCCGGGTGGCGCACGCCGCGGGAAGCTTCTTGGATCTGTTCGGAGAGCTCGTAGGCCAAAAATCCATATCCGATATATTGTTGGAGGAACTCCGGTTCCACAGTTCCGAAAATCTCAAAGCGAATACCGAGCGCGAAAACAGCCAGACGCGCAGCGTAGATAGCGAGCTGCTTTTCTGCGAAAAGAATGAGAGATCCTGTTGCGGATTTTCTCATTGCCTTCGCCATATTGAGAAAGCCCTCTGCAATCATAGTGGAGCCAAGCTGGTAAGTATCGCCAGCGATGTCTCCCATTCCGGCTGCGGTCATGTGCAAACCCAACGCACGAACGCAAAAACCATAGGAAATCTCATCCGCTATGACTGATTTTGCTGCCAGGAGGATTCCTGTCATTGTGGTTGCCCACGTAGCCCCGACCTCAATCATCCCCGATTGCAC
>JBBISO010000212.1:3162-5395 GCA_037441325.1 Acidobacteriota bacterium | reverse complement strand
TAAACGCCCCTTGCGGGGCCTGGTCAAAAAACCGGTTTTGCGACAGAAACTAATTGCCAGAATGCCTTATCGTGGTCCGACCCCGCACAACAAAATGCTCTTGCGCGGCCTCAAGCAGCCGGTCCAACCCTTCCCGTTTCAAGGCGCTGACAGCAATGGCGTCAAAGCGTCTGCAGAGCCCGTCAGCCACGGAAGCTTCGACTTTGTCGATTTTGTTCATCACCGTCAACCGCGGGATGGCGGAAAGCTTCAAATCCGCCAGGACCCGGGCGACCGCCTCCATTTTTCTCTCAAAATCATGATCGGAAGCGTCGACGACGTGTATCAGGAGGTCGGCTTCGGACAGTTCTTCAAGCGTGGCCTTGAAAGCGGTTACAAGATCAGAAGGCAGATCCCGGATAAAACCGACGGTGTCGGTGATGATTACATCGCCGTGCCGGGGGAAGCGCAGCCGGCGCGAAGTGGGATCGAGCGTGACGAACATTTGGTCGGCCGTCTCTATCCGGCTTTCGGTCAGCGCGTTCAGCAGAGTGCTTTTGCCCGCGTTGGTATAACCGATGATCGAAAGCACCGGAAGTCCCTGCCGGATTCGGCGCTGTCTTCGGATGCCGCGCTGCCTGGAAAGGCGCGCGATTTCATTTTCAAGATGGCGGATCCGGCTGCGAGCCCTGCGCCGGCTGATTTCCAGGACGGTCTCCCCCGGACCCCGGCCTCCGATACCGCCGACCAGTCGGGACAATCCGGCGTCCTCTTCCGTCAGGCGGGGCAGCGAGTATTTGAGCTGCGCCAGTTCGACCTGAAGCTTGCCGTCCCGGCTGCGGGCGCGCTGCGCGAATATGTCAAGGATCAATTGAGTCCGGTCGACGGATTTCAATCCCGTTATATCCTCAAATGCTCTGGCTTGCGCGGGTTTCAGGTCGATATCGAAGATGGCCACGTCCGCGCTGCGGCGCATGGCGGCCAGCACGATACGCTGGAGACGGCCCTGGCCAACAACCGTGCGGGGATGAATTCTGCCGCCGGATAGCGGCAACGCTTCTGCGATCTCGACTCCGGCGGCGCGCACAAGCTCGGCTATTTCGGATAGTGCGGCTTCCCCGGGAGTCAGTGAAAGTATCAGCGCGCGTTCTTTCAGCGTCTCGCCGGCCCGTCCTCCCGTCAGCCTGGAGAATTCGTTCTCCAGCGCCCGGATCTCCTCTTCAAAATCAAAATTGAGCTGGAAAACATCCCGAGCTTCAATTTTACGAAAGGGCTCAATCGGCGGCCGGTCGCCATCTATTCCCGGCAGGATATGGGCAATCTCTATTTTCCCGGCATCCCCATCCACTCCGGCATGAATCACGGCGACAAGGTCCAAACGCAATAAAGCCAGGTCGTTAAGATCATCCTGAGTCAATGACTCGCCGCGGAGATGCGTGTGAATGAGGCGCAATCCGCGCAACCGCCCTGTCCCGCCGCGAAGCCTCCCGACTTCCGGCAGCTCAAGATGCGTCGCATCCCCCAAAATCACATTCCGCACGATGCCGTCACGGGAGATCAAAACACCGACTTGCCGGCCAAGCTCGCGCGAAAGGGAGGAAAGATGCCTTGCCAGTTCAGGCGAAATAACCTGTTGCGGAAGCACACGCCTGCGGAAAGTCCGCTCAAGTGCGCTTTTCTGGGACTGCTTTATTCCTAATATATTTCCGTCGATTTGTTGTATGGGCCGCACTCCCTCAATCACTAGCGGATCTTATTATACCAGCAATGGGACAACTCGGTGCGATCGGCCGTCCTTCTGCGCGCCGCAAATTGGCTGCCGGATTCGGAGATTAAAGTTGAAAAATTTTTGGCTCAAATTCGCGGACGATTGTTAGATAAGACGAGAGGAGCCATCCGGACATGCTTTTTCGGGTTCAGTCCGCGGCCGTTTTCGGCATCAAAGCATATCCGATTTCCGTCGAGGTCGACCTGAGTTCCGGACAAAAGCTGAATCTGATGACCGTGGGATTGCCCGATACGGCGGTGCGTGAAAGCAGCGAGAGAGTCAAGGCAGCGCTTCGCAACTGCGGATTTGTGTTGCCGGCCCAGCGCATTACGATCAACCTCGCGCCGGCGGATCTGAAAAAAGAGGGCTCGGCGTTCGACCTTCCAATGGCAGTGGGAATCTTGGGCGCGTCCGGACGCGTGCGGGCGCAGAACTTATCCGATTTTCTTTTCATGGGAGAGCTTTCGCTTGACGGATCAATCCGGC
>JBBISO010000212.1:0-3152 GCA_037441325.1 Acidobacteriota bacterium | reverse complement strand
CGGCCGATCAAGGGAACGCTTTCCATGGCTGCCATGGCGCGGGAGAGGGGGCTGCGCCACCTGATTGTGCCGGAAGCGAATGCGCGCGAAGCGGCGGTGGTGGACGGAGTGCGGGCTTTTCCCGTGCGGAGCTTGTCCCAGGTCATGGAACTGCTCAATGGCAAGCAGCCCTTGATACCCCTGGCGGTTGACCGCGAACAGTTGTTGGCTCAGCCGGACAAATACGACGCGGATTTCAAGGACGTCAAAGGACAATACCAGGCGAAGCGAGCCATGGAGGTGGCGGTGGCCGGAGCGCACAATATTCTGCTGATCGGCCCCCCGGGTTCCGGCAAGACAATGCTTGCGCGGCGCCTGCCCACCATTCTGCCTCCCATGAGTTTTGAAGAAGCGATTGAGACCACCAAGATTCATTCCGTTGCCGGGCTCCTTTCCAATCGTGCGGGCTTGATTGCGGTCCGGCCTTTTCGCGCTCCGCATCACACCATTTCGGATGCCGGTCTTGTCGGCGGCGGCACGGTTCCGAGGCCCGGTGAGGTCAGCCTGGCGCATAACGGCGTGTTGTTTCTGGATGAACTCCCGGAATTTCAGCGCCATGTGTTGGATGTGTTGCGCCAGCCGCTCGAAGACGGGGAGGTTACGATTTCGCGCGCCTCCATGGCGCTGACCTTCCCGGCACGCTTTATGCTGGCCGCGGCGATGAACCCGTGCCAGTGCGGGTATTTCGGCGACGCGTTGCACGAATGCAAATGCACGCCGCCCCTGATTCAGAGGTATCTGGCCCGCGTATCAGGGCCGCTGCTGGACCGCATCGATCTCCATATCCAGGTGCCCGCCGTCAAGTACAAGGAACTGGCTCAGGATGGAAAATCCGAAGAATCCGCCGTTGTCCGCGAACGCATCGTCGCGGCCCGGCACCTGCAGCGTAAGCGCCTGGAGCCTTTCGGCATCTATTGCAACACCCAAATGACTCCGCGCACCCTGCGGCGTTTCTGCAAACTCGATTCCGAGTCGGAAAAACAAATGGAAAACGCCATCACCCGTCTCGGCTTGTCCGCACGGGCGTATGACAAGGTCTTGAAGGTGTCGCGCACGATGGCCGACCTCGAAAATATTGAAAATATCAAGGCGCATCATGTGTCCGAAGCCATCCAATATCGGACCCTCGACCGCACCTACTGGCAGTAGAGAGAAAGAAGACAAAAAACGGCGGAAAGCCTCGGCGTCAATTCCGCCGGCGGCGGCTCCTCAGCAAGCCGTTGCTCCCAATTGTTTTTGAAGTAAACGAAGGATGGATGTGCCTAAGTGCCGCTGTTCTTGATTGCGAATAACAGAACGAATGCCACAACCAAAGGGCCGGGTGCGTATCTGGGGCGCACCATGGTCCAAGCGAATAAACTTAGCAATTCAGGAGGATTCTATGGAAAAAATTGCACGGAGGAAGTTCTGCGGAGCGGCCATCATGGCGTTCCCATTGATGGGCCTGCAGGCAAGAGAGAGCAAAACAGATCACAGCCAAAACGATACCGTTCTTGATGTGCTTGCTGATGAAGTAGCCAGGATCACGCATGACGGGGCTCAAAAAGGATTCAGGGCTGAGCATTTTCGCCGATATGCAGGCGTTATCAGGGCATTTGACGCCCATATGGAGGATAAGGGAGTAAACCGGGAGTTGAACCAACGGCTTGATGAGGACGACTTATATAATAAGATCGATCCCGTTGCGCTTGCGCAGGCAACCATGGATTATTGGGAGAAAAAAGGGCTGAGGTTCAACAAAAATGATCTTGTTTCCCGGCTTGCGACAACTCCACGGTATTCTCTTCAAATAAAGCGGGCAATTAAAAATCAAGGTGGGGTGCGCGCGCTCAACCGGGCATTTGCAGATGCAATAGAACTTAAGGCAAGGGAGTTTGAAAAAACCGCCCTTCGAGGCGGCCCGCTGATTTATAATGGCATTGTCACCTTTGCCCAAAGCTCTTCTCTCCGCCAAGCGGAGTTCATGTATGTGCAAGATGATTTTGATTTCGGCATATTTATTGGAAGAGAGCTTGACTGCTTTTGCGCGGCCATAAATGTGCAAGCAGGAATCTTGTGGATCTTATGCCTCGCTGGTTTTGCTCCGGCGTGCGCCCCGGCGGCTTGGCTAACTGCGATATTAATGATAATGGAAGGGTTGAGGATGTGCGATTCATCCAAGTGTTGACCTTAAGGAGGGGGCTATGCGGCATCGTTACCTTTTATGGACAGGCCACCTAATTGTAATTGTCTTTCTGTTTCGAGGGATTTTTTGGGTAACGGAGAATATTAGGGGAATGTCAGGGATCAATCTCTTTCTGGCTCTGGCCGCGATGACGTGCCTGGTTGTAAATCACGTCCGATGGTGGGCTTTGGATAAAAAAGTCAGCCAGGAGGGAATTCTCGGCAAAATCGACCAGCTCATGATGGGCAACTATGGCGTCCTGGCCCTGCTGCTCCTGCTGATCAGGTTTTAAGGGCCGCCACACGGTTCCTCTAAATTCTGTTGCATGGATCGGAGCGTTACGTGTGCATAAAACCACCCGTTGCAGGAAGATAGTCCGATAAACCTGCTGCGCAATATCATCAGGCGCGCCGCTCGAACCATGGATTCAAGCAACGTTTTTGTCGATGTTATATGGACGGCGGATAAAAAACGCCTCATCCCGGTCGCGGGCTATCTGATACACGGCATCGCGGCAGATGCTGCAGGAATCCAGATGGTCCAGGATTTCCAGTTTTTGGTCCAAATTCAGTTGCTTGTCCAGCAATCGCAGGAGTTTTTTAAAACTGCAACTGGTCATAACACCCCTCAGAAGGTAACTCGTGGACCGATTTGCCCAACCCGCATTCTCATAGGGTTTCTGCAGCAGCGGCTCATTTGTCGGGCAATCGGAATCAAATGCCGGGCTGTTAATAGATCCACTAAGCTACAGTATGAACGCGGGTTCAATGCCTGCGAACATGCGATTCCAATTGCCTATTAGCACTATCGGCAGGTTTGCCTAAAAGAGTGACTGAAATTCCGTGCCCAAACGGCAGCCGCAAAACGATCGCCTCTAACCCGCATTTCTCGCCGGGTTTCGTAGCGAGGCGTCGCAGACGGGTGTGGATCCAAGGCGCGCGACATGTGG
>JBBISO010000211.1:3039-5434 GCA_037441325.1 Acidobacteriota bacterium | reverse complement strand
AAAATCGATAATCTATTTGATGTCAAGCTGCGGGCCATCAACAACCTGCACACTGCGGGCGTCGATATCGTTCTCGTCGCGACGATTGTCAATGGTCTCAATAACGATCAGGTCGGACCGATCATCCGGTTTGCGATGGACAATCCGAAGAAGATTGCCTTTGTGTCTTTCCAACCCGTTTCTTTTACCGGACGCGATGAGGAAGTTTCAGACGAGCGCAGATTCCGGCAGCGATATACGCTGACGCATATGGTTCGGGACGTCAAGAGCCAGCTTGGAATATCGGAACCCTTGCGGGACTGGTTCCCGATTTCGCTGATGAGCGTTTTTTCCGATTTTGCCGACCTCGTTCATGGACCTAACGCGGATTGGGGGCAAATGTGCTGCGGCTGTCACCCCGACTGCGGAGTCGGAACTGGGTTTATGATCAATAAGGAAACCAAGGAAAGAGCAATGGTCCCCGAGTTCATTAACGTGCCGCGGCTGGCAAGAGACACGCAGAGTATCAACGACGGCGCCCGGGGAAAATTGTTCTCAAATTTCATGATGGCCCTCGCATTGTTGCG
The DNA here is from genome assembly GCA_037441325.1 of Acidobacteriota bacterium. Lineage (GTDB taxonomy): Bacteria > Acidobacteriota > UBA6911 > UBA6911 > UBA6911 > UBA6911. The sequence goes on along the minus strand of JBBISO010000211.1, from coordinate 4,868 downwards.
AAATTATGATCCGTTCAAAGCTCCCAAAAGTCTGACGATGATCGATATCCTGAAGAAATTCGACAAAACCATGGGCGCAACCGGTAAAAGCTACGGCAAAGGACTGGAGCGCAGGAAGGATCCGTGGAATTTCCTTTTTGTCGCAGCCATGTGGTTTCAGGACCTGTTCACCTATGATTTCCGCCGCACAGAAATGTGCATTGTTCCTTACGGCACTCAGGAGGGGGAAATCTCGTTTTGCGCGTACAACACGGGGGTGGGTTGGCGGAATATCATTGAAAAGGTGCACATGAAGGCGACCACTGCGGATTGGTACAAGAAGCACGGGCGGCATACAGTTTATGCCAATTGCAGACCACTGCAGCTCGACAGTTACGCCCATGATCTTGTGGTCGATATGGCTGATGCTAACCGCGTGCGGAAGCGCAGCTCTGGTCCTCAGAGCGCCCACGAAGAAATCGTGCTGCAGCGTTTATGCGAGAAAGCGTCCGAGGCAAAAAAGGAAGATGAATTAGTGCAGATTCAATAGCGGCTTCCAGCAGCAAATCCCCCGGACTTGGAGATCAAAGGGCCTGCCTTCGGCTCCCCATAAATATCTTTTCGCCCTAGGCGTCGTTTTGCGCGGCTTCGTAAGCTGAGATGCTATCTGCCAAGGCCAGAAGATACCCAAGATCATCAAGTCCTATTAGCAAACACTTTTTTGAAAACGCATCGATAGCGAAGTGGAGGATTTTTCCGCCTGGCAGAATCAAGGTTTGGGACTGCAGATCAACGGCTGCCTCGATGCGGGGATTTTCGGCTGTGAGCTCAAAAAGCCTGCGGTGTACCGTCTTATCCACGATAATCGGCAGAAGGCCGTTCTTAAGACAATTATTCCGGAAAATATCCGCAAACATTGTGCTAACAAGCGCTCGAAACCCGAAATCAGACAATGCCCACGGAGCATGTTCTCTCGAACTCCCGCAACCAAAGTTATTGCCCGCCAAGAGTATCCGCGCGCCGGAGTATTCGGGACGATTGAGAACAAAATCCGGCCGGGGATTTCCGTATTCGTCATAGCGCCAATCGTAGAATAGGACTTTGCCCAATCCGGCTTTTGCCGTCGTCTTAAGAAAGCGCGCGGGAATTATCTGATCGGTGTCAACATTTTCCTGAGGCAGCGGCGCCAATATGCTGCTGAATTTCTTAAACGGTTCCATAATCCCTAGTCCCAGGATCCGCGGGAGCATTTTGCCGCGGTTAAAGAAGCTTTCGAACGTCCGCGACGGCGCCTGCCACAGCGGAAGCGGCAGCGGTCAGTGGCCCTGCCAGTAGAGTCCGGCCGCCCTTGCCCTGCCTGCCTTCAAAATTGCGGTTGCTGGTGCTGATGCAGTATTGGCCTGGGCCTATCTCATCACCATTCATCGCGATGCACATACTGCATCCCGGTTCTCTCCACTCGGCGCCAGCCTCAAGAAAAATCTTGTCGAGCCCTTCTTGTTCTGCCTGGGCCTTGACGACCCTGGAACCAGGAACAATCAGCGCTCTGACCTTGGGATCAACTTTTCTTCCCCTTAATATGCTGGCGGCAGCGCGGAGATCGGATATGCGCCCGTTTGTGCAGCTACCGATAAAGGCCACATTTATGGGCTGCCCCTGGATCTGCCGGCCGGGCGCCAATCCTATATAATTTAACGCCTTGAATAAGGCCGCTTTCTTGGACGGATCGCTCTCTTTGTCTGGGTCAGGAATGCGACCGGTTATGGGAATTCCCATGCCGGGGCTGGTCCCGTAAGTGACCATAGGTTCCAGGTTTCCGGCATCCAGGACCACCCGTTTGTCATGGGAGG
>JBBISO010000211.1:0-2958 GCA_037441325.1 Acidobacteriota bacterium | reverse complement strand
CGAGATATTTGAAGGTTGTTTCGTCTGGGGAAACCATGCCCGCTCGTGCGCCGGCTTCAATGGACATATTGCAGACCGTCATGCGTTGCTCCATGTTCAGAGACCGGATGGCGGGGCCGGTGAATTCAAAAACGTGGCCCGTGGCGCCGTCGGCGCCGATCGTGGCAAGCAGGGCAAGGATAATATCTTTGGCTTCAACCCCTGCTTGCAGTTTCCCATCCACTCGGACCTCGAACGTTCCCGGCCTGCGCTGGAGCAGGCACTGGGAGGCGAGCACCTGTTCAACCTCGCTTGTGCCGATTCCAAAGGCAAGAGCGCCGAAAGCCCCATGTGTTGATGTGTGACTGTCGCCGCAAACAATTGTTTTGCCCGGTTGCGTATAACCGAGCTCCGGGCCGATGATGTGGCTGATTCCGTTGTTCGGGTTTCCAATCCCATATAAGGTTATTCCGAACTCCGCGCAATTGTTTTCCAGCTCCTTTACCAATCTGCCGGCCATGGGATCTGAGAGCGGGAGTTCCTGGCCCCGGGTGGGAACAATATGGTCCATGGTTGCCATGATTCTTCCCGGAGCACGCACGCGGAGTCCGCGCCGCCGCAGCCCTTCAAAGGCCTGCGGCGAAGTGACCTCATGAAGCAGATGCAAATCGATATAAATTACGGTCGGACAATCCGGCTCGCAAGTTACGATGTGGGATTCCCAAACTTTTTCAAACAGTGTCTTTGGTTTCATATTCTAGCCTTATGCAATCACAGTTGCGAGGCCGCGAATATTTCCAGCGCCGCCGCGCTCAACACAAACATCATCGTAATTACGAACACCAGCACTAGGCAAGTGAAATGGGAACGGGAATAAAACACAAAATAAAAATCAACATCGAGACGAACCCGAAAAACTTTCTTCCCGTTCCCAAATCCTCATAATCCGAAAGAGTCGCCGGATGGTAAAAGCCCACCCGAGCTCCCAAAATCAAGAGCAGCAAGCCGAACAAAAAATACGACGGCATCGGCCAACTCAAGAAACTCAAAATCATCAACGCCACAGCGGCAACAACGGAGATCCTTTTTTGCGCCGCGCGCCCGAAAATCGCATAGGCGATATGGCCACCGTCGAGCTGCCATATGGGCAACAAGTTTAGACTTGTTGCCAGCAGGCCGAACCAAGCGGCCATTGCAATCGGATGAGCAATCATGTCTTGGCTGGCCGGTGTGTATCCTAGAGCCAGTCCGCCGAAAAATCTGAAAATTAGCGGCTCGCCAAAAACCAAACCTCCGCCCGCAAGACTGTTTTTGGGAATGATTTTGGACAAACTGATTCCTATCCACAGAGCAGGCAAAACAAAAACAAAACCGGTCACAGGTCCGGCAATTCCGATATCGAATAAGGCACGCCTGTTCTGAAAAGGTGATTTTATTTTAATAAATGCCCCAAGTGTTCCGGCAATTGAGATGGGGGCGGGAATAAAATAGGGCGGCGTGCATCTTACGCCATAATGGCGGCAGGCCCCAAAATGCCCTATTTCATGGGCTAATAAAATCATGATCAGCGGGATTGAAAACGGCAGCCCATGCAGAATCAATCCGGGCTCCAAAAAGGCCAGCCTGGCAGCTGAGATAAAGCCGATATTGCCCAGAGCGTAGAACATTCCCGCGAAGGTTGTGCTTAGGATTGTGATGCAGAAGAGCGCGGCGGAAAAAACCCACTCCCGGCGGGTCGGAGCCGGCGCCGGGCGCGAGTGTTCTAATCCAAGCGGAGTTGCTTCCCGATATGGAGCAACCTGCGGCAATCCCGGAAAATTACTGCTCACAACAATATGGGGCTTTCTGCTAACGTGAGGGCAAGCGTTTACCCGGAAAGACCGCTAGCTATTTTGTCGGCGCGTACTTCCTTTCCAGGCTTAAAACGTATAGTCTTGCCAGGAGGAATGGCAACCTCTTCTCCTGTGCGCGGATTTCGACCCACGCCGCTTTTTCTGGGTTTGACAATAAACACCCCAAAACCACGCAGCTCAATTCTTTCACCGCGCCGCAGCGCATTCTTAAGCGAATTGAAGACAGATTCCACAGCAATTTCCGCCTTAACTTTGGTAATATTCAACTGCTCGGCAACACGGTTTACGATGTCCTGCTTGATCACGCCGGACCTCCCTTAAATTAATGAGCGCATTTTACTTGTGGCTTCACAGGCTGTCAAGGCATTTCTGTTTACAGAAATTTGTGCGGATGATAGAGTGGGGCGGCCTGCAAGCGCTGCTGCCACTGAAATGAATTCGTTTGGATCTGATCGATCAAGCGGCAATAATCTAAGGAGAAAGCCCATGACCGTATTGCCTGACCAATGGATCCGTGAGATGGCAACAAGACACCGCATGATCGAGCCTTATGCGGACCTGAGGCGGCGCAAAGGCAAAATATCTTATGGGGCTTCTTCCTACGGATATGATTTCCGCCTTTCCGACGAGTACAAAATTCCGGATTTTACAGGCGCACCCAAGCTGGATCCCAAGACCATTGAAGAGATTCGCTTTCGGGATTACAGGGGGCGCGATTGCTGGGTCCCTCCGAATTCTTATATTTTGGGCAGATCTCTGGAATATTTCCGAATTCCGCGTGACGTAATTGTTACCTGCCAGGGAAAATCAACCTACGCCCGCAGCGGCCTTTTTCTGAATGTGACTCCTTTGGAACCGGAATGGGAGGGATTTATTACATTGGCTCTGGTCAATGCCGCCCCGGTTGCGGTAAGGGTCTACTCGGGTGAAGGGATCGGCCAGATTATTTTTTTCCGCGCGGAAAGGGAGTGTAAGGTTTCCTACGCGGACCGAAAAGGCAAATACCACGCGCAGCGACAAATCCGTCTTTCCCAAGTCTGAAGCTTCGCGTGGAAACGCGCTACAAATTAATTAGTTTCTGTCGCGAAACCGGTTTTTTGACCAGGCCCCGCAAGGGGCGATCAGA
>JBBISO010000210.1:3371-5487 GCA_037441325.1 Acidobacteriota bacterium | reverse complement strand
ACCGCGAAAGAGGTGTGGAAAGATCTGCAAACCCAAATAGAGGCTGCTCTCCAAGAAGCTTCGGTAAGCGCCGGGTACGAATTCCACCGCAGAGCAACTTGAAGCAATCGCATTTCCGGATGCTGCGTTTGATGCACTGGCTGGAGATGCGCGAGCGCAGGACCCCGCCGAAATAGCAAGTCTTGGGCGCGCCCAGGTCATCCCTGTTCAGGTTGGCGGGGCTGTGGTTCTGAATCATATGGATTTCGATCAACATGGCTGTCCTCCTGTGTTGGTTTCAGAAATTCCTCCGCCCACTTGAGGCGGGTGGATTCGCGTTCCCAAATGGAAAGATCATTCGTCAGTCTCACCCAATCGAGCTTCAGGTCCTTTGAGTCGATCAGGTCAAGTGCCCATTGCAAGGCGGGTTCGATCTTGTCAAGGGGGAGGGTAAGCATTTCGTCAAACTTCTGCCGGAACCGGTTTCCTTTCCGATTGTCTTTGGGCTGGCATCGTCTCAGTTGGAAGGCGAGCGTGTCGCCGGGCGACGGCGGAATCGGACGGAAGGCATAGAGCTTGGCGATCAGCCACGCTACTTGGCGGCGGGGCGCGCGTTCGTTCTTTCGACGCAGCGGCCACCAGAGACCCGTAAACAGGTCGAACCCGTCCACCGTCCGATGGAGGCCATGTCCGGCATGTGTGCGCAGAAGTCCCAGTTCGCCGGTTTTCAAATTCGTCAGGACGTCTATGTACTGTTCCGTCGGAGTCACTTGTCCCCTCCCTTCTTTGGTCCGGGTCTCTTGCTTGCTTTTGCGATCGGCCGCATGTTCGGCTTTAGGCTGGCGACCTGCCGTCGCCGCTCGACCGCAGCGCTCGTATAACCCGGAGAAAGTGACCGGGCGACGGCGCCCATAATTGGCTGATATTCATTGGCTGCCTGCTCCCAGTCGTGCTCTCCCCCGGCAAGGAGCCCATCCAGCTTCGCGGAGACCTTGGCTTCGACGTGGGGGCGGAGGGCGGCAACCATCGGCCGCGCCTCAGTATGTTCTCTTGGCGGAGATGGCTTTTGACGAGTTTCTTCGGGGCTTCTCAATATCTTCTGAATTTTCTTAGAAAGTCTTTCAGCCTCATTCTGCCAGGTCTCAATCTCTGTGATTGTGTGTCGAAGCTTTTGATGGTCGGTTGCCGAGATAAGTGGAATCTCAAATTCCTTCGCCTCAAAGTACTTGTTTTGTCTGCTAGCAAAACTAACAACCCAGACTTTGCGCCTTTCAGCGCCCTGTTCTCCGTTTAGAATTGCGTGCGTTATCTTTGCCCACTCGCCGGCCGCCGCGTCGCAAGCGTCGAGGGCATTGCTGGGCGTCATCACCATGCCTTTCCGGTGACGAATGACATGCGGGTCGTGCCAGACTCGGCCCTGGGCATCCGATTTGGTGGTGCCGATGCCGGCAAAGATGCATCGCCGAATCAAGAGTTCTTCACGCGCGCAGTAGATGCATTTCGCCTCCCTTCCCTTGGGGTCATCTAACCAAACGCGCCGCGGTAGCCATGTGAGTCCTGCTAGCATTGGCACATCGCCGGTCTTGGGGAGTTGCAAATTCGGCTTTTCCCAAGCGGGCGTTCCCAAGTTCGATTCTTGGGGCCAAGAGCGCCAAGAAAGCCGTAAGGTCTCCGCCAGCGAAAGTCCGAGCGGTATGACATACACCGGCGGCTTGGCGTTGATCCCAGGCGATTTCCCTGAACCCCCTTGGGTGGTGAATACCGGAAGGCGCAACAACCCTACGGCACAACATGGCCGACAAAGACCGTCAAATTTGTCCAAGGAATGCCGGAAGTGCCATACGTTGGATCCCGTCGGTATCTCGTGTATGAGATAATTCACGGAAAGCTTTTTGTCCTCCAGCGACTTCGGCCTGCACTGATAGAACCGTTTGCCTCCCCCAGGAGATTAAAGCAGTCCCCGTTTTCCTCGAGTTTGGTGAACCACTCTTTGGGAAAGGATTCGCGCAAGACTGGCCCGTCCGGGGGATCCCGCCTGCACCAATAAAGCAGCGCGAGCAGGAAGCGCAGGATTGCCACACGGTCCATGGGATTGCTGGCGGCGATTTGACGAATATGACCTGCTTGCGTAAGCGCC
>JBBISO010000210.1:0-3361 GCA_037441325.1 Acidobacteriota bacterium | reverse complement strand
ATAATGCCCACGCGACCGAAGTTTCCCTGATTCCAGAGAACAGGAATCCATTTCTCTCGGAGTAAGTTGTAGTTCACTGCTTCCTCCCCGGAGCGGACCTTGCCATTTCCGTTTGCTCTCTGATGTGAGTTGGCGCCAGCATTATGGTCAACTTCGACCGGAATACGCAACAGGACGATAGTCAAAAAGCGCAGTCTGGGCTGCCGGCTCAAAAAGATCTTCACGGCATGGATCGCAAAATGCTGATCGAGGAGAAATAAAACTGAGGTGCCCGCCGACGAAGGGCTGCGGGTCGGATCTGAAGTTATTCCTCCGAACAAATTACCTCAAGGATCTTGTTTGACAGGCTTTCAATCGTAAACGGTTTTTGCAGAAAGGCGACATCCGAATCCAATAAGCCATGATGAACGATCGCATTGTCTGTGTAACCCGAAACATAAAGCGCCTTGATGCCCGGCCGGATCTCTTCAAGCCGGGAAACCAGATCTTTCCCGTTTATGCCCGGCATGACTACATCGGTCATCACGAGGTTGATTTCGCCCTGATATGCGCAAGCCTCAAACAGTGCCTGCGTGCCGTCGGAGGCCTCCAGTACGCGGCAGCCCAGCCCCCGGAGAATCCGGCAGGCCAGGTTCCTCACGGGCTCGTCATCCTCGACCACAAGCAGGGTCTTACCCTCAAGGAACTTATCTTCGGATTTGCTTGAAGCTGCGGGTTTTGATGCCTCGCCCTGGGCCCGAGGGAAATAAATCTTGACCGTAGTGCCTTTGCCGGGTTCGCTATACACCCAGATGTAGCCGTCATTCTGCTTGACGATTCCGTAAACTGTCGACAATCCGAGACCTGTTCCCTTGCCTGGCGCCTTGGTGGTAAAAAACGGTTCGAATATCCGCGCCTGAGTCTCCTTGTCCATGCCTTCGCCGTTATCGCCGACCGCCAGCATCACATAGTGGCCGGCTCTGACGCCTGCGTGCTGCCGGACGTATTCCTCGTCCAGATACATGTCTGCGGTCTCGATGGTCAGTCTGCCGCCGCGAGGCATCGCGTCGCGGGAATTGCCGGCGAGATTCATCAGGATCTGTTGAATCTGCGAAGGATCGGCATTGATCGGCCCGGGCCCGGGCTGCCCCTGGAAAACCAGTTCAATATCCTCTCCCAACATTCGGCGCAGCATCTGGGACATATCCTGGATAGTGTCATTCAGATCCAGGATTCTCGGGCTGATGATCTGCTTGCGGCTGAAGGCCAATAGCTGGGATGTCAGGGAAGCCGCCTGCTTGCCGGCCTTCATGATTTCCTCAATGTCTTCGCGCAGGGGGCTATGCTGAGAAAGCTTTAACAGGAGCATCTCGCTGACGCCCAGGATCACGGTCAGCAGATTGTTGAAATCGTGGGCGACTCCGCTGGCCAGCACGCCGACCGCTTCCATCTTTTGAGCCTGTTGAAGCTGGGCTTCCAGGCGCTTCAGTTCGGTAATGTCGCGCACGATGCCGATTATGTGTTTATTGCCCTTCCTGTCGACCAACATGGTTTTTCTTGTGGAAACTGTTCGATTTTGGCCTTGGGGGCCCCTGAGCTCATCCTCAGTGAGAGACTCCTTACCGGTCTTGAAAATGAGCATCTCGTTTTCCAATAGAACATCGATATTTTCTTTGTCCTCTGGAAAGACCTCATGAGCAGTTCTGCCAAGAAATTCCTCGCGCCGCTTGCCAGTCCAGGAACACATGGCCTCATTGACAAGGACATGCCTGAATTCATGGTCTTTGACAAATATGGGATCGCCGATGCAGTTAATTACCCGGTTCAAATCTTCCAAGGATTCCTTGAGCATGTCCTCTGCCTGCTTCCGCTCGGTCAGATCGACCGCGACCGAAAGCAGGCAGGATTCATCGTTTATGGAGATTGGATCTAAGGACATCAAAACGGTGCGGATATCGCCCGATTTGGAGAGCAAATCCATTTCCATATTATGAACCCTGCCTTCTTCCTGAATCTTTCGCTTTATGAGATCTCTTTTCCCTGAACGGCCATGTGGATAGAGATCTGGTGAAAAGCGGCCGATAAGCTCTTCGCGTGTGAAACCACCGATACGGGCAGACGCTTCATTGAGATCTACGACGCGTCCTTCCTTAAGGGTGGTTATTGACGTTGGATTAGAGGAGGCATGGAAAATCTTGAAAAACCGCTCCTCGCTCTCCTTCAAGGCCTTTTCCAATTGCTTGTTACTGGCTTCCATCTCGGCCAATCTTCCGCGTAATTGTTCCACTTCGTTGATCATAATTGTCTCTGCCGTCTCTCAAGAGAATTTCAACCAAAATCCCGGACAACTCGCGGTGCTGCCCATATATCAAATTACTTATCGGAAAATGAGTATGAAAAATTCAATAATTTATTGGAAGCGCAGCCTTTGCAGCGGTCAGGCGGAAAATGCTATGGTTTGCCGGGAACGGCGGCTGTGATACACTTTGTCATCAAATTTGATGACAGAAAGGATGCTATGGTTTTCCGGGGAACGAATGAGAAATGAAACCCACCGATCCGGCGGTCCTGCGCTGTTTGCACCCGATCCTGGCGGGCCCTGGAGATCTGCCGGTGAGGATTAGGCCTGTGGAGTGATTGGATTTCTCCTCACGCCAGAGCGGAAGCGCTTGTCCTTGCACCAACACGACCGCAACAAGACACAAAGGTTCGCCCGCATTCGCGCATGGTTGTTGGTCGCCAATCTAAGAATCTACCTTTTAGTTGCATAAAATATTGAATAATTAGGCCCGCTACCGCAATATTTACCTTGACATTCCTGGATATTAGTACATAATTGCAGTGTGGAAGCAACTAATTCCAGGAGTTAACGAATCATGAAGTCCAGCAAGAGAGAAATCCAAAGCCGAGTCCATAAGATGCCGCTCCTCACTTTTGTGGACCAAACATTAACCTCCTTCGCCGGGCTGATCATCTTCCAGCCCCTCTTAACCAAGCTCGAATTGAAGAAAAGACTCCGATCTTGTTTCTCCCACTTGAACGCGGGATCCATTTTCGGACATCACTTCATCCTGCTCTTGCTTGTAGTCCATTTGATCCTTGGATTCCGCCGCCTCAGGGATGTCGAATACTATAAGGATGATCCGCTGGTCAAGAGAATCCTGGGACTCAACAGACTGCCCGACGTCGCAACCATATCGCGCGCTTTAGCGGATGCCGATGCAATCAGTGTTGCTAAAGCCCGCGAAGTCTGCCGCAGCGTGGTTTTAGAGCGCCTAAGGAAGTTGGGACTGGCTCGACTCACGCTGGACTTCGACGGCAGCGTCCTGTCCACCAAGAGGCAGGCGGAAGGAACGGCGGTCGGATTCAACAAGAAGAAAAA
>JBBISO010000209.1:0-5541 GCA_037441325.1 Acidobacteriota bacterium | reverse complement strand
GTTCACAAAGATCCGACAGCGCTTTTTTCAGCAATTCATAATCGTTACTGTCGTCCGGCAGCACTATTTCCTGTTCCAGCGCCGGACCCGCGCGTTTCGGATACACCGGCGTGCGGTCAATCCCCAGGGCGCGCTGGCGAAGCAAAAACCCAAAACGGCCGAACGCCAGGACAAGGTGTTCCGGTTTCATTGCCGCGATATCGCGAATGATGCGGATATTAAGATCCTTGAGTTGCTCTTCAGTCTGAGGGCCGATGCCGGGAAGCAGACGCACCGCCAGCGGCGACAGAAAAGAAGATTCATTCCCGTGAGGAACATCCTGCAAACCGGAGGGGCGGGTCACATCCGAAGCGATCTTGCTCACCATCTTGTTGGAGGCAACGCCGAGCGAGGAGTCCAGATGAAGCTGCCGCCGAATCTCCTTCTGGGCTCTCCCTGCGGTGTCCCGCGGGGGGCCGAAAAGCCGGCCGGTACCCGTGATATCCAGGTAAGCATGACCATGGCCGGAAAGTTCAATGACCGGTGAAAAGTTTTCCAGGACTTTACTGATTGCGCGCGTGGCTCGAAGATAAAGCGGCTCGTTCGGCGGCAGTACGATTGCGCTCCTGCAATAACGCATCGCTCTCGAGAGAACCATCCCCTTGCGAATGCCTGCGCTCCAGGCTTCCGAAGACAACGCCGTCACCACGGAACGAGCCGGCCCGACCGGCGCCACCACCACCGGGCGGCAGCGCAGCTCAGGATGGATGACCCGTTCCACCGCTACAGGAAAACCCGGAATGGTTACATAAACAATCTGTCGTTCCGCCATCTCAATTTACGATCGACGATTTAACAACTTTGGAGAGCTTTTCAATCATCGATCGCCAATGTTCAATAATTCTAATAACATACGGGCATTAATAGCGGCCTGGCCCCGCCAGTGATTGCTCATGAAGACCAGAACCTGCCCGCTCTCCTGTTCCAACCGGCGGATTTCCGGAACCGCAGCCGCCAGCTCCGCCCGGCTGTAGAGATAATCATGCTGGGCGGATCCGTCGCCTTTGATCCACTTGGAGCGATTCCGTCCCTGGAAACGGACATAAGACAGCTCGGCGGGCGCGCAGAAAAAAGTTTTTTCATTCAAAGTTGTTCCCCCGTCAACGCAAGCAAGCGTAATGTGCTCCGAAGCCAGATGCTTCGCCGCCTTCGGGGAAAGCCAATCCGCGCAGCCGAATTCTGCGATCAGCGGAATGCCTTCGAGGCAATCCCGAATCCAACACAACCTTTCGAAGTTTTCGCGAATAAACCCGAATTCGGGAGAGAATTGCGCCAGCACTCCGGCCAATTGGCCGGAATCCCTTAAAGGCCATAGAGCTGAACAGAACCGTTTTGCCAGTTCAGAGTTTTCGGAATGTTCCTCCGTGAGCCGGTAAGGGGCGCGGAAGACAAACCGGGTGGTTCCCTGGGTTTGTTCTATAATCTCTTGAATTGTAAATACTTCAGGTATTCTGTAGTACGTTAGTCCAAGCTCGCAACAGCCAAAACGACGGCTGTAGTAGTTCAACCAGGAATCCGGATCCAGGTTTCTGGGATAAAACACCGGCACCCATTCACGGTACTGAAATCCGCTCGTTCCAACGAGGATCATGAAGTAAAAATAGGTGAAGATTTGGTGAAAATCAAGAGGAAACTGCATGACAGGTACCTGGTTATACTGTCCCTCCGGTCCCGGAGGGACAGTATAACCAGGTACCAAATTAACGCTTGATAAAGCGGAAGCGCATTTCTTAAGATGGGCCGGGAGCACGACCGTTCCTACTCAATCTTCCAACTCGCTGCGTACGCCGAAATCTTTCGGGCAGGAAGGCCGTCATAATGAACGAACGATTATTCCCATAAGTTCCCAAAAGGAGGACAGAGCATGCCGAGAATATATCGAAATTTCGGATTTGCCGGATTGTTTTTGCTTGCAACCTTGGTGGTTTCCGGAGCCTTGGCTCTTAAACCGGCAGGCGGGGCTTCCCAGGATGACAAGGGCGCAAAGGGAAAGTACTCCAAGTATATTTTCTACGACGTCAAGCCGCTTGATATTCCTCCGGATGTGCTGGCGAAAATAAATGAACAACAGCGGATACAGCAGTCAATGGTACCCTCCACTCATCTGTTGAATCTGGACACGACGAGGACGGAGGGGGCGCCGTATCTCGATTTCCACTGGCTGTGGGAAGGATCCGCCAAAGGTTACGCGGAGCAGGAGCATATTCACGACTTTGACGAATTCATCGGATTTATAGGCGTCAAGGGGCAAAAGGATTTCCGGAATCTGGGCGCAGAAATAGAGGTCTGGCTTGGCGGCGAGAAATACATGATCGACAAATGCTGCCTAATTTATGTGCCGAAGGGAGTGAAGCATTGCCCGATAAAATTCACCCGGATAGAATCGCCCGTCCTCTTCTTTACGGGAGGGCTGTCAACCAAGTACTCGAGGACGGCGACCGAATTCAAAGATGACAAAGCGGCGGAACGCAATTACGCAAAATATATTTCCTACGGCGTCAACCCCGACAAGGTCTCTCCGGAAACCCTGAAGAAGTGGGAAGAATTAAGCAAGAAAAATCAATCCACCGTTGAGGGAGACCGCCTGTTGGATTTGGATTCAGTGGAAGGGGCGCCCTATATCGATTTTGTTTATCTTTGGAAAGGTTCCGAGAAGGGCCCCAACCACCCGGAACACAGCCATGATTGGGGCGAAGTTTTCGGATTCATCGGCACCAATCGGAAAGATCCGCGCGACTTGGGCGGAGAGATTGAGTTTTGGCTCGGCGGCGAAAAATACCTTATCACCAAAAGCAGTCTCGTTTGGGTGCCGTCGCGACTCAAGCATTGCCCCATACAGTTCAACCGTATCGACCATCCAATTATCCTGTTTACCTTTGGGTTGACGCGTAACTACACGATAGCGGGCTCGGCACCGAAATAGCGGAAGCCCAAAGTTTGCCGCGGAACCGAGGCGGATTCGCACGGATGGCTCATGGAACAGCAACCACGACAGATTAATCTCGCGTTCATCGGATTCGGGCATGTAGGCCGGGCGTTCGCCCGGCTTTTGCTCGACCGGAAGAAATGGCTTCTCAGGCAGTTTGGCATCGAGTGGAAACTCACCGGCATTGCCACCACAAGCCATGGGATCGCGATCGACCGCGAAGGGCTTCCAATCAAGAGAATTCTCGGGTCTTGGAAACGGCATTCCAACCTGGACCAATTCAATAACGGACCCGAGTGCCACGCGCAGATCGATTTCATCCGCCAGTGCGGCGCCGACATCCTTTTCGAGATGAGCGTGCTGGATCTCAGCGGAGAACCGGCGGCGACTTATATCCGGGAAGCGCTCGGCGCCGGCCTGCATGTCATCACAACCAACAAGGGACCAGTGGCGACCCATTTCCAGCAGCTCACACAACTGGCGCGGCTCCGCGGCGTCCGCTTTTTATATGAAGGCACGGTGATGGACGGCGCCCCGGTATTCAATCTCGTCCGACAGACCTTGCCCGCGACGCGCATCCGTTCCTTGCGCGGCATCATCAACAGCACAACCAATTACATCCTGACCGCGATGGAGCAGGGGACTTCCTTCGAGGCCGCACTCGACTACGCCGACAATTTAGGACTGGTGGAAGCGAATTCCAGCCTGGACCTCGACGGCTGGGACGCTGCCGTCAAGCTATCCATATTAATCCAAGCCATGATGGGCAGCAGGGTAAAACCGCGGGACATCGAGCGGAGCGGCATCTCGGAGGAGACCGGCCGGATCGTTCGCGCAGCGGTTCGTCGCGACCGGCGGCTCCGCCTAGTAGCCAGGGCTTATCGCCAGGGCGGCAGAGTCATCGGAAAAGTCGAATTGCAGGAACTGGAAATCTTCGATCCGCTGGCCTCGATCCGGGGCCTCGGCAACATTCTGATCCTGAATACCGACACAATGCGCGAACTGGCAATCGTCGAAAACAACCCCTCCGTGGACCAGACTGCCTTTGCGCTGTTCTCTGACCTGGTATCTGTGCTTTAGCGGTTAGCCCGCATTTCTCACAAGGTTTCGTAGCGAGGCGGCGCAGACGGGTGTGGATCCAAGGCGCGCGACATGTGGGGCAGGTCTCCAGACCCGCCCAGGACGGCTCTGGAAAGCCGTCCTCACGGGCAGCGAAATGCAGCCGTCATGTCCGGATGCGGCGCCCCAGTAAAAATCTTGTGAGAAATGCGGTTGGGAGTTAGTTTCCGTCGCGAAATGCATCTTAAATCTTAACCATGCCTTCTATTAGGCTAAGCCCTTGGAGATGCCCAAGCTTGCTTGCGCCTTTGGCAATGTGAAGATTATCAAGCCCTTGAAGGCGGCAGCAAGCTGCGGCACTCCAAAGCACCCTGCGGCTAAAAACATCAATCCCCAATTATTATAGTATTCGATCATGAACGAATTGCCGCCTGAGGACTATCAACTATTCAACTAATCACTAACCACGGCTACACTCCCCAGGCGCCGCTGACATGGATGTTGGTCCCGTTGACATAGCGGGCCCTATCGGAGAGCAGATAGCAAACGGCTCCCACCGCGTCGCCGGGGGTGCCCAGGTAACCGGCCGGAATGCTCTGAGAGGAACGCGCGATCTCATCCTGAGGCACACTGCCGGTTTCTATAAATCCGGGAGAAATCGCATTCACAGTGATGCCGTAGGGAGCGAGTATTTTGGCCAGCGAGCGGGTCAGTATGATCACTCCGGTTTTCGCGATATAGTGGGCGGTGATGAAAGGCTGGCCGACCTGATGGTCCGCGTTGACCATACTGAAGTTGATGATCCGCCCCCATTCCCGCCGGACCATTCCGGGAGCCGCGGCGCGGCATAAATAAAAAACCGGATGCAGGTTATGATCGAACATTGAATGCCATCCCTCAACGCTCTCCTGCAGCAAATGAATGCGCCGATAGGAGCCCGCGCAGTTTATGAGGGCATCGATGCAGCCGAATTCATCCTCGACCCGGCGAACCAGGTTTTCCGCCGCGCCGGGATCGGAAACATCAGCGCGAACAACCAGCGCCCGCGCGCCTGCCCCCCAAAGCTCCGACTCGAGAGCCTCCGCGTCCTGAGCGCTTTTTCGATAGCAGGCAGCCACCGTCCATCCGCGATGCGCAAGCGTTTGCGCGACCGCCCGGCCGATGCCCCGCACTCCTCCGGAAATCAGTGCCACCCGAGATGGCGCGGGCGAACTTGGCTGCTTTTCGTCTTTTATCTCCGCCATGTCTTATCCTTTGGGATCACGCAAATCCAATCCGGCAGCCCTTCCGGTATACAAGTATCGCTTGACCTTCTTTGTTGTGGTCTTCTCCAATTCCTCGTGGCTCACGGTAAGCTTGGTGATCCTCTTGTAAGCAGCCAGATCCCGGCAGCGCTCTTTAACTTCATTTCGGACGATGCTCTCGATACGCTCCCGGCCGGGCCCGTCGGTTGCCTGCAGCCCTTGGGCGGCGAAATATTCCTTGTCGGGCACGACGATGCTTTCGATGTCCGGTTC
>JBBISO010000208.1:0-5546 GCA_037441325.1 Acidobacteriota bacterium | reverse complement strand
CAACGGCGCACCCAACCTGTCCGCGGATATCCCGGCACTGATTCGTTTAGCCAAAGATCAGAATGTCCCCATCTGCGGCAAAGACTTTAAGACGGGACAGACCCTTATGAAGACGATCCTGGCACCGGGGTTGAAGTCGAGGCTTATCGGACTCAGCGGCTGGTTTTCCACGAATATTCTGGGAAACCGCGACGGCGAGGTGTTGGATGATCCCGAAGCTTTCAAGACGAAAGAGGAGAGCAAGCTTTCGGTTTTGGAGCATATCCTGCAACCTCAGCTTTATCCCGATTTGTACTCCAACTACACCCATAAAGTCCGGATCAACTACTATCCGCCGCGCGGCGACAACAAGGAGGGATGGGATAACATCGATATTTTCGGATGGCTCGGATATCCGATGCAGATCAAGGTTGACTTTCTGTGCAGAGATTCCATTCTGGCGGCGCCGCTGGTGCTCGATCTTGTGCTTTTCCTGGAGTTGGCGCTGCGTTGCGGGATGAGTGGCATTCAGGAATGGCTTTCCTTTTATTTCAAGAGTCCGATGTGCGCTCCGGACCTGTATCCGGAGCACGATCTGTTCATCCAGCTCATGAAGCTTAAAAACACTCTGCGCTATTTGCGGGGGGAAGAACTGATAACCCACCTGGGGCTGGAGTACTATGATTAACGATTCAGGATTGACGATTACGGTTCAGAAGCGTTATTGAGCCTTCAATCGTCAATCCAAACCGTGTGTGCGCGTCATGCGGTATAGGAGGGGGCCTGCTCGGATCCCAAAGCCGCTTGTGCCGCTGCCAGCCGGGCGATCGGCACTCTATAGGGGGAACACGAGACGTAATCCAATCCGATCCGATGGCAGAAATTGACGGATGACGGTTCCCCCCCGTGCTCGCCGCATATACCCACTTTGAGATCGGGCCGCGTCATCCTGCCCCTCTCTGTTCCGAGCCGTAATAACTGACCTACGCCCTCCTGGTCCAGAATCTGAAACGGGTCCTCCTTTAAAATACGGTTTTCCACATAGAAGGGGAGGAACTTGCCTGAGTCGTCCCTTGAAATGCCGAAAGTGGTTTGAGTCAGATCATTTGTGCCGAAAGAGAAAAACTCAGCAACTCCGGCGATGCGGTCGGCCGTTAACGCGGCACGTGGAAGCTCAATCATGGTGCCAACCAGATAATCAACTTTCTGGCCGGCCTTTTTGCAGACTTCAGAGGCTACCTTTCGGACAACCTCCGCCTGCATTTTCAACTCGTTAACGTCGGCTATAAGCGGGATCATGATTTCAGGGATGATGCGGACCTGCTTTTTTTGGACTCTTACGGCAGCAGCAAAAACTGCATGCGCCTGCATTTCCGTGATTTCGGGGAAGACAACGCCCAGGCGGCAGCCGCGGTGCCCGAGCATCGGATTGGCCTCGTGAAGCGATTGCACCTTATCCCACAGTTTCTTGGCATTGACCTTAAGCTTGCGCGCCAGTTTTCGCGTGTCCGCCTCGTTGTGAGGGAGGAACTCATGGAGCGGAGGATCCAAAGTCCGGATGGTGACCGGCAATCCGTTCATTGCGCGGAATATTCCTTCGAAATCCTTGCACTGCAACCTGAGAAGCCTATTTAGCCCTCCCCGGTACAGGCGCCTAGGTTCCATAATCGCCTTTTTAAGCTGGTTACGGGCTTCCCGGAGTTTTTTCCTTTTTTTGCTCGGGACAATTCGGCTTAACTCAGCGTTCAGTGCGTTCAGTTCCCGCTGGAGCCGTTTATATTCCAGCGATCCCAGGATCATCTGCCGCATATAGTCGATTCGGTCGCCGGCAAAGAACATATGCTCGGTTCGGCACAAGCCAATGCCTTCGGCGCCGAACTGCCGGGCTACCGCTGCGTCCACGGGCGTGTCCGCGTTGGTTCGAACCTTAAGTCTGCGCGCGTCATCGGCCCATTCCATCAGTTGATGGAAATCGTCTCCCAACTCGGGATCGGTCAAAGGCGCCCGACCCAGCATGACCTGCCCGCTGGTTCCATCCACCGTAATCCAATCGCCGCGCCGCACGCGTACGCCGTGAACGACGAATTCGTTCCGGGCATAATCGATGGCAACATCGCCCGCACCCACAACACAAGGTTTTCCCCAGCCGCGGGCCACAACCGCGGCATGGCTGGTCGGTCCCCCGGTCGAAGTGAGAATGGCCTGTGCAGCGTCCATGCCTCGTACATCTTCCGGTGAGGTCTCTCTTCGCACCAGGACGACTTGCTCCCCTTTTTCTTTCGCAAGTTCCGCGTCTTTAGGGGTAAAAACCACCTTGCCGGCGGCTGCGCCGGGACTGGCATTGATGCCTCTTGTCAAAACCGTAAAGGTAGCCTTTGGATCGACCCTCTTATGAAGGAGCTGATCAAGGTCCGCGGCCGGAACGCGCAGGAGAGCAGTATGTTTGTCAATGAGTCCTTCGTTGACCATTTCAACTGCGATTCGCACGGCGGCGGTCCCGGTACGCTTTCCGTTTCGGGTCTGCAGCATCCAGAGTTTGCCGCGCTCAACCGTGAATTCGAGGTCCTGCATATCGCGATAGTGCCGCTCCAGCTTCTCAGCAAGCTCGGCAAATTGGGTGTAAACCTGCGGCATGTCCTCCTTTAGTTTGTCAATCGGCATGACTTGCCGGGTTCCGGCCACAACGTCCTCGCCTTGGGCATTGGCTAAATAATCCCCAAACAGCTTTTTTTCGCCCGTGGCCGGATTTCGCGTGAAAGCGACCCCGGTGCCCGAATCCACACCCAGATTTCCGAAAACCATGGTAACAACGTTAACCGCTGTTCCCAGATCGTCGGGAATTTTTTCGCGGCGGCGGTAGGCGACAGCGCGATCCCCGTTCCATGAGCGGAAAACAGCTTTGATTGCCTCCTCCAACTGCCGGTGGGGATCCGCCGGAAAATCGGACCCAGTTTCGTTGCGGATAATCTTTTTGAATTCCGCACAAACGCCGGCGAGATGTTCGACTTTAAGATCGGTTTCCACTCGCGCATGGGCTGAATGTTTTGCTTTCTCCAGAGACTGCTCGAACAAGTTCCCGTCAACACCCAGGACTATTTTGCCGAACATCTGGATAAACCTGCGATAGGCATCCAGCGCGAACCTTTCGTTGGAAGTCAGCCGGGCCAAACCCTGCAAGGTTTCTTCATTCAATCCAAGATTCAGGACCGTATCCATCATACCCGGCATAGAAAACTTGGCTCCCGATCTAACTGAAACCAGGAGCGGGTTTACAGGACTTCCAAAATCTTTTCCCGCCGCGCACTCGACTTTTCTGAGCGCTGAAAGAACCTGGTTCCACATACCCTCGGGAAGCTGCCCACCGGCCGCGTAATAGGCAGTGCACGCCTCAGTGGTGATGGTGAATCCTGGCGGTACCGGCAATCCTGCGTTGGTCATCTCCGCTAGGCCCGCACCTTTTCCGCCTAGGAGATCCTTCATCTCGCCGTTCCCCTCTGCCTCTCCATCTGCAAATAGATAGACATATTTATTAAGCATAATAGAAACCCTCACCTCAATCTTTGCGGTTCATCCACACAAAAAAACGAAACATAGTGCTTAATGCTACAACAAAGTTCGAGAGGGTTCAAAAACATAGCCGGGGTGCTACGGATTTTTGGCGCATGGAGAATAAAGCCAAAAGCAGGGAAGGAAGTTGAAGGGAACGGTCCCCAGCTTGAGGCCGCAGTCCCGGCAAGCCGGAACCAATCAGCCCCAAGCCGAGTTTAGCTTCTCGAATAGCCTGATGTTCTTATCGGCGGATCCCCGGGATATTATCAAAGTTTATTGGTTTTTTTTGCGGAGCCGTTGCTTTTGAGCCTTTTGACTTCCTTTTCAAGCTCGCGCACGCGCTGCATCAGACTGGGCAATTTCGGGAAGGCAACCGTGGCGCGAAGCCAGAGCGCATTGTCGAATGCCGGCGATCCCGACATCACGGCTCCCGGGGCGATATCGTGCGCCGTGCCGCTTTGTGCCGTTATGACTGCCCTGTCGCCAACTTCCAGATGTCCGGCGAAGCCTGCCTGGCCGCCCACCCAAACACCGCATCCCAACCGGGTGGAACCCGCCAGGCCGACTTGAGCGGCAAGCACGCAATCCTCGCCGACCTGAGAGCCATGTCCTATTTGCACAAGGTTATCCAGCTTAGCCCCGCGCCGTATAATCGTGTCGCCGACAGCCGCCCGATCAATGGTTGTGTTGGCTCCGACTTCAACGTCATCCTCAATAACAACTCGTCCAGTCTGGCAGATCTTATAAAACCGGCCATCTTTCGTCGGGGCGAAGCCGAATCCATCACTGCCGATAGCCACTCCGTTTTGAATGATGACCCGGTTTCCGATCAGGCAGCCCTCGCGGATGACCGCGTGGGAATGGAGCACAACATCATCGCCCAGGCAGACATCCGGGTACAGAACGACATGAGGGTAAATGACGACGCGCGCACCGATTCGGCAGTTCTTGCCGATGAACGCGTAGGCGCCGATACTTGCGCTCGAACCTATTTCAGCATCCTCGGAAATAATGGCGGTCGGATGTACGCCGATATCGGGGCGTAGGGGTTCGAAGAAGATTTCAAGGGCCTTTGCGAAGGCGAGGTAAGGGTCATCCGTTCGCAGGCTCGGCATCCGCACGGGAGAAATATCCTCACCCAGGATGATTGCGGAAGCGCGCGTGGTCTTGATATGAGGGATGTATTTCCGATTCGCAACAAATGTCAAGTCGCCGGGTCCGGCCTCATCGATGCCGGTGACACGGAGGATTTCTACGTCGTCGCCCATCATGCGGCAGCCGATTATAGCGGCAATTTGGGAAAGCTTCATAGCTACCTGGAATCACACATTTGTTGGATCGGCAACGCCTCCGCCTTTCGCTTTTTGTTGTTAGCGATGCCGCTTGCATGCCCGGAAATTCAAATAAACGTTATCCCGCAAAATAAAGCAATTCAAGATGTTGCCCAAATGAGCCATTATGTTAGTATTATGCACCCGCATCCGTCAAGGAGACGCTTGATTGAAAATGGCGATAATATTGAAATTGCAATGATATCCGCGGCCGGATCGCCGGCGTTGCCTTTTCCAGACGGCCTTTGGAATTGCAGGTCTTTGGGCCGGCTGCATGATTCGGCTTTAAGCCGGTCTTCCTCTTTCTAAGAACAGCGTTTCCGAGGGTTCTCTGCGGTGACAACTGGAATTGCGGCCATGGTTTCATTCCTGCGGCTCTTGAAAAAGATGGTCGCTGGAAAAAGTGCAGCGCATGTTTGATGGCTTCTCTTCAAGATACGATGACCCGGGATTTATTGGCTGAGTTTGAAATCTATTTGCGCGTGGAGAAAAGGGTTTCGCCTAATACCGTCGACGGCTATACGCGCGATCTTCGAAAACTGCAAGAGTTTGCCGAATGTTGTGGTTTGAAGCTGGCCCGGCTTAAACAGGAGGATATTCTTCGATGGAACCAGGATTTGCTTGGCCGCCGGCTTTCATCCCGCTCTGCGGCCAGAGCCTTGAATGCCGCGCGCAGTTTTTTCAAGT
>JBBISO010000207.1:2922-5547 GCA_037441325.1 Acidobacteriota bacterium | reverse complement strand
TATTGATTCTCGCCGCGTTGGGCTGCTTCTCTTCCGCTCTTCTAGCCGGTGAAAGCGCGGTCCATGACCGGGTGGTCCGCGCCGCGGTCGTGCTGAGGGAAATCTCGGAAACGCCCGACAAGGGCATCCCTCTGGACCTGCTGAACAAATGCGCTTGCGTGGCCGTCATCCCCAACATGAAAAAGGGGGGATTCATTTTTGGCGCCAATTACGGAAAAGGCGTGATGTCTTGCCGGCTCGATATGGCTGACGGCCCCTGGAGCTCTCCCGCCATGATCCAGATTCACGGAGGAAGCTTCGGGCTGCAAATCGGAGCTCAAGCCGTCGACCTGATCCTGGTCATTATGAATCTTTCGGGGATTGATAGCCTGCTCAACAGCAAGTTCACGCTGGGAGCCGATGCCTCCGTAGCGGCAGGGCCGGTCGGCAGAACTGCGACCGCGGAGACCGACGCCTGGATGTCGGCCAAAATCCTGGCTTATTCACGCGCGCGCGGCCTCTTCGGAGGGTTGACCATCAAAGGGGGCACCGTCCGTCCCGATAGTGATGCCAATTATGTTCTATACGGTAAAAAGGTGGAGCCGCGAAGTATCCTTCTCTCCACGACAGATCAGATTCCGAAGGACGCGAAGATTTTTTTAGACGAAATAACCCGCATCAGCCCCAAACGGGCGAAGGATTAGCCGGGTATTATGATTTGAAGCCGCGGTTCAGATCGTAAACGATTTTTAATCCCAGAAGCGCCAACCATGGTTCGACGATATCAATGCTTCGCGTCTCTTTGGCGATGAGTTCGACAAGTCCGCCCGTGCCGACGGTTTTCATATCCGGTCCGAGCTCGGCGCGGAAGCGCGCCACCATCCCTTCCACAAGCCCTACATAGCCGTAGAGTAATCCCGACTGCAGCGAATGGACAGTGTTGCGTCCTATGGCCGAAGGAGGGCGCATGATCTCAACCCGGGGAAGCTTGGCGGCGCGCCGGAATAAGGCATCAGACGCAATGCCGATGCCCGGCGCAATGGCGCCTCCCAGATATTCCCCCTCCGCCGAAATTGCGTCAAATATCGTGGCCGTGCCGAAATCCACGACGCATGCCGGCCCCCGGAAGATGCGGCGCACCGCGGCCGCGTTGACCACACGGTCGGCGCCCACCTGCTTGGGGTCTTCATATCGGAGCGCGATCCCCGTGCGCGTCCCCGCGTCGACCACCAGCGGAATTGCATTCAAATAATTGCGGCAAGCCTGATCAAAAATTCCGGTCAACGGCGGAACCACGGAAGCAATTGCAATATCCTTCACCTCTCTCGGCCGCACTCCGGTGCCGTCGAGAAGCTGAGTCAGCAGGATGCCGTATTCGTCCGCCGTCCGCTCATTGTCCGAAGCAAGCCTCCATCGCGGGCCGAGCTTGTCGGCTGTAAACAGTCCCAGCATGATGCTGGTATTCCCAATGTCAACGGCAAGCAGCATGGAGAACCTCCTTTTAGACCAGGAAATTGTCAATCAGACGCGTCTTGCCGATCTTCACGGCCAGCGAAAGCAGAACCGAACGTTCAACGGTCTCGAGCTCGCGGAGAGTCTCCGGATCCGCGGCGGATACATATTGCTCTTCCGCGAGCGACTCCGCGCGGATTACGGAACGCATGGTCGCGCGCAATGCGTCCGCATTCCGTTCTCCGCGGTCCAGCATCGCCTTGGCAGCCGTCAAGGCTCGATAAAGAACCCCCGCAGCCTTTCTTTCCTCCGCATTCAGATACGCGTTCCGGCTGCTCAGAGCAAGACCGTCCTGCTCCCGTACTGTGGGGCACACGACAATCTCAACGGGAAAATCAAGATCCCGCGCCATCCGTTTGATCACTGCCGCCTGCTGAGCGTCTTTTTGGCCGAAATAAGCCCGGTCGGGCTGAAAAGCATTCAGCAGTTTGGCTACCACAGTGGCCACCCCACGCAAATGGCCCGGCCGGCAACGGCCTTCGAGCGGCGCGGCCAGTTCCTCAACCGTAATCCAGGTCTGGAAGCCGGGCGCGTACATCGATTCTACCGAAGGAGTCCAGACGAGATCGACTCCCAGCTGTTCCAGTTTTTCCAAATCGGCCTGCAGGCTGCGCGGGTATTTCCCAAAATCCTCGCCGGGGCCGAACTGAGTCGGATTTACAAATATGCTTACCCCTACGCGATCGCATTCATCCCGGGTTCTCCTTATCAGAGAGCCGTGTCCGGCATGCAAAGCTCCCATCGTAGGAACAAGCCCGAAGGTCCCGGGCAACGACCGGCGCATTTTTCGAAGATCTGAAAGATTGTCGGTGGTCTGCATAATCAGGGAAGTCGCTCCTGTAAGCAATCAGTTCGCCCGTGCAATCCCCGCAATTGCGAATGCCGGCACTAAGATCTTTCCTGTCCTTCGTGTTGTTGCGTGGCGGCCCGCAAAAGTTTCCAGAGAAATTCATTGACCGGGGTGGGAACGCCCGCAAGCAATCCCTCCCTGACGACCGCGCCGTTAATAGCGTCACACTCCGTCGGAGCCCCGCGCAAAATATCCTGGAGCATGGAAGATTGGTTCTTCGCCGTCCGCTCTGCGACCTCTTTCACACGGATCGCGGGATCGGAAAATGGGAGAAGAATCCCTTT
>JBBISO010000207.1:0-2895 GCA_037441325.1 Acidobacteriota bacterium | reverse complement strand
CGACCGCGGCGCACTCCGCCGCAGCTTGCTGCATCAGGTCCAAAGCGCTCGGCCGCTTTAAGAGCTGGCCATTGGGAATGCGCAACAACGCCGTCAGCGCGTTGATGCCGCAACTGATCGCCAGCTTGCCCCATAGCAGACCCTCGGCTTCGCCGGGAGCACAACGGTAACTTTCAAAACCGGCTCTTTGCAGCAAATCGACAACCCAATCGGGCGCGACTACGTGGGTCGGTCCGGAGCCCCCGGCCCGGACATGACCCGGCCCGAGGAGCGTCGCGCCTTCGGCCGTGGAGCCCGGATATGCTCTGGAACCCAACCGTTCCAGATTCCCAAGCCCGTTCTGAAGCGAAACCGCGATCCCCTGAGGGATTAAATAATCCGAAAGGCTATGCGCAACCCAATCGGTTTGCCAGGATTTGACAAGAACAATCGCAAGATCCGCGGGGTCGGCGGGCCCGCCGGCATGTTCCGCCTGCACCCGGACGCTCCTGCATTCCCGCGAATCATCATAAAGAATTCCCCGCTCCCGGATCGCAGTGATGCCTTCCGCCCATGTATCGACAAGGGCGACTTGCACTACCTGCCCCAGCCGGGCTCCAAAGAGGCAGGCCATGGCTCCGGCGCCGAAAAGAACGACTCGCATCCGCTTTGCTCCCTGCTCTAATGAAACCTGCTCGGCATGTTGTCGCCGGGATCGATCCCTTTTTCCAGTATTTCCAATTCGCGGATAAGGTCCCGGAGGATCTGCTGGTCCATAGAACTGGCATGCTCGGGAGCGGGAAACCGCTTCTCCTTGACGTCGGCAATATAGGCGCGGAAAGCCCGTTCCATCTCCGCGAAAAGATCCGCGTATTTTTTTACGAAGCTTGGGGTGAAGCGATCAAACAGTCCCAGCAGGTCGTGGGTCACCAAAATCTGCCCGTCGCATCCGATTCCGGCACCGATTCCGATCACCGGAATCGCCAGCCGCTTCGTTATCAAGCTCGCCACCTCAACCGGCACCGACTCCAGCACCAAGGTGTAACAGCCCGTATCCTCCAGAATCAGCGCATCCTCGATAAGTATTCTTGCGCTTTCTTTGGATGTCGCCTGGGTTTTCCACCCGCCCAGCCGGTGTACACTCTGGGGAGTCAGGCCGAGATGGCCCATTACCGGTATGCCCGCTGAAATGATCGCCGTGATTGCCGGGACCCGGTCCCGCCCGCCCTCAAGCTTGACGGCATCCATACCTCCTTTTTGAAGAAGGTTTCCCGCATTTCGCAGAGCGCTCGCGATCGAAACCTGGTAGGACATGAAGGGCATGTCTCCGACCAAATGGGCACGGGAAACGCCGCGGGACACCGCGCGGCAATGATGCAGCATTTCCTGCATGGTTACCGGCAGGGTGTTTTCATAACCCAGCACGACCATGCCCAGCGAATCGCCCACCAAGATACCGTCGATGCCCGACCGGTCCAGGGCAACAGCGGTCGGATAGTCATACGCCGTTAAAAAAGTAATGGGCTCCCCTTTGGCTTTCTTCGAGAGAAGTGTTTGGGTGCTGACTTTGCCCCGAGAGGGAGGCGCTTTGGAATTATCGGACATGGCTATCTTCTCCATTCGAGTAAGATGCCTGTTATTTTGCAGGTACAAAACAGGCAACGCCGTCTCGGTCCGCAGGGATCCAAGCGGCACACTTTATTTTATTCGATGGAAAAACGTTTGGAAAGTCCAAGCTTCATTCATGTGCTATTGTAGGCCGCAGAGACAGGAGCCAACAATGAGAGCGCTGATCAAGAAGGAATCGACATCCGGCCTGTGGCTGGAAAGCGTTCCCGAACCTAAAATCGGGATCAACGACGTACTGATCCGCGTGGATCGCACTGGCATTTGCGGGACGGATGTTCACGTTTATGAATGGGATGCGTGGGCACGGCAGATCATTCCCATACCGCTGATTGTGGGCCATGAGTTTGTCGGAGAAATCGTCGAAGTCGGATCCAATGTCGCGGGCTTTCGCCCCGGCAGTATCGTCAGCGCCGAAGGACACGTCGTCTGCGGCCGTTGCCGCAACTGCCTCGCCGGCCGGCGCCATTTGTGCAAGGATACGCAAGCAATCGGCGTCAACCGGCCCGGAGCTTTCGCGGAATACATCTCCGTGCCGGTCGCAACGTCTGGCAGCATAGGGACGACATCGACCGGGACGTGGCATCCATTTTCGATCCTTTTGGAAACGCGGTTCATACGGCGCTTGCATTCAATGTGCTCGGAGAAGATGTTCTGATTACGGGAGCCGGCCCCATCGGCATCATGGCCGAGGCCGTGGTCCGGCATGCCGGGGCGCGGTTTGTCGTGATTACCGATCTGAACGAATACCGGCTGGAACTGGCCCGGGAAATGGGCGTCACCCTGGCGTTAAATATTAAAAAGGACGGCAGCATCCGCGAAGTGCAGAAAAAGCTGGGTATGAAAGAAGGTTTCGACGTTGGACTCGAAATGTCGGGCAGCTCCGATGCGTTTCATGAGATGGTCGACAATATGTTCCACGGGGGCAAAATCGCCATGCTGGGCATACCCTCCGAACCCATCAATATCAATTGGAACACGGTCATTTTCAACATGCTGACCATCCGGGGTATCTACGGACGCGAGATGTACGAGACATGGTACAAAATGACCGTAATGCTGGAGAGCGGTCTCGACATAAGACCCGTAATCACGCACCGCTATCATTATACGGAATTTGAAAAAGGATTTGAGGTGATGCGGAGCGGCCGCGCAGGCAAAGTCATCCTCTATTGGTCCTGACCCGGATGGATTGACATCGGCTCTTTATCCTGTTAGGTTATTGATCGCGCCATTGCTCCTCAGTAGCTCAATGGTAGAGCATTCGGCTGTTAACCGAAGGGTTGTAGG
>JBBISO010000206.1:0-5589 GCA_037441325.1 Acidobacteriota bacterium | reverse complement strand
TTTGTAAGGAAGGAGCCCTGAAGGGGCGATAGAAGCCATTGTCGTACCAAATCTTTCGCCTTTTGCGGGGCTCTTACCTTATCAAACATCCTACCTCGGGCTTGCTTTGCTCACCTGGGGCTATTCTCTGTCCGCTCCTTCGGAGCTGAGCATACGAACAAAAGTTTGGCGACAGAAACCGGCTAAGGGCTATGCAAGACCTGTCACTTGGAGGCTTCGATGAGACGCTGGTTTATCCGCCTGACACTTCTTCCCGTCCTTGCGGGCTTAATGGCGCTTCGACCTGCTCCGGCCGACTATAAGCAGGCCGTCGCTTATTACAATCAAGGGCGGTATGATAGAGCGATTCAGGAATTAAAGCCGGATCTCGACCTGAACCCGGACTGGGAGTTCGGCCACCGTCTGCTTGGGCTGAGCTATCTCGGGTTGAAAAACAATGCTCTGGCCGTTGCTTCCCTCTCGCGGGCGGTGCAGCTCAAATCCGGGGCTTTTTCGACCTATTACGGACTCGGACAAGCTTATTTCAACCTCCAGAAATACGATAACTGCGTCACCGTCCTGAACCAGGGAGAGCCCCTGGCGGCCAAAGAAAAAGACCCTGATAAGGAAAGAGCAAGACTCTACAAGCTCCGCGGTTCCGCCTATTACCGGATGGATAAATTCAGCGAAGCGGCAAATGATCTGACCAACGCCCTCCGGTCGGATCAAGCTGATTGGGCGGATTTTTTCATGCTCGGCATCTGCTATTTCAATCTGGATCGCATCAGCGAGGCCATTCAAGCCCTCGAAAAAGCTCTTTCCGTGAAGCCCGGCCAAAGCACCATAACCGACATGCTCGCCAAGGCCTGGTTCAAAAAAGGGATTGCCGACCTTTCAGGGAAGCAGTATCCGGAGGCGGTTCGGTCGCTGATGAAAGCAAGAGATTATAATCCGGCAGACGGATACATTTATTACAACCTGGCCGAGGCCCATTTGTTTGAAAAAAAGTATGCGGAAGCGGAGAAAGCCCTGATTCAAGCCGCGGAACTGATGCCCCGAAGCGCGGACGTCCATGCGCGGTTGGGCCTGGTATACGAGAAACAGAAAAAGTGGGATGCTGCCCTGAAAGCCTATAAAAAAGCCGATGAAATCAGCCCGGCAAATTGGATCAAGGAATCCATCGCGCGCGTCGTCGAAAACAAGAAGCGCTGAATAAGAGCCTGCGCATTTTGCCTCGCCGCCGGCGCGCTTTGCTATTTTGCGGCAACCCGGTAACGCCCCTTCCAATTCCGGAGATTTCCGGATTCGTCAATTGCGGTTGTCTGGTAGCCGTATTCCCCCGGCAGGCAATCGGCTGCGATCGGGATCAGCAGCGCAAAATATTCGGCTCCTTTTTCAGATGCCGCTTGCCCTTGCAGCCGCCGGCCGGTTCGCTCATCCCTGACAAAGACTCCGTCGGGCAAGAGATTGCCGGGCTGATACTTGAAATAGAGTCTCAACTGCAGAACTTCGCCCGGCCGCCCGGTCTCGGGAACAAATTCGGCCCGCAGAAGCTGGGGAACGTCGCCGGCGGCGACCGTAATTTCGTCGGCGATATTATGTTCTCGGACCCTTTTCAGCCAGATACTCTCCAGCTCCGGCACCGGAGCTTTAAAAGCCGAGCGGAGGCTTTGGTTCAGGCCTGTTTTTTTGAGGGCCTCGAATAATTTCAATGGACGGTCCCGTCCCAGGAGTTCCCGAAAAGTCAGGAGGAAGGTAATTCCGGGGGCTGCACTCCGCAGGCAGCGGCGTTCGCCGGAAAAGGCGGACCAAGAGCGTTGCACCGCCAATCCGAGCATCTGCATTTCATCCAGAAAACGCGCGACCGCCCATGCGCTCTCCAGGTTACGGGATCGGTGTTCGTATTCATGGACCAATATCTTGACCATTCCTTCAAATAAAAATTCCGTATCCTCCCGTTCAGCCCCCTGGGAGAGTTCAAGCAGTCCCAGGCGGGCCATTTCCCGCGCCGCATGGTGCAAAAGAAAGGCTCGCAAATTCGCCGCCGCGGCCGGTTGATCCATTCCCAAATAAATGCTCCCCTCGCGCCGATTACAGCCGATATAGGAGTTATCCCATCTGATATTGATCAAAATCCTCCGCGGAAGGCTTTCGCCCGTCGCTCTGTTCATGAAAACATAGCAGCGCTCGAGGTCGGCAATTGTGTCTCTGCCCAACGCTTCCCTTTCTGCGGGCATGCGAAGGCGAACGTGCTCGGAACTTATGCTGTCGACAAGTTGAGCCGAAGATGTTCCCGGAGAAAGCAGGCACAAGGCGAAAAAGCCGGCCAGAATTGCGGAATAAAAAAACGGCCTGATCATGCGTCCATTGCGGGCTCAAAAACTCTTTTCGGAGCCGATTCTTAAGTGAAGCTTTTGAGCGCGGATTCCTCGTTATCGTAACAGTCGAAGACGTTCAACAGCTTGGTGATGGTGAGCAGATCGATGATGCGCTGGTTGGGCGACAGGAGCTTAAAGCTGCCGCCGCTTTTCCGAAGCGTGGTAAAACATCGGATCAATTCGCCCAGACCGGCACTGTCCAGATAAGGCACCTTGGCCATATTCAGGAGGATGTGTTTTTTGCCCTTTTTGAGGAGACCATCCACCGCCTTCTTAATTTCGACATCCCCCTCGCCCAAGAGGATTTTCCCGTCAACGTCAATAATTGCAACCTTTCCCGCCTTCCTGATCGAGAACTTCATGGATCCTCCGGTGTCCGATGAGGAGAAACTAGCACAGCCCGCCAGGGCTGTCAATTTCGCCCGAACCGCCGCTGATTTCCCGCGACAAAAACGTTCGGCAGCCGGTCCCTTGGAGCATGAACAGGATCCGGAACTATCCCTGTCTGCATTCCTTGTGCACTTTGCGCCTCTGCGGTGAGCCTTTGATTTCTGCTGCGGCTCCGCCGCCCGCCCCATGAAACAATGGGAGAAATCAACAACTTGGCTTTTTCCTTTATAGCCTCCGGCGCCTGTGCTATATCATCAGCGTTATTCATATTCAAACATCGGATCCCATCGCAGGAGTTCGAAATGGTGAAAGCAATCCGTTCAGTGTGGGCAAGAGAGATTCTTGATTCCAGAGGCAATCCGACGGTGGAAGCCGAAATCACTTTGGAAAACGATATTCGCGGCAGGGCATCTGTCCCCTCCGGCGCTTCTGTGGGAACGCATGAAGCCGTCGAACTGCGGGACGGCGAGGCGGCGCGATATCTCGGCAAAGGGGTGCAGCGGGCGGTTGAAAACGTAAATAGGATTATTGCTCCGGCCCTTATCGGCGAAAACGCCCTGGATCAAAGGGCGCTTGATCAGATCCTGATCAACCTGGACGGCTCGCCCAATAAAGGCCGGCTGGGCGCCAACGCCATCCTGCCGGTTTCGCTCGCGGCCTCACGAGCGGCTGCGGCCGCCTTGGGAATGCCTTTGTTCCGCTACCTGGGCGGGACCAATGCGTGCATTCTGCCGGTCCCAATGATGAATATCATAAACGGGGGCGTTCATGCGGATAACAACCTCGATCTTCAAGAATTCATGGTTGTTCCCGCGGGAGCGGAGTCGTTTTCAAATAGCTTGCGAATGGGAGTCGAGACATTCCATGCGCTGAAATCCCTCCTTAAGAAAAAGGGGTACTCCACCGCCGTCGGGGACGAAGGAGGATTTGCGCCCAACGTCAAATCGAGCGAAGAGGCGCTTGAATTGATCTTGGATGCCGCCGAAAAGGCGGGATTTAAAGCCGGACAAGAGGTTTACCTGGCGCTGGATCCGGCAGCCAGCGAATTTTATGAAAATGGGATGTATCACTTCAAGAAAACCTCCGGGGCGCGCCTCGACTCTGAGCAAATGATCCGGTTATACGAAGGCTGGGTGAAGCAGTATCCCATCGTTTCCATCGAGGACGGCATGGCCGAAGACGACTGGAAAGGATGGATAACCATTACTTCCGCTCTTGGGGAAAAAGTCCAGTTAGTTGGAGACGATGTCTTTGTGAGCAATGCTCAAAGACTGCAGAATGGAGTCGTGGACGGGGTCGCCAACAGCATCCTGATCAAGTTGAACCAGGTAGGGACATTGAGCGAGACCATGGATACCATAGAGTTGGCTAAGATTGAGGGTTATACGACGGTGATTTCTCACCGCTCCGGCGAGACCGAGGATGCTTTCATCGCCGATTTGGCCGTCGCCACCAATGCAGGCCAAATTAAAACCGGATCTGCCAGCCGCACCGACCGGGTATGCAAATACAATCAGCTTCTGCGGATCGAGGAGGAACTCAAGAGCCAGGCGCGCTTTTTAGGGAGCCAAATATTTTAATCCCATGAAAGCGGACTTCCGGAGGCTGTCTCAAAGCTTATGATTGTGGGTCGAGAGGGGAGAGGAACAAATCCGGCGAATCGCCCTCTTCTGGAAATTCGGCGTTTATCGGTTTCCTACGAACATCCCCCGCAGACGGTTCGCGCGGTCCGCGATGTGTCCATGGAGATTTTCGAAGGCGAAACCATGGCGCTGGTCGGGGAAACGGGCAGCGGGAAGTCGACTCTGGCGCAGGCTGTACTGGGAATCCTCGGCCGGCGTTCCCGCTGGGAATCGGGCGAAATCCTTTTTGAAGGCCGCAGCCTTCAGTCCCTCAATAGGCATGAATGGAAAAGCATTCGCAGCCGCAGGATTGGGATCGTATTTCAAGATATGCGGAGTGCGCTGAATCCGGTCCTGACCGTCGGCAGCCACCTGATGGAAACGCTCCGGGCGCACCGGCAATGGTCCGGGAAAGAAGCTCGAAAACGGGCATTGGAACTGCTCCAGGAGATGGGAGTTCCGAAAGGCCACGAGCGCTTGTACCCGTTCGAGCTTTCCGGCGGGGAGTGCCAGCGGGTCGGAATCGCTCTCGGCATATGCAATAATCCAAGGCTGCTGATTGCCGATGAACCAACCAGCTCGGTGGATTCGACACTTCAGGCTCAAATACTTGACCTGCTTCAGGTCATGAAGCGGCGCCACGGGCTTGCTTTGCTCATGATCAGCCATGATCTGCCTTTGATATCCCGGATTTCGGATCGAATCGCGGTCATGTATCACGGGAGCATCGTCGAATGCGGCCCGGCGCCTGAAGTCCTGGCCGCGCCCGCGCATCCATATACGATGGGCCTGATCCAATGCCAGCCGGATTTGCACCATCATTACGAAACCCGTCCGCTCCCCTCCATCCCCGGGTCGGCGCCGGCCGCAGGAGAGGACATTCGGGGTTGCACCTTTGCCCCCCGCTGCGGAGATCGGATGCCGCAATGCGGCGAGCTGGTTCCCCCGGTGCGCGAAATTTCAAAAGCTCATTGGGCGGCGTGCTTCAGAAGTTACGGCGAAGGAAAAGAAAAGATGGAATAAGGAAACTCATTTGTCCGAGGAAATTCGGACTAAAATTGGGTGATTTAAGAACTGCTTCTAATGCTTATGCTTTCAGATACGCCGGTCCGGAGGGTGCTTCCAACCCATTATTCAGGACGCTCCCTCCAACCACGAAGACCTTCTCAAAGCATCCCTTTTTCTTGGAGAAGGTCTTTGCGGTTTGCTTTTTAGGCGCA
>JBBISO010000205.1:0-5612 GCA_037441325.1 Acidobacteriota bacterium | reverse complement strand
GATTGGCCCGGGCCGCGGCGCGGGGGGCGCGGAGGCCTGCTGCTCGGCCAGCATCCAGGCCTGTTCGATCGTATCGCCGAAGTTTGGAACCGCGCCATAGAGGAACATTCCCTGCGGCATGTACCGAATCAGGTTGGATTGAGTGTGCAGAGATGGAGACGGCAGCTTGGCAATTTGCTTTTCAACCTTCGCCAGCGAAGCGAGCACGGCAAGATAAGTTTCGGCGTCGGGGCTCCATGAAATTGCGCTTTGCACGGAACCCGCCAGCGCCGGATTGGAAGCGGCCTGCTCTCCCGCCCTCAGAACGACCTGCACGCTGGCCTGGGTGACAACTACTGAGCCCTCGACCACGGAAACCAGGGTGCCGCCTAATCCCGTGGAAACAGCGAATACGGTGCCCTTTACCGATGCAGCCGTATCGCGTGTTTGGACGCTCAGACGGCCGAGGCGCTGTTTGGCGGCTCGGACGATGATGTCTCCGCGCTGAAGCTGGATAGATCTGCTACGCAATTTGGCCTGCAAGGACAACTCCGTACGCTCATTGATTTCCAGCAGGGAGTCGTCGGCCAGCCTAAGCACGGTGTGAGCGCCGGGCCCGGTTCGAATGACCTGGTTCTCACCGACGCTGGAACCGGCTTTCAAAACGCCTTCGGGAACAAGATAAAGTTCTCCGGCAACTGAAGCGACCGTGGCCCGCGGCCCTGCCGGCGCGAGCCAAATATCGATTGCATCGCGTCCCAGGTAGATCATTCCAAGAAGCAAAACCGCTGCCGCCGCCCAGGCCCACCGCCAAGGCGGCCGCGAAGTCCGATGCGGCAGCAAAGGAACGGTCTTTCTCTCTCCGCGCAGTTCGGAAATCCGCGCGCGACACAGCGGACAGCGGCCCAAATGATCTTCAAGCAGCAGCCGCCGATTGCCGGCAAGCCGGCCGCCAATATAATCTTGAAGCTCGGCCTGGAATTCAGCGCAGGCTGCCTCGCCTGTGTTTCCAAGTTTTTCCCAAACGCGGGCCCGCATGCCTTCAAGCTCTTCGGGACTTACGCTCTCCCTTTTCATTGCCTCCAAAGCTTTTTCCAAGCGATCCTCCGACATAACCGACCTCCCCTCTATCGTCCGATTTCAGTCTGTAGGATTTGCCGGATCCGGTGCAGCCGAACAGCTATGTGGTTCTTTTCCCGGCCGAACATTTCAGCCAGTTCTCCATTCGACATCCCTTCGACGTAGCGCAGCAGGAACAAGATCGCGTCGCTCCGCTCCAGTGCGGCGATCGCACGCCGTAATTGTTCCTTGAGAAGCAACGTGTCTTTATCTCTTGCGGCAGTCGCGGAATCCTCCTCGAGCATGGTCTCGCCATGGGAAATCCTGCGGCGAAGCAGGTCGACAGCGGCATTGGCTGCTGCACGGCGCAGATACGGTTCCGGCGCTTGGGCCGTATCCAGGCGCCCGCCCTGACTCAGGATGCGGAGAAAAACGGTTTGCAGCGCGTCCTCCGCGTCCGCCCGATTGCCGGTAATGCGGAGCGCGGTGAAATAGACCGCGGCATAATATTTTTCATATAGTTCAGTAAATTTCGTCGATGAAGCCATGGCGATGAGCTGCGCATCGAAGGAGTTGCCGGCTCGCATTTCTCACCAAATTTCCACTGCCGCCGCGCATGCTGGCCAGCTCCACCCATATCCGGTTGTTCCATTCCTATGACGCGCAGGCGGTCCGATTATTACATAGTGAATCAAATAATTTTAATGGCTTTGGGATCCGCGGCCCGTCTTTTCCCTTATACGCTTGACATGACGATAGAAGGCTGCCTGGATTGAATCAACTTTGGTCAATTCACCCCAAGGAGGACAAAGCGATGAAGCGGCGAATGGCTGTGGCAGTTATTGCAATTCTATGCCTAAGCCTGTTTTGCAGTCATCCGACTTCAAACAACCAGGCCCGGGCACAAGGGTAAGCGGCTCCGGCCGTGCAAAAAATCAGCGTGCTCAATCCGATGGGCACTCCCCTTCCAATAAAACCAAAGCCGATGGCGCCGCGCCTTTGGAGTTTTTGAATTCTGGACCTATACCGCAAAAGATGCGGCCATGGCCGGCGCCAAGCCTGAGTATTTCCCGATCATCCAGGCGGCGGGATCCACCGGGAAAGAGTGGATTTCGGTTTCCGACAACGGCTTCGTCGAGGCGCTGGTAATCAACGGGCCTATCACGAATCTTGCGAATGTCTCATCGTGGTCCGACCCCATTAACTATTAACTACTTCGATATTCCTAAGCTGCATTTGCTTTTTTTTTTCGAAGGCGGCGCGGATCAACTCGCGGAACAACGGCGCCGGCTCCTCCAGTTTGGAGGTCAACTCCGGATGAAATTGACAACCCAGATAATAGGCATGATCCGTCAGTTCCATCACCTGCATAATTTTGCCCGAGGGATCGTGTCCGGAAAACACCAGCCCGGCCTTCTCCAGCCGCTCGACATATTCGGGATTCACCTCGTAGCGGTGGCGGAAACGCTCCCGGATTCTCCGGCTTTTGTAGAGCGCGGCGGCGCGCGAATTCTCCTTCAGCACAATGTCTTGGCCGCCCAGCCGCATGGTTCCCCCCTTCTGGGTAATGCCGATTTGCTCGGGCAGAATGCATACCACCGGATGAGAAACTTCAAAGCCGTCTTCAGCCGTCTCCGTGGTGTGCGCGCCGGCCAAGACGGCCACATTCCGCGCATATTCCACCACCGCCAGTTGCATGCCATAACAAATACCCAAAAAGGGAATGCCGTTTTCGCGGCAGTGCCGGATCACCTGGATCTTGCCTTCAATGCCGCGGGTCCCGAATCCGCCAGGCACAATGACCGCGTCCACCCTGCTCAGAAAGTCGGCGCAGGACCCGCCGGTGCGCTCCAGCTCGGCCGTGTCCAGCCAGTCGATCTCCAGCCGGGCGTTGATATGCGCCCCGCTGTGCCGCACCGCTTCGATCACGCTCGCATAGGAATCGTGCAGGTTGGTGTACTTGCCGCAAATGGCCACCCGGATCAGCGGCCCGGCCGGTGATAACAGGCGGTCGACCAGCTTGCGCCACTCCAGCAGTTGCGGCGGAGAATAGATGGAGAGCAGTTTGTGGATGATTTCCGTCAGGCCTTCATCCTCAAAAACCAGAGGGATCTGGTACACGGACGGCACATCGAGACCGGAGATCACCGCAGCTTTATCGATGTTGCAGAACAAAGCGATCTTTTGCTTGATCTTATCGGTCAGCCGCTCGGCACACCGGCCGATGATGACATCCGGCCGGATGCCGCGCTCATTGAGCAGCTTGACCGATTGCTGGGTCGGCTTGGATTTTTGCTCTTCCACCCCGGCCGGGATAGGGATGTAAGTCAAGAGGACGATCAAAATGTTTTGCTCGCCAACTTCCTGCCGCAGCTGCCGCACCGCTTCCAAATACAATTCGTTCTCCATGTCGCCGACGGTGCCGCCGATCTCGATCAGGCCGATGTCCGCCTGCAGGCGCCCGGGAATTTCATAGAACCAGTTTTTAATTACATCGGTGACATGCGGAATCAATTGCACGGTCTGGCCCAGATAAAAACCTTCCCGTTCCTGATCCAGAATCGCTTTGTAAACTTTCCCCATAGTCAAATTCCATTCGAACCGGCAGGTCACTCCCAAAAAGCGTTCATAATGGCCGAAGTCCATGTCCACTTCGCCGCCGTCGTCCAGAACGAAAACCTCGCCGTGCTCGATTGGATTCATTGTCCCCGGATCGGTGTTGAGATAACCATCGCACTTGATGGGCACAACCATTAGCCGCGAATTGAGCAGCTTGCCGATGGAGGCAGCCGCGATTCCCTTCCCCAGGCCCGATATAACGCCTCCAATAACCACGATGTATTTGGCATGCTCTCGCGCCCAGTCGATGGCCTGCCTCCATTCGCGGCCACGCTTGAAAGCGGCCACCATGGATGTGTCCGGCTGCTGGGCCTCCTGTTCCGCCAAAAACTCCTCGAGATCCGCCAAGCTGATGCGGTATTGGCCACGATTGCCTATCTTAATTGACCTCAGCTCATTTGATTTTACCCATCGGCGCACAGTGCTGATGGATATTTTCAAACGATCAGCAACATCCTCCAAAGTCAAAAAATAAATATCATCATTTGTAGCCATTATTCCTCCATTAATATCCAATAATATCCAATACTAGCCATACTTCCCCATGTGAGCAAGCATTAACTTCCCCGAAAACAACTGACTGGAGCAACTTCAATACGAAAAGACCGGCGAGCTGGGCAAGCTGATGGCATTGGGCCGCTTGCCGTTGACGCACTTATCGAATATGACACGGAAGCGATTCCCGGGACCAATCAGCCCGCGGCATACCCTGTCTGGCGAGAACTGGACCGGCAATGCCGAGCGCTCAAAACCAAGCTCACTCACCATCAAGCGCGTTTTGCGGCGCTGACGCTCCCCCGCGAACGCAGAAGGAATAGACATCAACAAATGGGAGTAGCAGAAAGCCGGCCTGCAAGAACAGATCGAGCAGCTGGAAAACGATTTGCTCACGTTGAAGGTTCAGATGCAGACCATATCAAAGCACATGGAATGGAAGGAATTGCCTCGGGAACAGAAGTTCGAGGGCTTGTCGCCCGGCCGCAAACGATTTACCGATACGGTGAAAATGGCGGCCTGCGGCATCAGTCAGATAGAATAGCGGCACAGTCTTAGGAAACGCTCCACAAGGAGCCGTCGCATGCATCCCCTGTCCTTTTTTTTCATGCACCCGGGCGCACGCTTTATTTCGGGGCATGGCAATAGTATAATTCCTATTGTTTTCAAGCGGCGGCTGCCGGCTAAACCTGAAGAAAAACCGATTTATGATTTACCAGCTGCAGACTCATTGCCGCAGCTGACAGCCAAGAGAGTCATCGATCCGGCTTGCGCACCGGGATCCAACAGGGACTTTCGTATATAAAATATCGCTCATAGATTCATATGCGGATTAGTTATATCGCGGGACATGGGGAAGGATCCGAAATGCAGGCTGTTTGCCGTATTCGGCCGTACGTGAGTCCATGGAGCGGCAAGGCTTTTGCCGAGGCGCCCTTTATTTCCGAAGATCGCACAATATACGGCTCGCGCCCGCCAAAACTGATGGACCGGTTGCGCCAGGAATTGCGCGCCGGCCATTACAGCCGTCGCACCGAACAGACATACAGCCATTGGGTCCGGCGGTTTATCTTTTTTCATGGCATCCGCCATCCGGCAGAAATGGCCGAACCGGAAATCAACGCCTTCCTGACGCATCTGGCAGTAAAAGATAAAGTGAGCGCCTCGACGCAGAACCAGGCGCTCTCTGCTTTGCTATTTCTCTATCGGCGCGTGATTGGGCGTCAAGTCGGGGAGCTTGGCGAGGTCATACGAGCCCGCAAGCCCAAGCGGTTGCCCGTAGTGATGACTCGTGAGGAAGTTAGGACGCTGCTGGCAGCCTTGAGCGGCGACAAATGGCTGATGGCGTCTCTGATGTATGGCGCCGGATTGCGCCTGATGGAATGCCTGCGATTGCGAGTTCAAAACATTGATTTTTCCCGCAATGAGATAGTTGTTCGAGACGGGAAGGGGGGCAAGGA
>JBBISO010000204.1:0-5728 GCA_037441325.1 Acidobacteriota bacterium | reverse complement strand
CGGGGAAGGCAAGGAATTGTATCGGACCCTGGGCCGGGACCTCATTGGATCCAAGGCCGCTGAGGACATCAAGGATCCAAAGGGCAAGAGTGTGTTGGTTCCAAAGGGCAAGAGAATCGTGGAAGGGTTTTACCACCAGCTGCTAAAAGCCGGCGTGAAGGAGATTAAAATTGAGTTTGAAGCCCTCGAAGGCGCCTTGTCAATTGCCGAGGTGATCAATCACGATACGGGAGAAATCCTCATTGAATCCAATTCCGAGGTGACTTCCCGGATTCTCACGGCGTTGAGCGAATCCGAGATCAATTCACTGGAAGTGTTCTTTCCGGAGCGGGAAGACACGGGCAGCATAATTTCCCAAACGCTTACCAAGGATCACATAAAGTCCCAGGCGGAAGCGCTTATTGAGATATACCGAAAGCAGCGGCCCGGAGATCCGCCGACGCTGGAGACCGCCACCGCTCTCTTTGAAGGCATGTTTTATGATCCGCGCAAGTATGATTTTTCCAGGGTCGGGCGGCTCAAGTTCAACATCAAACTGGGCCTGAACACCCCTTTGGAGCAACGCGCACTTACGCCGGAGGATTTCTACGGGGTCATAAGATACGCGCTGAAACTGCCCCGGAATATCGGGAGCGTCGACGACATCGATCACCTCGGCAACCGGCGCGTGCGCTCGGTCGGCGAGCTCCTCGAGAACCAGTTCCGCATCGGTCTGGTGCGCATGGAGCGGGCGATCAAGGAAAAGATGTCGGTCCACCAGGAAATGACGACTGCCATGCCGCATGACCTTATCAACGCCAAGCCGGTTATGGCATCTATCCGAGAATTTTTCGGCAGCAGCCAGTTGTCGCAGTTCATGGATCAAACCAATCCGCTCTCCGAAATCACCCATAAGCGCAGGCTTTCCGCCCTCGGCCCCGGCGGCCTGAGCCGCGAGCGGGCGGGGTTTGAAGTCAGGGATGTGCACCCGACGCATTACGGGCGCATTTGTCCGATTGAGACGCCGGAAGGGCCGAACATCGGGCTGATTTCTTCCCTGAGCTGCTATGCGCGAATCAACGAATACGGTTTTATTGAGTCGCCTTATCGCAAGGTCAAAAATGGCAAAGTTCTGGAATTTGTGCACATCGTTTTCCCGGGAGATACGCACTTTAAGGTAGGCGATGAGGTCGAAAAGGAGGCCGCGGAAAAGCAAAACCGCCGCTGTGAAGCTGCGGGGAAGCGCTGCTGTCAGTACGAGCCGTACTCCTTTTATCAGACGGCCTGGGAGGCCGAGGAGTATACCATTGCCCAGGCGAACGTCGAACTGAATGAGCGCGGGGAGATACTGCCGGAACGCGTTAATGCGCGCAAGGCCGGCAACTTTGTTTTGGTCCCGAGGGAAGAGGTGCAATACATCGACGTTTCTCCCAAGCAGCTGGTGAGCGTCGCGGCGAGCCTAATCCCGTTTCTCGAACATGACGACGCGAATCGGGCCCTCATGGGATCGAACATGCAGCGCCAGGCGGTTCCGCTTCTCCGGGCCGAAGCGCCTTACATTGGAACTGGAATGGAGCACCTCACCGCCAAGGATTCGGGAGCGGTGGTCATCTGTAAGCGCACCGGCGTGGTGGATAGCGTCGACTCGACCCGGATCATCGTTCGAGTTGAAGGAGATAGCGAGAATGGGAGATCCGCGGCCAGGGATGCCGGAGTGGACATCTATACTCTGACGAAATTCAAACGCTCGAACCAGAATACCTGCATCAACCAGACGCCGCTGGTCCGGAAAGGGGATCTTGTTATCCGAGGCCAGGTTTTGGCAGATGGTCCATGTACCGATAAAGGCGAACTGGCCCTCGGCCGCAACGTGCTTGTCGCTTTCATGCCGTGGCGCGGCTACAATTTTGAGGATGCCATTCTGGTCAGCGAGAAGCTGGTCAAGGAAGACAGCTACACATCCATCCATATTGAAGAACTGGAAATAGAAGCGCGGGACACCAAGCTGGGTCCGGAGGAAATCACGCGCGACATTCCCAATGTCAGCGATGTCAGCTTGCGCGATCTTGATGAAAGCGGAATTATCCGGATTGGCGCCAAAGTGCGCCCGGGAGACGTGCTCGTCGGCAAGGTCACTCCCAAGGGCGAGACCCAATTATCGCCGGAAGAGAAGCTGCTCCGCGCCATTTTCGGTGAAAAGGCGGGCGAAGTCCGGGATGCATCGCTGGTGACGCCCCCGGGGATTGAAGGGACTATCGTTGACGTCAAGATCTTTTCGCGCAAGGGCGTTCCTAAAGACGAGCGGGCCAAGCAGATCGAAAGAGAACAGGTCGAAAAGATGGAAAAAGACCTGAACGACGAAATCCGGATCATCAGAGAGGAACGCAACAAGCGCCTGATTGACATCTTCAGCGGCGAAATATTGCCGGATGACCTTCTGAACCGTTCCGGAGAAGTGCTCATAAAAAAGAAGACGAAGCTGACCCGCTCGCTGCTCCAGGAATTGAGCACCACGGAACTGAACAAGATCAAAAATGATTTTAAAGCCGAGAAAGCAGGAAAAATCTACGAGCGCATCAAACGCCTCGAAGAAAAGACCGAAAAGCAGATTCAGATACTGAAAAATCTCCACGAGGAGCAGCTGGGAAAGCTGCGGCGCGGTGACGAGCTTCCGCCGGGCGTGATAAAAATGGTCAAAGTCTATGTGGCCATGAAGCGGAAATTGTCGGTCGGCGATAAAATGGCAGGGCGCCATGGAAACAAAGGCGTGATCGCGCGCATATTGCCGGAAGAGGATATGCCCTATTTGCCCGACGGCACGGCGGTTGAAATTGTCCTTAATCCGCTGGGGGTGCCGTCCCGTATGAATGTCGGGCAGATCCTCGAAACTCACTTGGGGTGGGCCGCCAAAGCCTTAGGTCTTTATTTCTCGACGCCGGTGTTCGACGGGGCTTCGGAGTCTGAAATCAAGGAAATGCTGGGCCGGGCGGGATTGCCCGAAGGCGGCAAAATCGACCTCTATGACGGGATGACGGGTGAAAGATTTGACCAGAAAGTGACCGTCGGCTACATATATACCCTGAAGCTGTCCCACCTCGTAGATGACAAGATTCATGCACGGAGCATTGGGCCCTACTCGCTCATCACCCAGCAGCCGCTGGGCGGCAAAGCCCAGTTCGGCGGACAGCGGTTCGGGGAAATGGAGGTTTGGGCGCTCGAGGCTTACGGCGCCGCCAACATCCTGCAGGAGCTGCTGACGGCCAAGTCGGATGATATCCAGGGCCGGACCAAGATTTATGAAGCCATTGTCAAAGGAGAGTCCCACTTCACACCGGGAATCCCCGAATCTTTCAACGTGCTCATCCGCGAACTGCAGAGCCTCTGCCTCGACGTGGAGCTGATTCAGAGGCAGAAGGCGCGGCGCGTGGAAACGGCCACCGAATGACGATTTGCGATTTTGGCCGGCGTCAATCGCCAATCTAAAATCGCAAATCATGATGAACTGATGTCGCGAGCGGACGATTGAATCAAAGGACCAACGAATATCGCAACAAAACCTCTTGAGAGAGGGGGGGCAATTGAGAAGTTTTAAGGATGTGATGGCAAAATCGGATTTAAGCACTGATTTTGACAGTATTCGGATCAGCCTGGCATCACCCGAGAAGATACGGGCATGGTCGCGCGGCGAGGTTACCAAGCCGGAAACCATCAATTATCGTACTTTCAAACCGGAGAAAGACGGACTATTTTGCGCCCGGATTTTCGGGCCGGTCACGGATTGGGAGTGCTT
Organism: Acidobacteriota bacterium; assembly: GCA_037441325.1. Lineage (GTDB taxonomy): Bacteria > Acidobacteriota > UBA6911 > UBA6911 > UBA6911 > UBA6911. The sequence continues at coordinate 1,959 of JBBISO010000204.1, read as the reverse complement.
GTGCGGAAAGTACAAGCGCATGAAGTACCGCGGTATCGTTTGCGATAAGTGCGGGGTGGAAGTCACCCTCTCCAAGGTGCGGCGCGAAAGACTCGGCCACATTGAACTGGCCTCGCCCTGTTCGCATGTCTGGTTTTTCAAAGGTTTGCCCAGCCGCATCGGCCATCTCCTGGACATCAGTTTGCGGGACCTTGAGCGGGTTCTGTATTTTGAGGCCTATGCTGTGGTCGACGTCGGCGACGCGCCGGTCAAACGGGGTGAGCTGCTCAACGAGGAAAGATATCGGGCTCTCGTACAGGACTCCCCGGGCAAATTCAAGGCCATGATGGGGGCTGAAGCCATCAAAGAGTTATTGAAAAGGGTGGATATCGAAGAGATCGCCGATGAGCTCCGGGCCGCCATGAAAACGGAGACTTCCCAGTTGAAGAGCATCAAGTATGCCAAGCGTTTGAAGGTGGTCGACGCGTTCCGCAAATCCGGCAACAAACCTGAATGGATGATTCTGGATGTTGTCCCCGTGATTCCTCCGGAGCTTCGGCCCCTGGTTCCTTTGGACGGAGGGCGCTTTGCGACTTCGGACCTCAATGACCTCTATCGGCGTGTGATCAATCGAAACAACCGCCTGAAAAAGCTCATGGAGCTTCGCGCTCCGGAGGTCATCATTCGAAATGAGAAAAGAATGCTCCAGGAGGCGGTTGATGCGATGTTTGACAACGGGCGGCGCGGCCGCGTTCTCCGGGGCGCGAACAACCGTCCGCTGAAATCGCTCAGCGATACGCTCAAGGGGAAATCGGGGCGTTTCCGGCAGAACCTTTTGGGCAAACGCGTCGATTATTCAGGACGTTCGGTCATAGTTGTCGGCCCTGAACTGAAGCTGCACCAGTGCGGGCTGCCCAAGAAAATGGCCCTGGAGCTCTTCAAGCCGTTCATTTACAACCGGCTCGAGAAGGAAGGACACGCCGCCACCATCAAGGGCGCCAAGGAAATGGTGGAAAGGCAGGAATCCGCGGTCTGGGACATCCTCGAAGAGGTGATCCGCGACCACCCGGTGCTTCTGAACCGCGCACCGACGCTGCATCGCCTCGGCATTCAGGCGTTCGAGCCCGTGCTGGTGGAAGGGAAAGCCATCAAGATTCCGCCTTTGGTCTGTGCGGCTTTCAATGCTGACTTTGACGGCGATCAAATGGCGGTTCATATACCCTTGTCGCCGGAAGCTCAGATCGAGGCCGCGGTTCTGATGCTGAGCAGCCACAATATCCTTTCTCCCGCCAACGGACAGCCGATAGCGATCCCGAGCCAGGATATCGTGCTGGGGTGCTACTACCTTACCAAGGCGAAGAGGGGGACCAAAGGCGAGGGTCGAGTCTTCGGTTCCTTTGACGAAGCGATGTTCGCCTTGGAAAACGGCATGGTCGAGCGTCTCACTCCCATCCGTTACCGCTTCACCGGGCCGCTGATTGATTTAACGGCCCAATACGACGATCAGGGCGTGATGCGCGCCGACATCCGGGAAGTCAATAATGAGTTCGTCAACACCACCGTCGGCCGCTTGATATTCAACTCCATCCTTCCCCAAGGGATGCCCTTCATCAACGGGCTTATGAAGCGGAAAGGATTGCAGCAGCTGGTTAACTACTGCTACCTGCATTTCGGATTGGAGACCACGGTCCAGATGCTCGATGATCTGAAAGACCTCGGATTTCTGTACGCGACCAAGGCCGGCATCTCCATCGGTATCGACGACCTGATCGTCCCCGACAACAAGGGGGAGCTGGTGGATGAAGCCCGCAAGAGCGTCATCGAAGTGGAGAAACAGTACCAGGACGGCGCCATAACCGACGGCGAGCGGTATAACAAAATTATCGATATTTGGTCGGATGTCACGGAGAAAGTCTCGGATGAAATGTTCCGTAAGATGGCGCAGCAGGACGAAAGCGGCTATGAATTCAACCCGATTTA
>JBBISO010000203.1:0-5729 GCA_037441325.1 Acidobacteriota bacterium | reverse complement strand
GTAAAAACCTTGTGAGAAGTGCGGCCTAAGAAATCCATGGGGAGATGATCGACCTCGAATATGACGGGTAGGATTCGAGGACAAAATCCGGGCCGATATCGAAGACCTTTCGTATCTTAAATTTCGGCGAATCAGCGGCGGATTTATATCCTTTGCCGCCCACGGATGGAACGGATTTGGTTCCTCCAAGAATTAGGGGTGAAACAATAAAATAGAATTTGTCGACCAGCCGCTCGGCGATAAAAGACCAATGGACCCTGCTTCCACCCTCTACCAGCAGTCCAAGGACATCTCGCTTCCCAAGTTCCCTCAGGACGCCTTTCAGATCGAGTTTATCGCCGCGACAGGAAACAGATACGATTTCCACTCCCGGCCTCTCCAGTTTCAACCGGCGCCTATGCGGAGCCTTGGGCCCGCAAAAAAGAAGGACAGGCGAATTCGAAAGATCACGAAAAAGACGGGCGGAGGGCGAAGTCTGCAACAAGGGATCAAGAATGGCACGTATTAACGGTCTGGCTTTGGGAGCGGCTCCGCGGTAAGTAAGTTCGGGGTTGTCTGCAAGCACGGTTCCGATGCCAACGAGAAGGGCATCGGCGCCAAGCCGCAAAAATTGTCCGAATTCCCTGCCTTCAGGCGATGTAATCCATCGTGCTCCCCGCCGCCCAGTACCGATTTTCCCGTCCAGCGACATGCCGACTTTGCAGATTACCAAGGGCAGGCCGGTCGTGATGTGGCAGGCAAAAGGTTCGATAAGCTCTCCGGCTTTTTCCTCCAAAATGCCGACATCGACGCGGATGCCGGCGGAGCGCAACTGTGCGATCCCATTCCCCGAAACTCTCGGATTGGGATCCACCCGCGCCGCGACGACTCGGCGGATTCCCGCTTTAATCATGCTGTCGACACAAGGCGAGGTCCTTCCCTGATGGCAACAAGGCTCGAGAGTGACGTAAGCGGTAGCGCCGCGCGCGCGCGCGGCTGCTTCACGGAGCGCCCGTACTTCAGCATGATCCAGAAGGGCGTACTCATGCCGGCCTCGCCCTATGATCTTGCCGTTTCGGACAATAACGCAACCAACCGGGGGATTGGGACTCGTGAGCCCAAGTCCCTTTTTTGCCAGGGCGAGCGCCCTCCGCATATATCGGTGATCGCGGGCGTCAAACATAGGTATCCCTCGGCCAAAGCTTCTCACCTTTTCACTCATTTCACTCATTCACGGTGATATCGGGCAACTGGATGCGGATCCAATAGGCCCGTTTGCGATCCGAATCGAGGATCCGTATTCGGAGTCCTTCCAATTCGAAATCTTCGCCGGGTGCCGGAACGCGGCCAAGGTACGCCATAATCAGCCCGGCAACGGTCGAGCAGTTCAGATTATTGAATTTCCGGCCTGTTAGTTCTTCCAGGCGCGCTAATTCGGTCGTCCCATGCATCACGTAACTTCTCGGCCCCTCCTCGATGATTTTACTGACCTTGGCTTCATCCTCATCCCTTATCTCTCCAATGATTTCCTCAACCAAATCCTCAATGGTTACCATGCCCGCGACGCCCCCGAATTCATTGATTACGATCGCGGCATAATCGCCGCTATTCTGAAGTTCCCGCAGGAGCTTGGAAACAGGCTTAGACTCGGGAACAAACGTTACCGGATTCACGATACCAGCGATGGAATCCGATTCTCTTCCTTCCACATACTGCGCCATAAGCCGGCGGATATGGGCGATTCCCACGATGTGATCGATATCTCCGCGGTAGATCGGGATCCGCGAATGCCGATGCTGAACCATAATATCGCGCAGCTCGGCAAGGGTGGCATTCTCCTCGCAGGCTACAATTTTGGTCCGCGGCGTCATTACTTCCCGCGCCAGTGTGTTGCCGAATTCGACCACCGATTGGATGAGTTTGGAATCTTCTTCTTGCAGAATTCCTTCATCCTCGCCGATTTCCAGGTACGCCTGGATTTCCTCGCCGGTAACCTCCTCGCTTTCGGGCTTCTCGCTGTTTCCAACTTCCTCGTGCAACTTACCGGTTAATTTCAATACGCGGGATAGAGGCAGCGCCAGAGAGCGAAGGACTCGATAAAAGGGATGGAAAATCCGCAGCAGCCGGATTAGTTTTTTTTCCGGCTCATTCTGCGTCAGCATCTGCGGCAGCAATTGGTGAAAAAGCAGCGACACTAAGCATATGGCAATAAAGGAATACAGGACTCCCAGTGTCGGCCAAGTTCGAAGATTCAAATGAGTTGTCAGGATGGCTATTGTTATCAGAGCAATCTGATTCCCCAGATGCAACGGCCTCAGAATCTCTATCTTGTTTTCGATTATCAGCGGCAGGAGGGGAGGCTCCGGCTCGTCGGGCCGCTCTGTAATCATCCGCAGTGTCAGAGGGCTGGATTGTGCAATGGCTCCTTCAACAAGGGACAATAGAAACAGGAATCCCAAAAAAAACAATATGATCAACAATTCGAGGATGACATTCATCGGTGCTATGTCAACTCGGCTAGTGCCGGCAATTGGGTTAAGAGTTTTCGCCGCAGCAAATTGGTCTGAACACGGCTCATACGGCCGCGATCACTCTCGTGATCATAGCCCAACAGGTGCAGGATACCGTGCACCAGGAGTTTTCGTAATTCCCTTTCCGGGTCCACGCCGTAACGAACCGCCTGACGTAAAGCAATTTCTGGGGAGATGATGACTTCTCCGAGAAAGGGGAAGCCTTCCGCTATCACTCCTTCGTATGAAAAACTGAGCACATCGGTGGCATAATCCCGTGCAAGATAGCGATGGTTCATCAAACGCATGCGGCGGGCGCTTACAAATACGACGGAAAGGGTCTGGGCTGGTTGCTTCAGCGCCCGCAGCAAAGCGGCGCAAAAGCGGGCGACGGGTTTTCGATGAATCTTAAACCGGCGCTGGTGATTCGTTACCTGGATTCTGCCCGGCGCCACACCGTTCATCTTTTTTGTTATGAAATATTGCACTAATTGCAACCAAATCGCCCGCAGGAGGTTTTTCGCCTTACGGTCCCGTCCGCGAGAACGTTTCCATATTCTCCGGTTTCAGGCAAGTATAGACCAAAAAAACAAATAGCCCACCGATTGCTGTGGTCGCACGGCGTCGGCCTGCATAAATCGGTGGGCGGATGTGCCTCGGCAGCATAAACTTTGCTGGAAACGCGGGCTAGGATTTGAGGCTATTGATTGCCTGAGTCAGCGCCGGGATGACTTCAAAAATGTCGCCCACGATACCGTAATCCGCCACGTTAAATATGGGAGCTTCCGGATCCTTATTGATGGCCACGATGAATTTTGATGATGACATACCGGCCAGATGCTGAATAGCGCCGCTGATGCCGCAGGCAATATATAGCGTCGGAGATACGGTCTTACCTGTTTGACCAACCTGATGCTGATGATCGATCCAGCCGGCGTCCACAGCAGCGCGCGATGCGCCCAGAGCTCCGTTTAAGGCGTCGGCAAGCTGCTCTACCATGGGGAAAAATTCGGGCCCTTTGACTCCTCTTCCTCCGGATACAATTATATTCGCCTCCGTGAGTTCGATTTTTTGTCCCGCAGCCACTCGGATATCCTTGACTGTCGCTCGAATCTTTGCGGGATCAAGTTCGGGCGCAAAAGTTACGGTCTCGGCGCTGCGCGCCGTATCAGGCGCGCCCAAGGAAAACACATTGGGGCGAAGCGTCGCCATGGCCGGAGTTAGAAGTAGCCTGACTCTTGAATACGCTTTGCCGGCATAAATCGGGCGGAGACATTCAAGCTGTTGCCCATCGATAACCTTAGCCTCAATGCAGTCCTGAGCCAATCCTACGCCCAGTTTGGCCGCAATCCTCGGCAATAGATCCCTCCCCATTGCGCCGGCCGCGCCGACAATAAACCGAGGTTGAAACTTCTGCGCGATTTGAAAAACCGTTGCGGCATAACCTTCCGTGGAATAAGCATTTAAAAGCTCATGCCGAGCGCTGATGATTCGATCGGCTCCATAATGAGCGAGATCAACTGATGGTTCGCCGGCCCCAAGCCTCAGCGCCGTCACGGATTCCCCCAGCACATCAGCCATTCTCCGCGCGGCAGACAACGCCTCGAGCGATGTCTTCTTGACCTTACCTTCCCGTTCCTCCATGAATACCAGGATTCCCTGAGCCATCTTTCCTCCTTCATCGTTTTATGGCACAAAAAATTTATAGCGCAGTTTGGGGCCTATATAAGCTTTGCTTCCTCATGCAGCAATTTAACCAACTGCGGTACGACCTCGGCGACATCGCCTTTGAGGATCTTTCCGGGCGGACGTGTCGGGGGCAAAGTTATCTGTTCAACCGAAATACGCGGTTTCAAGTCATCTGCCGACAGTCCGAGAGAATCCACAGTCTGGATGGTAATCTGTTTTTTCTTGGCAGCCATGATCCCTTTCAAGGAAGCATATCGGGGAACGTTTAATCCCTTTTGGGCTGTGATGACGGCCGGCAGAGTTCCTTCGACAATTTCTTGCGCCCCCTCGATATCTCTTTCCGCGCGAAAACTCCTATCCTGAATATCAAGCTTGGTTATCACCGAAACCTGGGGGAGATCCAGTTGCTCCGCGACGACCGATGGCACCTGGGCGTTATCCACGCCGATCGCATGTTTTCCGAAAAGAATAAGATCAGGATTCAGATTGCGGCACACGCGAGCCAGCACGGAACCTATGACAAATGAGTCGGCCTTCTCCAATGAATCATCCTTCACCAGGATTGCGGAATCTGCTCCCATGGCAAGGCAAGTCCTCAGTCCCGCTGTGGCCGCCTCGGACCCGGCGCCGACAACGACAACTTCGCCGCCAAGCTTCTCTTTTATTTTGAGCGCTTCTTCAACCGCAAATTCATCATATGGGTTCACCACAAACGAAACATCGGAGAGTTCCAGGTCTTTTCCGCTGGGAGTTACTTTGGCCTTAATAGCCGTGTCCGGAACATACTTGACACAAACGATTATCTTCATGATCAAACACCCCGTTTCTGCAAATTCATCACACAAGGCGCCGACGCTTCATGCCCGGCATGCCCGGCACCTGCCGCAAAAAAATGCGCCTCCACGATTCGGCTCCCCCGTTATTTAGTTGACGCGAGCCTCAACATATTCAATCGCGTTCTGCACGGTCTTGATTTTTTCCGCATCCTCATCCGGAATTTCGATGCCAAAAGCTTCTTCGAAGGCCATGACGAGTTCGATAGTATCCAGGGAATCCGCGCCCAGATCGTCGACAAACGATGCATTCCTTGTCACCTCGGCCTCGTTGACGCCCAGTTGATCCACAATGATTGATTTGACCTTCTCTTCCACTGATGCCATTCCAGTTCCTCCTCCCTCACTAGGTCACCGGCGAGCCTAAAGGCTGCGGCGGAAAGGCTCACATTGTAGCACCCCAAAATATGGAAGCAAGCGCTTCCATAGTAAAATTACCCAATTGGTTATGATAATCAAGGAGCGGTGTTTCCGCATCCGGGCACAGAGATTTTGGGTGCTCCCCGGCAAAAAATCCGCGGCGTTTAGGGCGTGACTCTGCCGCAACCCAATTCCCTCAGAATCGATTTTTAGTCCGCATTTCTCACAAGGTTTTGTAGCGAGGCGTCGCAGACGGGCGTGGATACAACGCGCGCGACATGTGGGGCGGGTCCGCGGAGCCGACCTCACGGGCAGCGAAATGCAACCGTCATGCCCGGATGTGCCGCCCCGGTAAAAA
>JBBISO010000202.1:3828-5756 GCA_037441325.1 Acidobacteriota bacterium | reverse complement strand
GAATGAGGGAGGAGCAGAGAGAAACCTACGTCGCACCCCGCGGTGCTCAACAATCAACAAGGTAGTCGGCAACTGTGCGGAGAGGAGGCAGAACTCCGCGCCTTGTACCTAATGTTTTACTTGAACACAAGTGAAAATGACCTACGCAGGATTTATTTCCGAATCATCCCCCTTATCCAGACGAACCGAATAAAATCCGAAAGGTCTGTCGACTTTCTTTGTGACTATCGGACCATGTGAGAACGCTGCTTTACAAATGACGAATGAAGGGACGTCAATTACATGCTTTTCCTGTTCCTCGCCCAGAGATATCTCGATTTCCGCCCCCAAATAGTTCGGCCTTTTATCGTCAAGACCCACAAAAGCCAAAAACTGATCGCCAACATGTTTGTGAGGTTTCGCTCCCCAATCACCTGTTGCGCTATAGTATCCGAAAGCAAAATTAACATTGAAATTCTCTAGATCCTTGCTCTTGTGCCAGGAGAGCGCGTCTGCATTGCCGGGCCCAGTCTTAGCTTTTATGTCCCTCCGGAAAACCATTTTCTTATATAGGTGAGCGTATTTGGTCCCCTCAGTTGTTTCCAGTACGCTTCGGTTAGGCAATTCTACAGTTTCGTGCCCGCCTTCCAGGCTGCACACGATGAATCCAAAAGCGTTTTCATTCTTCAAGGTCCACATTGGAAGGTGAACCACGTTTTTTGGGAAACAGCAGATAGTGGGAACACGAAAGATATATCTCTCATATTCCTTCCCTGCGTTAAACTCGCATTCTGCTCCCAAGTATTCTGGACGATTAGCATCAAGCCCGACAAAAATTAGACATTCGTCTCCCTTCGGATGGTAATGCCCTCCTGGTTCCCAGGGCTGCCAGAGCCCAACTTGGCTATAATGCCCCCACGAGAGATTGATATTTGCTCCCTCCAGTTCATCACCCCTCGGCCATGCAATGGCGTCAGCGTTTCCCGGGGTTTTGGGATGGTTGTAATTCGGCTTCGCCGGTAAATTGAGTCTTTTAATTAGGTGCCCATATTTTGAACCATCTGGAACATGGGGCAAAACACCTCTAGGTCCTTTGGTGGGTGGTGGCAAAGCACCTTTAGGTTCCTGGCCAGCTGCTGCAAGCGAACCCATGATGCCTATTCCCGCTGCGCCGATAGCCGCATTCTTAAAAAACTCTCTTCGCGTCGTGCCGTTTTCTATTGGTTTCATACGGTTTCTCCTTTTTGAACGTATTCGAAACATTTCCAGTAGTGATTTGAAGAAATGCCGCCACGGGCCAATAACCAAATCGCGAGGCGGCTGCTGTATCTCGGCGTGCCAGATCAGAAATCGCTAATCAGATGAAGCGCTGCCTGCTTCATTCCAAATATAGACAAATACATGATCGCCGTCAGCAGAAATGGGAAGAAATTGGATCCCTTTTAGGTCGCTGCCAACATCCAAGTTCGTCTGTTTCTGGTTCTGTTGTGCTTTAATCCGCCCTTTTCGTTTTACGACCGTCGTAAACTGACATCCGAAAAAGGCCAGAAGCCTCACCCTCGAGAATTCTCAAGGGGACCAGCGCCTCAAACGGCTCATCACATTAGAAGTATAAATATGCCCTTGCACCCCAGAAGCAATGAAAGGGAAATGGGGTGATATAAAACAAATTGTCGGATCATGAACGAAGGAATGTAATAAAAAAGGATGGATGGATACTGTCGGGCGGAGTTGAAATACGATCTGGCTGCTGACGATTTCTGCCTGCACGAGTTCTTCGCAACGGAAGCTGTTTTCTGTGCGATTCTGCTGCTATTCAACCTGCTGAGTGAGTTTAGGCGAGCGATTGGGATGACGACACACCGGCGTCCCCCAACGTCGCGCGTTACGGTGTTCTTGTGTGGGGCGATCCTGGGTCGAGCCGGCGGCAGACAAGCGCTGCACTTGTC
>JBBISO010000202.1:0-3818 GCA_037441325.1 Acidobacteriota bacterium | reverse complement strand
GCCGCCGGGGGTGGGCTAAGAGCGCTTTAATTCCAAAATTTCGGGGATTTTCAAGCTGTTTGCCTTCCGACACGTTCCCAGGGTCAAAGTTCCTGGTCTGAAGATAGTCCTGATCCCTGGCGACGGCGTTTGATCGCTGCGCGGTCCAAATCTAACATTACATCTGGACCGATTATAGGGGAGCAGTCCACCTCGGGCTCCTCGACGTACCTATGGAAAGCCGTCCCCGGGCGGGTCCCCAGACCCGCCCGCACATGTCGCGCGCCTTGTATTCATGCCCGGATGCGCCGCCGCAGTAGAAACCTTGTGAGCAATGTGGGCTAGATGACTCCGAGTTCGCGCGCGGCGTTCACGAAAAGTTGAAGGCGGACCGCCCGCCGCAGCGCCTGCAATTGGGATCTCTGATCAGGCGTCAGCAGTTGCTCGAAGCTCGCTGTGAACTGGCGGTGCGCCTCTTGCACCTGTTTGCGCAGGCCGTCGAGGGCGATGACAGCATTTCCTATCAGTAGCGCATCGGCTTCAGCTGCGATCAGATCGCGCAAATCCGCCTCCCTGGAGGCAATCTCCTTGAGCAATGGTTCCACGGTGCGCCTGCGCACTTCCAGCAATCTTACGACGCCCTCCACCTGCTCGGGCCTGAGCTGGAAAAAGCGCGACAGAACCCGGAGCGGATTGTCAGGCAAAGGCGGCTGCTGATTGTGCGGAGGCAGGAGCTGCGGTCCCGCGAGTGGAGGCGGCGGTTGGAGGCTTTGCTGCGCCCATCCGCCGGTTACCGTCATAAAGGCCATGGCAATCAAAATCACTAACGAGCAGCGTGGAATCATAAGAAGCTCCTTTTGAAAATGTTGATGCATATTATCAAATTGGCGAAAAGCTGTAAATGTCCAAGCCCCCGCTTAGATGTGCCGCCGCCGCAGAAGCCTTGTGAGCAATGCGGGCCGGTCTCCCCAGGCATTCGGCAGCGCCCATTTTCGTGGCAGTGCTAAGGCAAGAAGTGCGTCTCCTTGTCTTGCCGCACAATGTGCCTTTTTTGAAAAGCCGCCCGCAGATTGGCAGTCGTGCGCTTTTACCTATACTCTTCTATCAATATTCCTCTGCCGAAGCGGAAATCCGTCACGAACCAGGTGGTCTGAGTTTTTCCGCCGGCCACCACTACCTGGATGGCCTTGGCATTTATGAAGGGTTTGATCAGTGTTTCGGGCGAAACTTTTTTCCATGTCGCATAAGGTTCCAGGCCCTGAAACGCGAATGCCGTATTCGCGGTGGCATTCACCCCATTCCCCCAGTAAGTAGCGGCGGCGACTTCTACGTTTTTCGAAAGCCATTGAGCCAGCTCAGACTTGGTTTTAAAACCGTGCGCGTTTCGGAGCAGCAAAGCAACTGAAGGATCCATCACTATGGTTGCCGCCGACCCGTTGCCCGAAAGAGACCTCATGTAATCGCGGATAAGCATATGGGGCGGATGGTCCCGCTGCGCCTCGCCCACACTGGATATGTAACTCCACCCGACGCCGATGCTGACGGTATTATCCGTCCGCTTATGCCCCAGCTCCACGCTGAGCGGTTCCCATCCCTCGGGCAGCTCCTCTTCATTCTCGGCGAAGCATACATTGTTATATTGAAGACTACTTCCCAAAGATTCCCAAGCGTTGACATTGTTGCGGAGGTCCCCAACAATCTTGCCTGCCAGCGTGAAAGTCCGCCCTATGGTCGAGTTGGCTTCGTTATAAGGACCCATCGCGTTGGTCCCGGAATTCATCCCCAGTTGTTTGCGGATCGGCCCGTTCACGATGATCATATTCGCCATGGAAGTTGTGGAGTTGCCGAAAGAAGGTGCCTGGGCGGCGATGGCCAGAAGGAGCGGAAAATACTCCGGCTTCGCGCCCGCCATTACCGCGTAAACAGCCGCCTTTTCCACCGTTATTTCCCGCGCGCCTCCCGGGCCTCGCCTGCTCAACACCTCATTGGGCTTACGGCTGGTTCCTTTCAACATTTGCGCCACTCTCTCTTCCGTAGGCAGAACGATTGGATGGAAGTCGGTCCACTCCTTTTCTTTGAAAAGGCGTTGCAGGTTGGCGTCGGTATCCGGTTTCAATAATCTCGGTTCCGGGATTGCTTCGGGAGGCATCCCCTTGATCTTTTCCTGCTCGGTGAGAGGTTTGGTAAGCGCATCGATGATGGCCTGCATCATCGGCTTGCCGCTTAGCAGGTCTTTTCCCTCAACGTAACTTCTATGAACCGATTTCGGCTGGCCGGCGACCGGAAATGGAAAGGCGACATAACGGATCGGCATGCCGTTGCTGTATTGAAGCTCGTAATCCTTGTATCTAACAACATTTGAAGCAGAAGCGCCCACAGTGGGCACTTTACATTCGAGTTCTATGTTCCTGGCATATCGGCTCACGGCCGATACACAGCCATGTCAGCCCGCGATCCCTACAATTACCGCGTCAACCTTCTTCGCGGCTATTTCCTTTATTAATCCGGGATCATCTGCAAACATGCTGCTGCTCGTCCTGCGGATCACGGTCTTCACCGACCGCATATTGCGCGAAAACCAGGCTTGCATCTCTGCGTAAACGCTGTAAGCGGCTTCGGGCCCTCCCCATTGGATATCGACCATATAGATTGTTTTGCCCTCCAGGGTGTCGATACGCGGCCCGAGAGGCATCCGCTCCGCCATTCTGCTCGCAATCGCAGGATTCAGCACGGTGATCAACTGTGGGTCCGCGGTTTTTCCGCCACTCCCTTGCCCGATCGCAGGCGGTGCCCAACCGGCTGAAGCCAAGGCCGCCATCACAAGCAGGGAGCAGAGCCTGCTTGTGCCTTTGAGGAAAATATGTGAGGATGGCTGCCCTAAAATGCTTTTTGGGCGGGTAATAAGACCGGGGAGTTCGTATGACTGTTGGCAAGGTTGACGAACAGCCGCGGCGCGAATCTGAAAAAGAGGAGCCGCCGCCGTTTCTGCGCACCTGGAGCCGTCTGTATGTCGCCGTTTTTTTCTATACCTGTGTCCTTATCCTGGCTTTGTATCTCATGACGGTTTTTCTCAATCGCTGACCACCCATGCATATTGCCGACTGGGCTATTATTGTCCTCTATTTCGCGTATGTCATTGCGGAAGGATTCCGCCACGGCAGAAAGAATCAGAACCTCGATGATTACTTCAGGGGCAAGCGTTCGCTGCGCTGGTGGGCGGTCGGCTTGTCCGTCATGGCTACTCAGGCCAGCGCCATCACTTACATCGGGACCACGGGGCAAGCCTATGATGCCGGGATGTCATTCATCCAGGTTTATCTGCCGCAGCCTCTGGTAATGGTCGTCCTGTGCATGACCTTCGTCCCATTCTTTTATAAAGCGAACATCTTTACCGCGTATGAATATCTCGAGAGACGCTTTGATGCCAGGACGCGCAGCCTCACGAGCTTTCTTTTTTTGATCTCGCGAGGTCTCGCCGTAGGCTTTGTGTTATACGCCCCATCGATTATTCTGGCGGTCATCTTCGGCTGGAGCGAGATCGCGACGGCGGAAACAAGGCCGTGATCCTGATTGATGCGAAGCAGATGCTGCTCATGTTCGCAGGCATATTCGTGGCGATGGCGCTATTTGTAGCCCGGTTCCCGGCCGATTATTCGATTATGGATGCAGTTCACCTGGCCGGCGTTAATGGCAAGTGGAACAGCATCGATCTCTCCCTGGACCCGAGAAACTCCTACACGCTGCTTTCGGGAATGCTGGGCGGTTTTTTCCTTGCGCTTTCATACTTCGGATGCGATCAAAGCCAGGTGCAGCGGTATTTGACGGCCCGGTCGATTGCG
>JBBISO010000201.1:1254-5796 GCA_037441325.1 Acidobacteriota bacterium | reverse complement strand
ACAAACTCTCGGGAGAGTTTAATGACTTCGGGCGCCGCGAATGTATACCTATCCAGTTCTTTGCATGGCGCGCACCAGTCCGCATAAAAATCAATGAATACGGGCTTCCCTTCGCGGGAAGCCCGGCTGAGCATTTCCTCCGAATAGGGGAACCACTGTACGGATCCGCTCAAAGTTGGCCCTCCTGAAAGAACTCGTGCTCCCCTGATTCCATCTTCCAAACCCATTACGGCGGAATAAAGCGCGGCCGCAAAAAAAACAATTCCGACAGCGTTCCTCACAAGCGGAAAAACCTTTCCAGAAGAGGGTACGGGATCAATCCAAGCCAGGTAGATTCCAGCCAAAAGCATTACAAGTGCCAATGTCAATTGATATGTCAGCGGATTGTGGAAAAGGGTTTTAAGAAAGAAGACTGCCATGGCGAGCAACACAAAACCGAAAATCTTTCGGACCCACACCATCCATGCGCCGGACCGCGGCAGCCTCCGGATGCTTCCGGAAAATGCTCCCAGAACAAGAAATGGCAGGCCCAATCCCATCGCGAGAACAAAAAAGAATGCAAACCCCAGGACAGCATTGCCCCGGTTCCCCACATAGGTCAGGAGTCCTATGACAAAGGGTCCCACGCAGGGCGCCGCCACAATTCCCACAGCCAGCCCCATCAGGAAGGTGCCCCGAAACCCCCTTTGCGAACCGCCGGCTAAGCGGTTCAGCGACGCGGGCAGACGCAGCTCATACAGATCAAACATGCTCAATGCCAAAAGAACCATGACCAGAGCGATGCCGATCAACACCGCAGGGTGTTGATGCACCCCGCCGAAAAGACTTCCCGTCATGGAGGCCACAACACCCAGGAGCGAATAAGTGACAGCCATTCCCACCACATATAGAAAGGAATGCAGCAAAATACTTCCTTTTTTGCCCTGAGCCTGCCCTCCAAAATAACTGATTGTGATCGGGATCATCGGATAAACGCAGGGCGTCAGATTCAGCGCCAGGCCCCCTAAAAATACCAGAAGGAACATCGCTGGAATCCCCTGGCCTCCAAACTCTGGCCATTCAGAGGATGATGCTTCCGCTGGAATCTCTGGGACGGCAGGGATGGATTTTCCGTTTTGCGCCGCATCGATTGTTCTCGAAGCCGGCGCGGAGCCTTCCGAACTTTTGACAGGAACAGTCAAGCTAAAGGATTGGGAAAGGGGAGAAAAGCAAGTTTGATCGTCGCACGCCTGATAGCGGACGCTCCCTTTAATGGCAATCTCTTTGCGTGTTAAATTGGGCGACGTATCGATTTCCGTAATGATCCGGATGATTCCTTCAAATACCGCCAGCGGAGTGTCCGAAAACTGAAACTTTTTAATTGTCGCGGGAGGGAAAACTGCTTTCCCAAGCCTGGCATCAGGATTAGGTTCGAATTCCAAAGCCGTGGGGATAAGATAATCCTGAAAAGGCCGGTCGGAGTTTATATGATATGGATTCGGTATGAAGAGTTCAATTGTCAGTATAGCAGGCTTGCCGGGCACCAAAGGTTCCGGCGGCGCGATCGCTTTAACAGAGATGGAAGGCTTTGCGGACCCGGCGGCAGCGCCTGGGCTCAAAAGGAAAAACACCAGAATGGCGGCAAAAATTCTTTTCATCTGCGCCAATTATAGCGAAAAAGGGGCATCGCCAGGAAATTTCATCGAAAATCCAAGC
The DNA here is from genome assembly GCA_037441325.1 of Acidobacteriota bacterium. Taxonomy (GTDB): domain Bacteria; phylum Acidobacteriota; class UBA6911; order UBA6911; family UBA6911; genus UBA6911. The sequence continues at coordinate 4,101 of JBBISO010000201.1, read as the reverse complement.
CGAACATCTCAATCCGTGAGTCGCAGAATCCGGCAGCTCGGCACTAAAAAACGGCATTTCGGAAATTATACAAATATTGAAAGCACACTGCTTCCTGCTGCGCCGCGCTGGGCTGTCACAAGGGGCCAAGGGATCGGGGAGCAAAGGGCACATGCGGTACCGTTTTCCTCATTTTCGATTTGCTTATCGGCATTTATTCCCTTTGCCCCTTGACCCCTTGGTCTCTTTGCCCCTAAAGTTTGCGGACGGAGCGGGCCAAGTTCAAGAACATGAGCGACCTTAGGATCCATGAGAACGTCCTTCTGGCGCCCTATACCACCCTTGGTATAGGCGGCCCGGCACGTTTTCTGGTCAAAGCAACAATTGAAGGCCAGGTCCCGGATGCCTTGAACTTTGCGCGGGCGCGGGGCTGTCCGGTTTTTGTTCTCGGAGGCGGAAGCAATATATTGGTCGCGGATTCGGGCTTCCCGGGTCTTGTTTTAAAAATCGAGCTGCGGGGCATTCAATCTCTTGACGACGGAAATCAGGGAAGGATTGCCGCCGCGGCCGGCGAAATATGGGACGATTTTGTCCGCCATTGCGTAAGTTGGGAGCTCGCCGGGATCGAATGTCTCAGCGGAATTCCAGGGACAGTCGGAGCAGTTCCCATTCAGAATGTCGGAGCTTACGGCGAGGAAGCGGGTAGCTTGATTCTATCAACGCGGGTCCTGGATCGAGAAACGGACCTCATAACTGAATTAAGCAATGCTCAGTGCAAATTTGCTTATCGTTCAAGCATTTTCAACACGGACCAGGCAGATCGCTATGTAATTTTAAGGGTGGCGTTTGCCCTGCGCCTGCGCGGCCGCTCCCGAATTCTTTATCCGGATCTTCAGAGCCTGTTTGCGGCAAGCACTCGCGAGCCATCCATTCGAGAAGTTCGCGAGGCAGTCATCCGGATCCGCAAAGCCAAGGCAATGGTATTGTGCGGGAATGACCCGGATTCGAGAAGCGTAGGATCCTTTTTTAGAAATCCTACCCTCAGTCCGGATGCGGTTGACAGAGTTGAAAACGAAGCGCGCGCCCGCGGACTTCTGGGGGATTCGGAAAAGCTGCCGCGTTTGCCGGCAGGCCGGGACAAAGTGAAACTGGCGGCAGCCTGGCTTGTGGAGTGTGCCGGGTTTTGCAGGGGTTATGTCTATGGGAACGCCGGAATTTCCAGTAAACATTCCCTGGCATTGGTTAATCGCGGCGGCGCCACCGCCCAGGAAATCGTAGATCTGATGCGCCTGATTCAGGACAAGGTCCACGATACGTTCGGAGTCGAGCTTCAACCGGAACCGACTTTTGTCGGGATTCCGCACTCCCCATGATCGCCTGGTTGCACAATCAGGAGGGTTGCGGGCAACATCGGTGAGGTAATCAGGGGGCATCAGTAAAAGTCCCCGCCAACAACACAGGAGGACGCAATGAGCAAAGGTCTGCTGGGCTTTCTTGCAATCCTGGTAATCGCAATTCTGATTGTGGGCTCCATGGCCTACGGAACCTATAACGACTTGGTCAAGCTACAGCAATCAGTTGAATCCCAATGGGCTCAGGTAGAAAACGTTTATCAACGGCGCGCCGACCTGGTCCCCAATCTTGTAGCGACGGTTAAAGGATACGCGGCGCATGAAAGCCGAGTATTTGAATCGGTGACGGCATCCCGCGCCCAGGTGGGTACCATCCGACTCACGCCCGAGATGTTGAATAATGCCGAAGAGCTTCAGAAATTCCAGCAGGCGCAGGCCGGATTGGCCGGCGCACTCTCCCGCCTGATTGCGCTCGCGGAGAATTATCCGGATTTGAAGGCCAACCGGAATTTCCTAGAATTGCAGAGCCAGCTAGAAGGAACGGAAAATCGCATCGCAGTGGAACGCAGGCGTTTTAATGAGACGGCGCAAGCCTACAACACCAGGGTGATGCAATTCCCCACCAATATTTTCGCCCGGATATTCAATTTCCAAAAGAAAGCATATTTCCAGGCAGCGCCCGGAAGCGAACAGGCGCCGGCCGTCGATTTCACCAAGTAGGCCTGAAATGCTCCGATTCGCAATTTTATTTTCCCTGTTCCTGGCTCCGGTTTCCGAAGCCGCGGCTCTCGATGTCCCCAGCCTCCATGGCCGTGTAACCGACCTGGCCGGGGTGCTGACCGCCGATGAAACAGCCGCTCTGGATTCAAAGCTCCGGGAACTCGAATCCGCCGACTCCACGCAGGTTGCCGTTCTCATCATCCCCAGCCTCGAAGGAGAGTCCCTGGAGGACTATTCCATCCGTGTCGCCGACGCATGGAAAATCGGCCAACCAGGATTGGATAACGGCGCAATACTCCTCGTCGCCATGAAGGAGCGGAAGGTTCGGCTCGAGGTAGGATATGGCCTGGAAGCAACCTTAACCGACGCTCTCAGCTCGAGGATTATGAGGAATGAAATCATTCCGCGATTCAAGGAGGGGGATTTTTATGGAGGCATCAATGCCGGAGTGACTGCGATTGCCCAAGCCGTTCGCGGCGCTTACCGGACAACTCCCGGCCAGCGTGAAGCGTCGCGCCGCCGATCCGGAGGCTTTTGGAGTTTCCCCATCGTTCTTCTTTTCCCGCTCTTCTGGGTTTTCAGCGCAGCCGGCAAATGGGGAGGCACAATCATCGGCGCGCTGACGGGAGTTCTCCTTCCCTATACACTGATCGGACCCATCTGGCCGCTGCTTCTTTTCGGCGGAACAGCCGGAGCTTTTCTGGGCTTCTTTATGGGAACGTTGATCCAAGCCGCAGCCAAATCGGGCCGCGGCTCCAGCGGATTTGGAGGGCCCTTCATCTGGGGCGGTGGAGGC
>JBBISO010000201.1:0-1244 GCA_037441325.1 Acidobacteriota bacterium | reverse complement strand
TTTCAATCGGAGGGGGCGGATTTTCAGGAGGAGGCGGCAGATTCGGAGGCGGTGGCAGCTCCGGTGGCTGGTAAAAAGGTTTCGCGTTCAAATTTGCACATAAAACAGAAAAGCATCCGTAAGGTCAGCTATGAGCTTTTTGAGTGACGAAGACAAGGAGTTTATTGAACAGGCAATTAACAAAGCGGAAACGACCACCTCGGGAGAAATCGTCTTCACTGCGGCGGTTGCATCCGCGCGCTACCTCCACGCCACGCTCCAGGGAGCGATTATCGGCATGACCTTCGCTACCGCAGTTTTTTTGGTGCTTCCCTTCCCCCATACCATAACCAATCTGCTTTGGACCGAATTCATCTCCTTTGCGGTCTTCTATACCATTCTTCCCTATCTGCCCTGGAGGCGGTGGATCATTTCAAAACAGGAGATGGACGCGCGTGTCAACGACGCCGCAATGATGCAATTCTACGCCAGCGGCCTTCACCGAACCCGGGAATCCAACGGCGTCGAAATCTATCTTTCATTTTTTGAGAGAAGAGTTGTGGTTATCGGCGACCGCGGCATCCACGCAAAGATGGGGGACCAACACTGGCAGAATGTGCGGGATCTCATTATTCGCCGAATCAAAGAAGGCAACCTTCGCGGCGGCATATGCGCGGCGATTGAAATCTGCGGCAAAGCACTCGCGGAGCATTTTCCGCCACGGCCGGACGACATCAATGAGCTGTCGGACAAAGTCATAGACCGGCCCCCGCAGCATTAATCACCCTGGCAGTGGTCAGCGGTTGGCGGTTAGTTGAAAGGTTCAATTGCTGCAGCCGGCACAGCTTGATGCCTGACAGGACGAGCAACCCGAGGACATGGATCGTGTAGTACCATCGCTGGAACGAGAAACTCCATTAAAGCTGGAAAATAGGCGCTCAATTTCATCGGATTGACAATTGGGGCAGTTAATTCCGTTTTCAGAGGATGTTCCCAAAACCAGCTTTTCAAATTCGGATTCGCACTTCAGGCATTTGTACTCAAATATTGGCATGGATACCTCGCCGCACATCTTTCATGCCTATGATGGTATCGAATTTATGCCCAAACTTCAAGCGCGCTACAGCTGTACTTTGCCATCAACCTGTCCTCTAATACACATGCTTGCCAGTTTCGCGCCAGAAACGAACTAACCGCCAATTGCTGGCTTTAATCCGCATTTCTCACAAGGTTTCGTAGCGAGGCGTCGCAGACGGGTGTGGATA
>JBBISO010000200.1:0-5799 GCA_037441325.1 Acidobacteriota bacterium | reverse complement strand
CAATTGCAGTTGTCTCAAGGATTTAATCAAATCCAACCGACTTTTGACGCCGTAGAATAAAAGCCATATGCCCGGAGCCGACGTCCGGCAAAACCATGAGGTCTTGAAGCGGCGATTCGAAGAGCTCGGTCCTCAGGGCGTATTCTTTTTCGATCAACTTTTTCTAAGCCGGCGCTACGCCAGGGACGAGGCGCACAGGATCCTGAGTCTGCTGACGACCTACCGGCGAGAGGATCTCGCCGCCGCTACCGAGCGCGCCAGCCGTTATCGAGCCTTCTCTCTCTCGGTCCTTGAAAGAATCCTGGCGGCGCAAGCCCAGCCTCGCTCCGGGCTTGATTATCTCGAGGTTGAAACGCGCGAACAGCTGCGCCGAATCGGAGGAGAATCCGTGCCGCCACGATCGACCGCGGAATACCAAAAATTGCTGGAAAAGGAGGAGAAGCCTGATGAGAGGATCGAAAAGTGCGATAGCCAAGAGGATGAATCCGGCGACGATGCGTGAACGCTGCCTCAATCATTTTGACGTCCTTGGGATTCCGGTGGCGCCGGAGGCCCTGGATGCGACGCTGCTGCGCGCCGAGAAAGAAGCCCTGCCTCCCCTGCGCTTTCTCGATTTGCTCCTGGGCGAGCAGGCGGCACAGCGCAGAGAACGCTCAATCGCCCGGCGCATTTCCGAAGCCCATTTTGAAGAGAAAAAAACCTGGAAGCTTTCGACTGGGACTTCAACAAGAAAGCGATCGATCGGCAGCAGATCGAGCAATTGGCCACAGGCGAGTTCATCAAACGCAAGACCAATTTGATTTTTATCGGCCAGGCGGGAGTCGGAAAAAGCCATCTGGTCCAGGCCATAGGGCTCAAAGCCTGCGCTCTCGGCTATCGCGTGCTCTATAAAACCTCCGCCCAAATCATCACCAAATTGACGTCTTCTCTGGCGGACAAAACTCTGCCCCAGGAACTCCGCGTCTATACCCGCCCGCAATTGCTTATCATCGACGAGTTCGGGTTCGACCGCGTCGAACGGCTGGAATCTCCGCAGGCCGCCCATCTTCTCTACAAAGTCGTCGCGGCCCGCAGCCAGCAGGGTTCCACCGCTCTGATTTCCAACATCGACTTCGAGCAGTGGGGAGACTACATGATTGACGGTCCCCTCGCCATGGCTTTCCTCGACCGTCTCGTCGAAGGCGCTATCATCATCAAAATCAAAGGAGATTCCTATCGCGCGCGGAGCGTTCGAAGCGCGCCGCAAAAGCCGGAAAAGTGATCTGATGACTGCATCCGCCTGCAAACTCAAGAATCCCACAGGCTGGCTCGCCGCCGGCGAAGGTTTTCGCAAAGCCTTGCGATTGCTCTCCGACGGCAGCTTTAAGCTGTTTGCACACTTGTCGCTGCAGGCCGACCGTCGGACGGCATGCGTGCAGGCGGACTTAAACGATTTGGCCGCCGCTCTGAATAAGCCGCGACAAGCCATAGAAATTCTTGTCGCTGAACTCCAACAAAAAGGAATTTGCACTGTTTCGCCGGCGAACGGACGATACTCCAAACCTGCTTTTATGGTCCGCGACGAGTACTGGCCTTACGAACGCGAGTCGAACATCATAAGGCGATTAGGAAGCTATGCCGCCGCCATTCGTGAAAGCTTTCTCGCGCTTGAATGCACGGCCGGCAAGTTCGGCAGGAACGACATTCGAATAGCCGAGGAATTTGAAAAACGAGGGATTTCGCTGGAAACGGTCCAAGACGCCTTGCTGACGGGAGCTTGCCGGAAATTTGCATCCTGGTTGGACGGCCGAATTACAGATCCTATCGCGAGCCTTGCGTATTTCGAGAGGGTTGTTGCTGAAATCCAGAGTCAGCCGCTGCCCGATGGATACCGAGATTACCTGAATATGAAGGTGAAGGAACTGGCTCTTGTTTGCAAGCAGCAGTGGTGGAAGCAGCACGTCCACAAACTTACATCCAGAGACGAAGATGATGTTGTGCCATCCTTCTGATCTTAATTAAACCCCAAAGGCTGAATTCCCATAGTCGATTATATCAGCCCATAGCTCAACCCTTTTCCCGGCCCCATCTGGTCCGCCATAATGGCCCAGTTTCCCGGCACCACTGACAGATAGTGGCGGATGAAAGAGGGCAAAAAATTCGCGTGGCTGGTCGGGATATTCCTCTTTGCCTGCTATATCCCGCTCGGTAATCCGAAGGTCACCCAGGCCATCCTGGAATCTTTCAGGCTCCTGCAATGGTATGCGGTCAATCACACGCTGGCCTGCGTAGTTCCGGCCATGTTTATTGCCGGCGCCATCTCCACTTTTTTATCGCAGGGTTCGGTGATGCGGTATATTGGGCCGGACTCGAACCGCGCGCTTGCTTACGGTGTCGCCTCCGTATCGGGGGCCGTGCTGGCGGTATGTTCCTGCAGCGTGCTTCCCATGTTCGCGGGAATATATGCCATAGGTGCAGGCCTCGGTCCCGCGAGCGCGTTTCTATACTCAGGCCCGGCCATCAATGTCATGGCCATATTTCTTTCCGCGCGAGTGCTCGGCTTCGATCTTGGCTTGGCCCGGGCTGCCGGCGCAGTTATTTTCGCGGTGGTTATTGGATTGTTCATGGCTCTCATTTTCCGGGCCGCCGATCAACGCAGGGTTGGCGAAATTTATCTGCCGGAAGCTCCGCTGAATCCGCGGCCGCTGTGGAAGACAACGCTTTATTTCCTGTGCATGATCCTTTTTTTGGTTTTTTCCGACTGGTATAACACCAACGACGTGATTCTGACCACGGAGGATGGAAAGAAGATCAGCGCCAATGTGCGCCTAGCGACGCAGGATGTATTGGACATCAGGGAATACCGTCCGGACGGCCGCCTTGCCGCCGAAGTTGAAAGGGCGATTGCCCTATCGGGAATGGCGGCGGATTTGGAAAAGGTCGAGAAGATAGAAGAAATCATGCGATACGGCATCATGGCGACACCGGGTTTAGTCATCAACGAAGAGGTCAAAGCCAGCGGTCGTGTTCCCCTGTGCGATGAGATCGTTTCATGGATCCGGGCGACGGCAAAGAGCGCCGGTTGAGCTTTTATTGATTCAAACTCGCTCCCCAGGAATTTGCCATTCATTCGAACATTCGCAAAAAATCGCCAATGCTTGCAACTTTCGGGACAGACACGAGCCAAGTTCTTACGCCGATTGCCCGTTGGCGATTGCCCGACTGTGAAGATAAATGGTATATGTAAAGCTACCTGCGCAGCTCTGAAAGCGCGATCTATAAGCAAGTAGCACAGGAGGCCAAGGTGAAACCTTCATTGGGAAAATACTCTGTTCAGAGATTCATTGCCATAAGTTTGGTCCTGCTCATGGGTTTTTCAATCGCCTCGGCACAGAAACCGTGGGCAACGCTTGATGCGCCGCCGGCAGGCGTTGCGCCCGCCGGCGATGTGCTTCGTCCCGGCCACCTGGGAAGGCAGGTCGGGAATGTCGAACTTATGATCCATTTCTACCACGACCTCATAGGTCTGGATCTCCTGGGAGCTCGCGGCCGTGCGCGACCATTCGGAAGCAAGGATACCAATCCGGCGCTGCTTGAATTTGTGCAACGGGGCCAGGGAGTTCCGAACCCGATGGATGCGAGGAACCGCGCCGTTATCCTCCCAATTCCCGGCACAGCAGCCGCCAGAGGCTCGGAAATGGCTATCGAAGCCATCGAAATAAAGAACATCCCATCGCGGCCATACAAGCCTTCCATGAGTGATCCCGGAGCTTCCCACATTAAATTATTCGTGCGTGACCTGGATAAAACTCTGGCCATTCTTAAAGATGAACTCGTGCCGATCATAACGTATGGTGGAATCCCCGTGGTTTTGTCAGACTATCCCGGCATGACGGGAAAGATTCGCGCCGTATTCGTGCGTGATCCTGACGGCTATGCGGTCGGCCTTTTTGAGCTGACGCCTCCTCCTTCATCAACCGCTCTGCCGGAAAGCAATATTCTTGGAGCCCGCATCGCCATGGTTGTGGACGATCTCGAAACCACCTGCCGCTGGTTTCAGCATCTCGTGGGGCCCGACCTCAAGTTTTGGCTAAGCCCGACATTCATGGGCGGCGACAAAGCCCATGTGGATCTGACGAACACCCCGGGACAATTCCGAATGGCGATGGCATTGATACCGGGATCGCCGGTAGTCATGGAATTTATTGAGTATAAAGACCACATCATGGACTATGTGCGTCCGCATTTTCAGGATCCGGGCGCTGCGCATATCTTGTTTATGTCCAGGGATGTTGATATCGTGATGCCGCGCGTGAGGGCTGCCGGGCTGCAAACTTTGAGCGCGACCGACGGTCCGGTTTTCATTGGTCCGGCGACCAGGTCATTTTTCGTGACGGGTCCGGATGGATTCTGGGCGGAATTCATGGACAGCGGCGTAAAGAAAAGACCCTGACTGTTAATTAGTTTCTGTCGCAAAACTCTTGTTCCTACGCTCAGCTCCGAAGGAGCGAACAGAGGATAGCCCCGGGTGAGCAAAGCGAACCCGGGGCAGGATGTTTGATAATGTAAGAGCCCCGCAAGGGGCGCAAGATTTGGTACGACAATGGCTTCTATCGCCCCTTCAGGGCTCCTTCCTTACAAATTCCTACCAGGGGTTCGCTGCGCTCACCCCTGGCTATTCTCCGATCGCCCCTTGCGGGGCTTGGTCAAAAAACCAGTTTTGCGACAGAAACTAATTAATTACCACATATAAGCTCATTTGTATGTAAGCATGCTTGCTCGGCCGGGCGCAGGCGTCCTCCGGAATATGGGGCTGGACAGTCAGAGACAAGGCGGGCCGGATAATGCTTCGCGGCACCTGGTCTGCCGTAAAGTCTGAGCACGGGTGACAGGGCCGCTGGCGCGTCTTGGTGGCTGGAAAGACAGGCGAGCGGTCCGGAACCTGGAGTTCCAGCGTGCAACTTGCGCCCTTCGCTGCACTGGCCGACATGCTCGAGGAGGCTTTGCGTCAAACAGTCGGCGGCGAGTGGCAATCGGGAAGCTGGTCGGGAAGCATGTCCATGCGGGCAGTCCCCTAATTGGTCCGACATGCTCATCGCTGAAGATCCGTCTCTACACGTCGCGTACCCCATAGCCACGCCTGTCTGCGGCGCCTAGCCAAGAAACCCCGGGAGAATGGCGGATTGATTATCGCCTTTTAATATCCAATGGCGTTGCGTTGTCAATGGCGCGGGATTCACCCAAGCTGGTACAGTAAATCGCCGGGTCGTCAAATACCGGGCACTTGGTCTCGCAAATTCCGCAGCCTATGCATAAATCAAGATCAACAACGGGAGCCTCTAGGGTTATCCACGCGCCGTCGGGCATCATCACCTCGGTTTCAACCAGCTTGACCGCTTTGGGCGAGGGCGGACATTGTTCCTCGCACACGGTGCAAGAGCTGCCCAAGGCGTAAGGGATGCAGCGATTCTTATTGATCCAGGCGGAGCCGATCCTGACCTGGATTTTATCCTTGATCTTGAGTTCCCTTATGGCCCCCGTCGGACACACCTGAGTGCAAAGCGAGCAATAATATTCGCAGTAGCCGATTCGCGGCACCAAAATCGGTGTCCACAAACCTTCGGGGCCAGCTTGGCTCAACGCCGGTTGAAGAGCATTTGTCGGACAGACTTTCATACACTCGCCGCATTTCGCGCACGCGGCCAGAAAGTGCGGCTCAGGCAAAGCCCCCGGCGGCCGGATAAGTTTGTCCGAAGCGCGTTTGACGGATGGGGAAATGCGGAAGAGCGGCAGTATAGCCAGGCTGATCATGACGGAAAA
>JBBISO010000199.1:0-5811 GCA_037441325.1 Acidobacteriota bacterium | reverse complement strand
CGTTTCAGCCGTTGCAGATCGGCGCGCATGTCCGAAGTGTTTTGGTAACGCAGCTTGCGGTCCTTCTCCAAAGACTTGTTGATGATGCGCTCCAGCTCACCGGGCAAGTCGGGATTGATGCGCATGGGCGGCGTAGGGCCTTTGTGCAGAATGGCATCGACCGTGGCAGCTGAGGATTCGCCGCGAAAAGGAAGCACACCGGTTGCCATTTCGTAAAGCACAGCGCCCAAGGAGAAAAGGTCGGTCCGGGCATCCTGTTCCTGGCCGAGCGCCTGCTCCGGCGACATGTAGGCCACCGTCCCGACTGCTGCGCCGGGGCCGGTCAGCTGATCGGGGGCTGTTTCTATCGTAGCCGTGGCCGACACGGCCTCTGCCGCAGTACGCCGTTCCGGCGCAAGCTTCGCCAAACCGAAGTCGAGAATTTTGGCATGGCCGCGCTTCGTGATGAAGATGTTGCCGGGCTTGATGTCCCGATGAATAATTCCCTCAGCGTGGGCAGCATCCAATCCGTCTGCAATCTGGATCCCGAGGTCGAGAATTTCGTCGGTCTGAAGCGGCTTGCCGAGGATGCGCTGCTTCAACGTCCTGCCCTCCAGCAACTCCATGGCAATGAAGTGCTGCCCCTCGTGCTGGTTGATCTCATAAATGGTGCAGATGTTGGGATGATTTAGAGATGCGAGCAGCCTGGCTTCGCGCTGGAACCGCAAGACACGATCGGAATCTCGCGCGAACTCCTCAGGCAGGACTTTGATCGCCACATCCCGTTCAAGCCTCGGATCCTTCGCCCGATAAACCTCCCCCATTCCGCCTCTGCCAAGTTCGGAAACGACATGATACGAGCCGAATTGCCTGCCGACGAGAGACGGTGTCTTCTTGATCTCAGAGCCGGGAGCCATCTCCAGCGCGGGACGTTCGAGAAAGCTTCGTGCCATGGTTTCGTCAGCCAGAAGCGATAGTACTTCCTGCCGAAGCTCGTCATCTTTGCATGTTCTCAGAAAGGCGTCGCGCTCGCTTTCGGGCAGCTCCAGCGCCTGGAAATAGAGCTGAGAGATTTCCTGCCAACGGGCTTCCTTCATGGATTTGCCTCAGCGGACTTTCTGACTTCCCGCGCCAGCCAGACTTTGGCCAGCCTCCAGTCGCGCACAACGGTGTCGGGGCAAACGCCCAGCACCTCGGCTGTTTCCTCGATGCTGAGCCCGCCGAAAAAGCGTAATTCCACAACACGGCTTCTTCGCTCATCCTTTAAAGCCAGCTCATTCAAGGCATCGTCCAGGGCAACCAGATCCGAATTGCGCGCGACTGAGAAAGTCAGCTTCTGATCCAGGGTGGTTTTTTCCAGACCGCCCCCCCCGCTTCTGAGAACGGCGGGAGCGCGCGTAATCGACCAGAATACGCCGCATCATTCGGGCGGTAACCGCGAAGAAATGCGCGCGATTTTTCCAGCTGACCTTATTACAATCCAACAACCTCAGGTAGGTTTCATTGATCAAGGCCGTAGTCTGCAATGAATGGCCTTTTTGCTCACGAAGAAGGTAATGATGCGCCTGCCGCCGGAGATCTTCGTAGACGATAGGGATGAGTTCATCCAGGGCATCCTGCCTTCCTTGGCTCCATGCTAAGAGCAGTTTCGTCACCTCTTGAGAGGAGAGCTTTGGCATTTCTATCCTGCCGCGGTATTTTTTAAGCAAATCTGATGATACGAACCAATTAATTCTACTACTTTCCGGAAAGAAATAATAAGGCCCCCATTTGTGGCTGCGATTTGCGCCATATTCAGGAAGAAGCGGTAAGCAGGGAGACGGAGCCGGGGATTATCAGAAAATGCAACTTGTTCGACCTAACCGCTTAATGGCCGTGTAGTCACGTGCTTGGAGAAATGACTTGGGTGCTGCTTTGTGAGCGGATGACGCTGTGGATGGCGCAGTATGGATGGGAATGGCAAATTGCCCTTTGATTACAGATCCTCCCAGGTTGCGGCCGCCAGACCTGCTGATAAGGAATTAGGATTCTATCGGAAGTGCCCTCATGAAGGAAAGCTCCGAAAAACGAAAATGTGGGCGGCGCTTCCGATAGAATCCTAATTCCTTATCGGAAATAGGTTTTTACAGGGTTGATCGGCATCCGTCGGCGCTTTTCACAGGAAGTGTATCAGAACCGCCGGAATGCTCCGCGCCACGTCGTCCATGATTTTGAGGCAGAGGTCCTTGAATTTCCCAGCACTGATGTTTTTCACATACATAATATAGCCATAGCCTCGTAGCCATGTCAATCTTGCTCCGCGCTGTCCAGGAACGCATTTCGGAGCCGGCAGAAGGGCCCGATGACGGCATTTTCCGCTTCCGCGAAGGACGACGGGCATGGCTATCGTGCCCGAATCGAACGCCCCGGCTTTATCCGTATGGCCGCAATTTGGGCCATCGGCAAGCCGATAGCCCGGGCATTGATTGCGCGCGCAACCCTCCTCCTGCCGTTTGTCGTCTTCATCGAGTGGGCACCCAGTCGATTACCGTGCCGCCTCCTTCTTCGTAATAGGGGCTGACAAGGCAGTTCATGCTTCCTTCCCGCGTGACGCGGAACTCCCGGATTCTGAATTTTTTCCCTGAGTGCAGGTCCATGCGTTTTTCGTTCAGGGGAGGCACGGGAATGAAGGGGTATAAAGCCTTCAACACTTCCTCCTTCTTTTCCTCCGGTATGATGTACTCCTCCACGGTGAATCCGTTGATGATCAAAGGTTTGGTGGGGAAGGGAAGACGGGAGTTTCCGGACATCGGTCTCATTGTGTTCTCCTTTCGGACAGCGTCAGACTGCACCTGCGACACTTAGAGTAGTTTCGCGTCACGGTGGTATATTTCACATGAATTTCATGTCGGCGAATTCGGGAGTCCTCAGTGGCCGTATGAACTTTACAGCGGATCTTTCCATTTCGTTTTCCCTGTTAACCTTTCTGGCCCCATCAATGCTATAAGGAGCAAAGGATTCGCTGCAGAGAGCCGGTGCTCGATGCCCGGAATCTGAAAGGAGGCGTGAATGGACACAAACATCATGTTGCAGAACATTCTCATCCCCCTTGGGGCATTCGCGATGATTGTTCTGCTGGGGTATGGATCGGGGATCGATCGAAGAGGGTTGTGTGTCGCCAAAACTCCATAAGTCTGGAAACTCAATCAGTTAAGGCAGTCGCTGATACTATCCTCTGTGATATGAAACCAGACTTATGGCTCCCTTTTTGTTCGGATTGTTCGCCCGGCTTGGCACTTTCTTCCGCTCCCGCTACAACCTCAGCCTTGAGATCATTGCCCTTCGCCAACAACTGGGCGTGCTCAAGAGGAAAACTTCCCGCGACCTTGCCTGAAAAGAGTTTGGCCGCTCCCGGTTTTTTCGGTGATTATCGATGGATTCCTTTTTGACAGTCATGCTAAATGTCTGAACAGCTCGTCGCGAATATCCTGCACGCTGCAACCGCGGACTCACACACTCGCAACTATGCATCCCAAGCGATTTCCCTCTCCATCTTTCATGGCCAAGTCTGGTTTTGGCAACATACAGGAAGACTGCAAAGCTTGTTTCGCCGGATTGATTGCAGCTGTAGGGCCGCACGGCGGAATCGGCGATTATTACTCGGAATCGGCGCGGCCCGAGCGGATGCCGTGCTTCCGCATCAAGGCCTGGAAGTTCGGCCTTTGGATATCCACATCCTGAGCTGCCCGAGTGACATTCCAGCCATTCCGCTGCAGCGCTTCGATCACAAACTCTCGTTCCAGCTCGCCGATCGCCTGCTCCCGCAGTTTCTTCTTAAGGACGAGGAAATCCTTGTTGTTTTTCGGGATCTGGTAGGCCTCCGGAAGCCCCGCTCGGGCGACGGCGAGGGGCAGATGGTGAGTTTCGATGGAGGTCCCTTCGCATGAGATCACCGCTCTTTCGACGGCGCTTTCGAGCTGGCGCACATTTCCCGGCCAATCATATTTTTCAAGCAGCCTGAGAGCCGCTTCTGAAATGGTCCTAACCTTTGCGCCTTGTTGCGCCTGCATTTTTGCGAGCAGGTGATAGGCCAGCACGGGGATATCTTCGCGGCGTTCTCTCAGGGGAGGCAAGCGGATGGGATAGACATAAAGCCGGTAATAGAGGTCTTCCCTGAAGGTTCCTTCAGCGACCATTTTTTCCAGGTCGCGGTTGGTTGCGAAAACCAGGCGGATGTCGACGTGTTTTGTCGCGGTTCCTCCTACCGGCAGGAATTCGCGTTCCTGGATAAAGCGCAGCAGCTTTCCTTGGATTTCGAGGTTTATGTTGCAGATCTCGTCCAAAAAAACGGTGCCTTGGTCGGCTGCTTCGAAGATGCCCTGTTTGTCTGCAACCGCTCCGGTGAATGCGCCTTTGACGTGGCCGAAGAGCTCGCTTTCGAGAAGCTCGACAGATAATGTTCCGCAATCGATGGCGCAGAAGCGGTGTCGGTTTCTGGGACTTAGCGCATGGATTGCCCGCGCGACCAGTTCCTTACCTGTTCCTGTCTCACCGACGATCAGCACTGTGCTCGAGGTTGGCGCGACTTTGCGGATCATCCGGAAGATTTCGTGAATTTTCGGGCTTTTCCCGACAATGCCGCAGAATTCAGGGGGCATTTTGCCGGAGGCCAGGGCTTGCGTCTCGATCAGGATCTGTCTCTTTTCCCAGGCTTTTTTCGCTACCGCTGCCATTTCATCCGGCGTAAACGGTTTGGGGAGGTAATTGAAGGCGCCCATCTTCATGGTTTCGACGGCTGAGGCAATGGTCGCATATCCGGTAATTACCACCGGGACGAGGTCGGGAAAGCGCGAGCGCAATGTTTCCAGAAGCTCCATTCCTCCCATATCCGCCATCTTCAGATCGGTGAAAACTATGTCAAAGGGCTCCTGTTCCAGAATGGCGATCGCCTGCTTGCCCGAATAGGCAACTCTTACCAAATAACCCTCGCGGGACAGGATTTTTTCGCACGACCTGCAGACAGTAGGTTCGTCGTCAACGATTAATACCTTGGGTGAATTCATGCTAATCATCGATTGCTTCGGCGTTGGCAGGCAGAATCACGCTAACGGTGGTGCCCTGGCCCGGCGATGATTCCAGCTTGAGCTTGCCTTTATGCCGCTCCATGATTCCGTAAGCGATGGCAAGACCCAAGCCGGTTCCCGTCTTTTTGGTGGTGAAGAAAGGTTCGAACAGCCGGTTTTGGATTTCCATCGGCACTCCCAGCCCGGTGTCTGAAATCCTGAGCATCACCCGCTGGGATTCCGGTTCGAAGCACGAACGAATCCACAGGGTGCCGCCCTGCGGCATTGCATCCGCCGCATTGAGAATGATGTTGAGAAGGACCTGGCGCAGCTGGTCCGCATCGGCCAAAACCGGCGGGAGTTTGTTGTCCAATTCGGCGAGAATGGATATGTTCCGGAAAGACGCCTGGTTCCTGACCAGAGACAAGACATCGTCGGCTACTTTATTGAGATCGAGCGGCTGCTTCTGAGGTCTCGTCTGCCGGGCGAAATCCAGGAGCCCCTTCACAATTTTGCGGCAGCGAAGCGTTTCGTCAACGATAGTCTGCAGATCGTCGCGGCGAGGATCGTCGGGAGGCAAATCGGACAGAAGAAGGCTGCTGTTTGTAAGCACACAGGTGAGGGGATTGTTGATTTCATGGGCGACGCCTGCTGCTAGTTTGCCGACTCCCGCCAGCTTCTCCGTTTGAATGAGGTGGGCTTGCATCGCCTTAAGTTCCGCGGTTCTTTTTTCGACCTTGCTTTCAAGCGTCTCGCCCCATTCCTTCAGTTCCTTATGGGCGCGCGCGAG
>JBBISO010000198.1:3294-5818 GCA_037441325.1 Acidobacteriota bacterium | reverse complement strand
TCTAAACGCCCCTTGCGGGGCCTGGTCAAAAAACCGGTTTTGCGACAGAAACTAAATAGTTTCGGTCGCAAAATTCATTTATCGGGTACAGATAAATGATTGGAATCCGCAGGGTGCTTTGGACTGCGGCAGCTTGCTGCCGCCCTCAAGTGCTTGATAATCTTCACATTGTTAAAGACACAAGCAAGCTTGCGCGCTCCCAGGGCTTCGCCCAATAGATAGCCTGGTTAAGATTTAAGATGCATTTTGCGACAGAAACCAAATAGGAGGCTGCGCCATCCCCATTCTCCTGCTATCTTACCGGATAGTCCACAATCGGGACCTTCGGATAGTTGGCCGCCGACTTCTTCAAGTCGATTCCGCCGATGAGTAATGAAGGTACGATAACCGTCGCATAGTATTGCCGGCCGGGAACCCCCGACGGCCCCAACAAGCTGATAAGCCCGCTCATGCCGGACGTGGCGCCGGTGGCGGTTGCCGGATAGTCATAAACGATTTCATCATCTGAAGTCGCAATGACATTCTTGAGAGCGTTGATGCTGACGCTGCCGAATTCGAGCCCCCGAACCGGTTCCTCTCTCCCATCCATATATACCCTGAAAATTGAGTATGGCTTGGTCAGCCGGAATTGAGTCGGCTCCGGAGGACTCTGTTGGGATAAAAGGAGGCTCTCAACAACATCGGCGTCTCCACTCATGCTTTCGGATGCCGGAGTCAATCCTCGAACCACGTATCCGAAGCCGAGTCCTTCCTCTTTTGCGGCATTTAGAAGTTCCTGTTTGAGCTGCTGGTAGGATTTTTTATTTGCCGACGTCACATGGATGACACTGGGAGCTGCTGCGCCCCCGCGTGCATGCCCGTTGGATTGCGCGATTCCCCTTACCGGGACCCGCGAGGACAACAGGCCTTTCAGCATCCCATTCTCGATCAAGCTAACATCGCTGCAGGGCACTCCTTCTTCATCAAATGTGCAGGTACCCAGAAGCGCTTTCTGATTATGGCTTTTCAGCGTCGGGATCGCTCTCAGCGACAGAAAATTGGCTGCGACCTTCATATTGATCTTGCTTAAAAACGGATTCTCGAGGTAGCGGCTGAGCATTGCATTGGCTTGGGGACTGTCGGACAGGGGAATTTTTTTCGCGGCCAGCAGATTTCCGAATCCCTGACTGAAAAACTCTCCCGCTGCCTGCCCAAGGAAAAGGACAGGGCCGCTGTATTCTTCTCCCGGGGAAGCGGCTCCGGCCCCCGACAGTTCGGAAATCAATATTTTAATATCGCCGCCGATCACCGCCTTGTCGGGCAGACTTTCCGGGCGCGCCGCCGTATACATGCGAAAATTATGGAGGGGCATGCCATCTTCTGCCTGAGTCATGGCGGTGATTGTCAGCCGGGCCGCCGAAAAGGGCTCAATAACCCTGGCGCCCTCACTGTTGACATAGTAGGAATTTGCAATCTGCACATTCAGATCCACCTTGGATCTTTGAATATTCGGCCGGGGAACAAAGTGCTTTGCGAGCTGATCTACAAGCTGATTCCACTGTTCCCTACGGACATTAAGCGAGTTCTCCGGCGCGAGACTTGAAATTGCCCCGCCTCTGACAAAATCCGGCAGGATTTCGGCCCGAACCACGTTCTGAAGCATAGCCTTCTTTTTGGTTAAAGTCTCCAGCCCGTCTTTGTATGCACGGTCCGTGGCCTTCCAGATCTGCCGGCGCAAGACATAGTAATCATCATCGATGGGCATCCGAATGCTTGCGGGAGTTGCGGAGCCGGTCAAGCCCGCCAGACTTGTCAAGCTCAGGAAATTTGAATTGTCCTGGGCATAGCTTCCCACGCGGAGGTCAACCTTCAGCGTCCTATTCCGGTTTTCGGAATTCACTGTAATGGCGCCGGAATCCGCCGTGATTCGCAAAGAGTAGGCATCGTGCAGAAGATAGGAAAGGTAGTAAGGCCCGCCTTCTCCCTCCAGCTTCAGATGCTCCATGGACCGGGCCAGTTCATCTTCCATGGCCGAGACTAAGGCTTTTTTCTGCGCTTGTGCTCCGAGTTGAAAAATCAGGAAGATCGCCAAAAAGGCGATTGAATGCTTCATTATTCACCCCCTTCCCTATGGTTCCCCGTTTTTTGGCGGCGGCGGAAGAATAGGCGGCTTCTCCTGTGATTTCGCCTTTTTCTGAACCTCGATTTCCGAAACTAGGATCGAGGGAGATACCGCGGACACGGGCACTGCACCGCTTTCCGCGCCGCAGGTTCCGTTGAAAACCTCCATCTTGGAGCCGGTGGCAATTATCTTGCCGAATACCGTCAAGGGCGTGCCGATAAGATCCACTCCCCTTACGATCTCATCAGGCCGTCCGTCCGCATAAATCCTGTAAACGGCCAAAGGGGTAACATTGAATACGTTCGCCGACGACCTCCCCGTCGCCGTATATCCGCCCGCGATTTCCGTGAAAAGCAATCCGAAAGGCTTGTTATGTTTCTTGCATTCCTCTATCAGCAATTGCCGCAACTTGTCTTCTGGAAG
>JBBISO010000198.1:0-3284 GCA_037441325.1 Acidobacteriota bacterium | reverse complement strand
CATATTCCTGGATTCCACGATCAAGTTGGATTGCCGGCTCACCGGCTTCAGCCCCGGCTGGGCCCGCGCATGGCCGTTGGATCGGGGAAACCGATCGACGGGAGTGCGGCTCATCAGGAAATCCTTTAAGATGCCGTTTTGAATGGCACTCACTTTTTCGGCCTTGGTTCCTTCATCGTCAAAGCTGAAGGCCCCTGAAAGAGCAAAGCCGTAAAGCTCTTTTATGGTTGGGTCGAATGTGACCGACATAAAATCCGGCAGCACCGATTGGCCGACCTTTTTCTTGAAGGTCTGTCCTTCCGATTCGCTTTTCAGGCGATGCCCTTCCAGCCGGTGTCCCAGAATCTCATGAAAAAAAACCCCGCTCGCCTTCCCCGATAGAATTGCGGGGCCGCTATAGGGATCCACAAGAGGGCCGGTGCGCAGTTTTTCAAGATTGGCAATCATCATCTTGATGTCGCTCAGGACTCGATCCTCGGAAGGAAGATCGGACTCCTTGAATCCGAAATAACTCAGGTACAGCGGCAATTCCATTCCATCGTCCGCCTTGGTATTGGCTGATACCTGCAGCCGCATATAATTGATCGGCGCCGAGACTATCGTGCCCTCGGTGTCGACAAAATACTTCTGTCTGACCTCGCTTTGAAAGATTCCCGCCGAATCGTAAATGAAAGGGTAGGGTTTGAACAACTCGGTAAGCTTGCGGATCCGGACGGCCCACCGGTCCAGGTCGACCCGGATGTCCAGCGGCTTTTGGAGCGAGATATGAGGCTCGGCTTTGGAAAAGTCGTCCGATTGATCTTCTTCCGCGATTTTCAGGCTCTGCTCGGACTTGACTTTTGAAAGCGTTTCAACGGCGTTCCGATACGCTCTATCGGTTTCCCTCCAGAGAATA
The DNA here is from genome assembly GCA_037441325.1 of Acidobacteriota bacterium. GTDB lineage: Bacteria > Acidobacteriota > UBA6911 > UBA6911 > UBA6911 > UBA6911. The sequence continues at coordinate 2,389 of JBBISO010000198.1, read as the reverse complement.
AGAGCCAGAGCGTTTCCGGATTCATCCAGCGGAGCGCGAATCGGGACGGAATAGCGGGCGCGAAGCACATTCAAAGAATCGCCTCGGAGCTCGTGGGTATTGTCCAACTTGTAAGAGCCCGTACGCAGGTTGATTCGCAGAAAAGCAGTGCGATCGTCGTTTTTCCCCGTGATGGCGCCGAAGGCACTGGTCACGGACTGTATCCGCATTTCGTCGATCGAATAGCTCAGGTAGTATGGGGGCACCTGTTCTTTCTGCAAGGCCGCGAAATTTCTCGAAAGCTGCTCCTTCATGACTTGGATGCGGCCGGGAATTTCCTGTGGCTGCCCGATGGTTGCGATACCGAGCGCCATTAAATAAAGACTCGATAGGCAAACCTTTATGCGGGTTGTTCTGCGCATAACGCCCCTTTCATCATGCAAAAAGACAAAAGCATTTCCGACCCACCAAACCATCCTTTTTGCGCGCCGGCCGAGAATGATGCTGGCGGCGCCGCATCCGCCTGCAAAATGCGCCTATGCGTGTTTCGCGGCTATCTTTTCCGGCAGTATGACGCCTTGGCGAATCAGGTGTTGCTGCAGCGTGCCCCAATCAACGTGCCGGGGCTGGATACCCGCCTTCGCGGCCAGCGCTGCGGCTGTTCCGGCAGCCTGGCCCATAGCCATGCAGTGGGGGATTAGGTTGAAATATTCATTGAATCCGTATTCCGAAGAAAAAGCCCGGCAGGCGACAAGCAGGCCGTCGACTTTTTTCGGCACCAGAGCTCGGTAAGGTATGCATACATTGGGATGTTTGGCCGAAATCTCTCCATTATCGTTATTTGCAAAAATTGCTATGGTGTCCGGAAAAACCTCATCGGATTCCATATCTTTCGGGGTACACACGTATTCCCCGACAACTCTCTGCCCTCCCTGAGTGCCGAGTTGCGGAGAACTGAGGGCAAGGTAGCTGTTTTCAAAACCGGGCACATGATCCCGATAGAATTCATAGGAAAGAAGCATTTTCTTCCGGCCTTCCAGTTCGACGCGGTTGATCTCTTCATTATCCGCCTGATTCATGGAGGGGAAGAAGGGGTGGAACCATACGACTCCGCCGTGATTTTTCACCAGGTCTTTTAAATAGAAAGCGGCGCCGCCTTGACGCCCCAGTTCCTGCATCAATTCATGATACTTTTCCGGCTGAGTCGCCCGGAATTCCTCAACCTTTTTCATATTGACGTTGCCGATCCAAAATGGGAACGCAAACGCTGCAATCCGCAGGCCGGGGACCATCTTGGTATCGCATTCTGCGCCCGCGGGCTGCAGGAGGTCGCCGTCTCCGGTGGAATCGATGACTACTTTCGTCAGGATCGCCCTCCTTCCCGACTTATTTTCAATGAAGACGCCCTTAACCGTGTTTGCCTCCATAATGGGCCGCGTCCCCCAGGAATGAAGGTATAGCTTTACCCCCGCTTCTTCCATCAGCGTGTTTAGTTCACACTTCATGATTTCCGGATCAGTCAGAGCGGTGTAAAGCACTCTCTTGCGGCCGATATTCAAATCCTCCCGTATATAAAACCAGGCAAGGTTCGCATCTGTATAATATTTGACCAGCTTTTCCTCTGTGGTACCCCAATCTTCCTTCTTCGGGTAGTGGGTGGCCCCCTTGGCGTCCAGCCTATCAATAAGCTCCTGGCAAATGCCGGCGATCTGCTGTTCTCCGCGTATATTGCTCAGGTTCGGGATAATAGTAACCAGTCCGCCGGTGGACATGCCTCCCAGATGGCCGTACCTTTCCACCAGCACAGTGGCTGCGCCGCTGCGCGCCGCAGCCAAGGCCGATGCAATTCCACCGGGACCGCCGCCTACGACCACGACATCGGCCTCACGGCAGACTTCTATATTTCTTGCTGGTTCCAGAACGGTCCTGCCTGACGAGCTGGCGGTCATCATACCAACCTCCTTCTTCTTATGCGACCGAATTATTGGGTCACTTATTATGCTGCATGATACGCCAATGCAATCCAAGTTCAGAAGCTATTCCTCCGCCCCCTTTCACTATTCTTTGTATGGCCGGAATTTGCAAATCTGCCGTAATTAATCATACGCTTTGTGTCCCGGCGCCGCATTTCCCGCAAGGCTTTGCAGCAATGCGGCGCAAACGCGCGCGGATTCAAGGCACTCCACTTGTGAGAACCGGTCCGCAAACCCGTTCGCATCCACGGAGTTCGGAGAGCATTGTCTGCAGAACAAGCCGCTGCTCCGCGCTATTCCAGCAAATATTGCTCGATGAAAAGAACCGTTGCCGCAAACTGAAAATCCTGGTTGCTTTTCTTGGCAAAACCGTGACCTTCATCATCCGCCATCAGAAACCAGACCGTCCCGCCCTGCTTGCGAATAGCGGCAACCAT
>JBBISO010000197.1:0-5844 GCA_037441325.1 Acidobacteriota bacterium | reverse complement strand
ATCCACACCCGTCTGCGACGCCTCGCTACGAAACCTTGTGAGAAATGCGGGCTAGAGCACTTCAGGCGCCAGCGAAACGATCTTTAAAAAATTCCTGTCCCTCAATTCGCGACTGACCGGACCGAAAACTCGCGTGCCTATGGGTTCCTTCTGGTCGTTGATGAGTACCGCCGCATTGTCGTCAAAGCGGATATAAGTGCCGTCCTTGCGCCGATATTCCTTGCGGGTTCTTACGACGACGGCCTTGACCACCTGGCCTTTTTTTACCGTGCCGTCCGGGGCTGCTTCCTTCACATTCGCGGTAATAATATCCCCCAGCGTCGCCACCCGGCCCACCTGGCTACCCAGCGCGTGAATACAGGAGATCTTGCGAGCTCCTGAATTGTCCGCCACATCCAAAATCGTCCGCATCTGTATCATGATGACCCTCAATTCATTGACGATTTGCGATCGGCAATTGAAAACCAACAGCCGGAATTTCCAATCGTCAATGGTAAATCATCAATCCGTGCCGGCAGCGCTTGCCACCTTTTCGGCTACGCGCCATCTCTTGCGCGCGCTCAACGGCCGCGTCTCAACAATGCGCACTCGATCCCCGATCTTGCACATCCCGTTTTCGTCATGCGCCAGGAACTTCGAGGTTTTCCGCTGTGTCTTTTTATAAAGGGGATGCCGCACCAGCCGGTCAACGGCAACGGTGACGGTTTTTTGCATGGCCGTGCTGATTACCCTGCCGACCTGGCTCTTGCGAATTCCCCTCTTTTGCCCTGTATTCATTTCCCCCTCTGTTTATGATTGACACTTCACGAATGACCGCAATCGCCAATCATAAATCGTCAATTCCCAGATTTCATTTCCTTCAGTATCGTCTGAATCCGGGCGATATCCCGGCGAATCCCTTTCTTCTTAGGAGCGCTTTCCAATTGCCCCATGGCGGCCTGGAAACGGAGACGGAGGAGCTGCTTGCGCAGTTCGGATTCCTCCAGCAGCAGGTCTTCCTTGGACATATCTCTCAACTTGGAAGCCTTCATTTAGCCTCCCTTTCGAATCTCTTGACAAACTTTGACTTGACGGAGAGCTTATGTCCCGCCAGCCGCATTGCTTCCTGTGCCTGCTCTTCCGGTATGCCTTCCATCTCGTAAAGGATCTTCCCCGGCCGCACGACCGCAACCCATCCTTCCGGCGCTCCTTTGCCTTTTCCCATGCGCGTTTCCGCCGGCTTCTTGGTGATCGGCTTGTCCGGAAAAACGCGAATCCAGATCTTGCCGCCCCTTTTTACGAAGCGGGTAATGGCGACGCGGCCCGCTTCGATCTGGCGATCGCTGACCCATCCGGCTTCCAGGGCTTTCAATCCATATTCCCCAAAGGTGACCTCGGAGCCCCGATAGGCTTTGCCGCAGCGCCTTCCTTTCTGCTGCTTCCGATATTTGACTTTTTTCGGCATCAACATGACTTACGAACTCCCCGAGGTCATCTGGCCTTTTCGGACTTATTCGTTTCGAAAACCTCGCCCTTATAAATCCATACTTTTACGCCGATCACTCCATAGGTGGTGTACGCTTCGGCAAATCCGTAGTCGACATCGGCGCGGATGGTATGCAAGGGCAGTTGGCCGCTCAGGTACCATTCGGTGCGCGCGATCTCAGCGCCGTTCAGCCGCCCCGAACACCTGACTTTGATTCCCTTGGCGCCGAAACGCAGCGTGCCGTCGACGGCGCGGCGCATAGCCCGGCGAAATGCAATGCGCTTCTCCAGTTGCTGCGCGATACCTTCGGAAACCAGCTGGGCATCAAGCTCGGGTTTGCTCACTTCCTGGATCTTCAGATTGATGTCCCTCCCCGTCAAAAGCTGGAGGTCCTTCTTGAGCTTCTCTATTTCGGTTCCTTTTTTCCCGACGATAATTCCCGGGCGGGAAGTAAAAATAATGATGGTCAATTTGTTCGCCGCGCGCTCGATTTCGATAGGAGAGATCCCGGCATGGGCAAACTTCTTCTTGAGCATGGTCTTGAGACGAAGGTCCTCATGAAGCAGGGCGCCGTAGTCTTTCCTGGCAAACCAACGGGACCGCCAGGTTCGATTGATGCCCAACCTGAAGCCGAAAGGATGAACTTTTTGGCCCACGGATAACCTCCCTACACTTCCTCTATGTCCTTACCTTTGATAACAACGCTTACGTGTTTGTATCGGCGCTGCTGGCGATAGGCGCGGCCCATGGGCGCCGGACGGATTCTGCGGCGCCATTTTGTGGGCCCCGAATCCACGACGGCGCTCTCCACGACGAACTGGTCGACGTCGGCTGCGGCGTTTTTTTCTTTCGCATTCGCCACCGCCGAGAGCAGCACTTTTTCGATCGGTTTGGCCGCACGCTTATTGGCAAAACGGAGCACAGCCAATGCGTCCTGAACATTTTTCCCGCGGATGAGATCCATCACCAGCCTAGCTTTCTGCGGCGATCCCCTCAAATATTTGCCTTTTGCTGTCGCTTCCATATGAATCCGGCAGGCAGTCGGCAGCGGGCACCCAGCATTACAGTCCGCGATGCCTCACTTGGCTCTCACCTGCCTCGCCTCTCCCGTATGCATGTTCTCCAATGCTGGCTGCCGGCCATCAACCGGACTTTACCGCCGTTGCCTTCTCAGCCGCCTTGGTCGTGTGCCCCTTGAAGATTCGCGTCGGCGCAAACTCTCCGAGTTTGTGGCTGACCATATTCTCGGAAATATAAATAGGGATGAACTTCTTGCCGTTGTGAACAGCGATCGTCAGGCCGACCATCTCGGGCGTGATTGTCGAGCGCCGGGACCAAGTCTTGATCACAGTCCGGCTGCCGGTGCCGGAAACGGCTCTCACCTTCTTAAGAAAGTGCTCATCCACAAACGGTCCTTTTTTGACTGATCGGGTCATGCTGCTCCCTATTTGCCTCGGCGCTTGATGATGAAGCGCTGAGTTCGTTTATTGTTCCGGGTTTTATAACCTTTCGTTGGCAATCCCCAAGGACTGACAGGATGTCTTCCTCCCGAGGTTTTTCCTTCACCGCCCCCATGGGGATGATCGATCGGGTTCATGGCCACGCCGCGCACGGTCGGGCGTTTTCCCAACCAACGGCTGCGTCCCGCCTTACCGATGGAAACATTCTCATGATTGAGGTTGCCAACCTGCCCGATGGTTGCATAACAATCAAGATGCACCATCCGGGTTTCGCCGGACGGCATTTTGATCTGCGCATATCCGGCTTCCTTCGCCAACAACTGGGCGGCCGTTCCGGCCGACCGCGCCATTTGTCCGCCCTTCCCTTTCTTCAGTTCGATATTGTGAATCATCGTGCCCAGAGGAATATTCCTGAGAGGCAAAGCATTTCCCACGAGGATATCGGCGGATTCGCCCGCCACCACCGAGGTTCCGACCGCCAAGCCGTTGGGCGCGAGGATGTATCGTTTCTCGCCGTCAGCGTAAGCCAGAAGCGCAATCCTGGCCGAACGGTTCGGGTCGTATTCCAGAGAAACCACTTTTGCGGGGATCTCCCGCTTATCGCGCCGGAAATCAATGATGCGATACAGTCTCTTATGCCCGCCTCCCCGATGGCGGATTGTCAGGTGCCCCTTGGTATTGCGTCCCGAGATCCTTTTCTTGGATTGGGTGAGGCGCTTGAGCGGGCGATCAGCGGAAAGATCCTTGTTGTCCAAGGTCGTCCGAAATCGGATCGCCGGTGACGTAGGATTATAGGTCTTGATGGAAGACATGATTTCGCCCGGCTCCTGCTTTTATACCGTCTCCGAAAATTCGATCATTCTCTCGCCTTGCTTGAGAGTAACGTAGGCCTTTTTCCAGTCCGGCCTCCGGCCGCGGTACCGTCCCTGCCGCCGCTTCTTGCCATGAAAAACCGCGGTCCTTACACTCTGGACTTTTACCTTGAAGATCTTCTCGACCGCGTCCTTGATCTCTATCTTGTTTGCGTCACGCAATACCCTGAATACAACCGTCCGGAGGTTTTCCCTGGCGCGCGTGCTCTTTTCCGTAATAACGGGGAGTTTTAATACATATTCTCTTCGGTTCATCGGCTTAGAACCTCCTGCACCTGGAGGATCGAATCCCTGGAAAAAAGCAGAGTATTGCTGTTTACCACGTCGAAAATGTTGACCGCAGTCCCCGGGACCAACTTCACCTTCGGCAGGTTCCTCGACGAGAGCGACAAGTTCCTGTTTTCGCCCGAATTCACGATAAGCACTTTTCCCGTGATACCCAGCACGGAAAGGATTTTCCGGAAATCCTTCGTTTTGGGGCCATCCAATTGGAAGGCCTCCACGACGGCCACCGAATTTTCACTGAGCTTTGCCGAAAGAGCGGAACGCATCGCGCTCCGCAATTTCTTGCGCGGGAAGCGATAGCTATAATCCCTCGGTTTGGGGCCATGGATCGTGCCCCCGTGCCTCCACAAAGGATTTCGGATGCTGCCGGTACGCGCCCGGCCAGTGCCCTTTTGGCGCCACAATTTCCTGCCGCTTCCGCTGACTTCGCCTCGGACTTTGGTCGAAGCCGTTCCGGCTCGCAGGGAATCGCTGTAGTGCTTTATGGCTTCCCAAATGAGGGGCGGGTTGAACTCCGCCCTGAATACCGCGTCGGAAAGCTCAACCTTCCCGATGACCTCATTGGACAGGTTTCTTACCTCAATCTCTGCCATTACCGACCTCTCGATTGACGATCCATAATTGGCTCTCAATTCGTCAATCGCAAATTGCTATGCTTTCTTCACCACCACGTATCCGCCATTGCGGCCGGGCACAGCTCCCTTCACCAGCAAAATATTGTCCTGCTCCCGGATGCCGACCACGATCAAATTCTGCACCGTTACATTTTCGTCCCCCATGTGACCTGCCGCCCGCATTCCGGGCAAAACGCGGCTCGGATATGCCGAGGCGCCGATGGATCCGGGAGCGCGATGAAACATCGAGCCGTGGGTAGCCGCGCCGCCTCTGAAATGGTGTCTTTTGACCAGGCCGGCAAAGCCCCGGCCTTTGCTGACGCCGAGGACATCGACTTTATCATCCGCCTGGAATCTGCTCCCCAACATTCGGCAATTCTCCGCCGTCGGCGGCACGGAACTCTCTCAGCACGCGGCAGGGGGGGACGCCTGCCTTCTTGAAGTGTCCGCTTTGGGGCTTATTGATGCGCGAAGGCCGGATGAACTCGACGAGGCCCAGCTGCACCGCCTCATAGCCGTCCTTGTCTTTTAGTTTCTTCTGGACCACGACGCATGGGCCAGCCTTTATCACGGTTACCGGAATAACCGTCGCGCCCTCGTCAAAAACCTGAGTCATCCCCACCTTTATTCCAATCAGTCCGTCAACCATATATGCACCTGGTTAGGTTTCGAGGTAAGAACTTCGATTCCTTCCGCCCCGCAGACCATTCAAGCCTAATCCGTAATCACTTATGTTCGGTGCCGAACGCTTTGATTTCGACATCAATTGCGGCGGGCAAATCCAGCTTCATTAATGCATCCACCGTCTGCGGCGTCGGTTCCAGAATATCCACCAGACGCTTGTGCGTGCGGATTTCAAATTGCTCCCGCGACTTTTTATCTACATGGGGGGAGCGGAGGACACAAAATTTATTCTTAACCGTCGGCAAAGGTATGGGTCCTGAAACTCGTGATCCTGTGCGCTTGGCAATTTCAACGATCTCAGAGGTGGACTGATCCAACACTCTGTAGTCGTAAGCTTTCAGCCTGATTCTTATCTTTTCATTCAACATGATTGTCCGCTTACTCCAGAATTTCCGAGATGGTCCCGGCACCAACCGTCCGCCCGCCTTCGCGGATCGCAAACCGCAAGCCCTTTTCCATCGCAA
>JBBISO010000196.1:0-5885 GCA_037441325.1 Acidobacteriota bacterium | reverse complement strand
GCAACCGTGGACGACGGTCGCGGAGGAAAAGCATCCTGCAGCATGATGGTTTACGTTTCCGAGCGCATCAGCGTAACGAAGGATAAATGCGGCTACTTCGCGCCGGGCGGGGCTCGGGTCGACAACTGCGCCAAGGCTATTCTTGATGACCTTGCAGTTCGGATGAAGAACGAACCCAATCTGCGCGCCAATGTCATTGGTTACACAGATGGTTCCGGCGCTGAAAGATCTCGAAAGGGACTTGGCGAAAGACGTGCCAAGGCCGTGGCCGCATATCTTGCGAAGCAGGGTGTAGATGCTTCCAGGATGAAGATCACCGACGGTGGCGCCGACAACCCGGTCGGCGATAACAAGACTTCTGCCGGCCGCAGGCTAAACCGCCGTGTGGAAATAGAGCTTACGGCGCGGTAAGCGCAAACCGGCGATTCATTAATTTAATGACGAGTGACGAATTGGAAAAATTCGTCACTCGTCGCTTCTTCCACTATCCGCGTTGCTCCTGCGCATGCACTTACGATTCCTCCCTATCTATTCCGCCCTTATTCTTCTATGTTCCGCATTTATTACCGGGGCTGAGGATTTAAGGCCGCCCCCGCGCTTTGAACGAATCGGTCCTTTTGGCGGAGATGTCCGCTCGCTGCTCCTGGATGCGCAACAGAGCAATGTTGCCTATTTAGGGACAAGCAACGGCAGGATCTTCAAATCTCACGATGCCGGCAGTTCCTGGAATGTTCTGCATCCGGGTATAGGTCCTTATGAATATGTCGTCGATACGCTGGTCCAGCATCCGGTCGAGCGCGAGCGCATCTATGCCGGAGCCTGGGATCTTCATTCCGATGGGGGCGGGCTCTTTGAATCCGTGGACGGGGGCCTTAGTTGGGCCCGCATGACGCTGCCTCATGCCTCCGCCGCGGTCAGGGGATTTGCCATATGCCGGAGCCATCCCGATCGGATGATGGTCGGCACGCTGACCGGAGTATATGTCAGTGCGGACGCCGGGCGGTCGTGGAAACAAGTCGGCGGCCGCGACCTTCACAAGGCAGAATCGGTTGCTATTGATCCGGACGATTACAGGGTGCTGTATGTCGGCACATGGCGCCTCGGCTATAGGTCGATTGATTTCGGGAAAAGCTGGAGTCTTATAGACAGGGGAATGGCCCTTGATTCCGATATTTTTTCAATAACGATCAGCGAAAGAAATCCCCAAATCGTTTACGTCGGCGCCTGCTCCGGAGTGTATAGATCCGTAAATCGCGCGCAGTCATGGACAGGGCTTAGAGTGCTCCCCGACCGATTCACCATAAGGGCCCTTGTTATCCACATCGATCCGGCCGATCCCAATCGCATTTTCGCCGGAACGACGGAAGGACTTTTTGTCAGTCATAATGAGGGCAAGACCTGGATGCGTTTGACCTCCAAAGAAGTGATTGTGAATGCGATACAGGTGGATCCGCGTAACAACCGGCGCATCCTGATCGGCACCGAATATCAGGGACTTAAACTGAGCGAAGACGGGGGCCGGACTTGGAGGGAATCCAATACCGGGTTTGCCAACAAGCGGATTTCCTGGATAATTCCGGACTCGCCCGGCTCAGGACGGTTGGTAGCGGGACTCTTTTCCGGGGCGGGCGGCATTTATTCTTATGATAATCACGCTGGGAATTGGCAATTTTCTCAAATCAGCCCGGGATTGCATGTCTTGTCCTTCCTGATTCTGCCCAAGGGCCAGGGACAGCTCGCAGGTACCTCCCAAGGACTATATTGGCTGCCGTCGCAGTCGGACCGCTGGAAGAAATTGGGCGGATCCATCGACAAGCGCGCGGTTTATTGTTTGGAGCTTGATCCTTCAAGTCCGACTGTATACGCCGGTACCGATCAGGGCATTTATCGCACTTCGCTGAGCGCCATGGATTTCCGCCTGCCCCCCGGGTATCGGTTGAGTCCGTCGGTCTGGTGCTTTCACGCTCCCAAGACCGCGCCCGGGCTGATTTATGCGGGAACCAGTCTCGGCATTCTCCGTTCCTGGGATAAAGGAACGACGTGGAATGTAATTTCCGCTTATGGCCTTCCCCCGCGCGCGACGATCGCGAGCATTGCGGTTTCACCGTCGGACAGAGAGCATTTGTTCGCGGGAACCTCCGCAGGCCTTTATGAGTCGAAAAACGGCGGCGTTCACTGGCGGCAAGCCTCGGATACTAGGCTGGGAGTTGCGGTTTCGTCGGTCGTTTTTTCGGATGAATCCGGCATGACGATTTTGGCGGCGGACAAGACTTCAGGGGGTTTGTTCTATTCCGGAACCGGCGGGCTAAGCTGGGATAGGATTTCGGATCCTTCCCATGAATCTCCGGTATATTGCCTCGTCAGAGATCCCGAGAAGCCTTCGGTCGTTTATCTGGGCACGCGCGCGGATGGAGTTCATCGGCTGGAACTGCCGCAAGCGATATTCCGGCCACGCGGGGCACTGCCTTTCGCGAGTTCGGCGGAGAAGTGAACAATCAGTCCGCATTTCTCACAAGGCATTTACTGCGGTGGCACATCCGGGCATGACTGTTACCTTTCGCTGCCCGTGAGGACGGCTCTCCAGAGCCGCCCCACAGGTCGCGCGCCTTGTATCGACACCCGTCTGCAACGCCTAGCTAGTTTCTGTCGCGAAACCGGTTTTTTAAGCAAGCCCCGGAGGGGCGTTTAGAGAATAGCCGGGGGTGAGCGCAGCGAACCCCTGGTAGGAATTTGTAAGGAAGGAGCCCTGAAGGGGCGATAGAAAGCCCTGCAATGCAAAGCCTTTCGCCCCCGCCGGGGCTCCATCAAATGCAATATACTATCCAGGGGCTTGCGCCCCTGGCTATTCTCTGGCACCCCTTCGGGGTTGGACTGGCCGCCAATTTGAATGGTTTCGCGACAGAAACTAGCTACGAAACCTTGTGAGAAATGCGGGTTAGAGTTGCACAGAGGTAGCTGGAAGGAGGCGCTGGGGAACGAAGCAAACCGCTTGCCGTTTTCTTTTGGCCTCTCCGCAGCCTTTGCTATCCGTTTACGGTTGTGCATCATCGGGAATCTGCATTTAGGGCCCCCTATCTCCTGATCCGAAAGCTGCAACCCGAAGTGCCTATCTGATATGATTCAGGATAATATGGTCCGTTAATTGAATGCGGAGCAGAGGTGTTGATGAAGGCAAGAATCAGGATCAGCATCCAGGCGCTTCTCGCGGCTCTGATTTTGTTTTCCGCCGGGTTTTCGCAAGGACGGCAGGCCGGCAAAAAGGCTGTTCCCGCCAGAACCATGGCCCCATTTCTGCAGTATGCAAGATCGTATGAGGAAACGTCCTATGTTACGAGAGTCGTTCTGAAAAACGGGACGACAGTCCTGGTCAACGAATTCCGGGCGCAGCCGGTGGTCTCGATCCAAGCGCATATCGGCGCAGGCATACTGGACGAACCGCCGCAGAGGCCGGGAGTTGCGAGCCTGCTCGCCGCGATGGTGTGCCGGGGCACGCCGGATAAAGTAAAGGGAACGCTCCGGCAAAACGTCCATGCTCTGGGCGGTTTAATAAATTGCGCGGCCGGTCTCGGGAGCACGAAATTTGAAATCATCGCGCCCTCTTCTCAGTGGAAGAAGGCATTGGATAGTCTGATAGAGGCGCTTCTAAATCCGTACATCCATGAGCAGGAAATGAAGCTTGAGGCCGGCATTTTAGCCGGGGAAGCGCGGAAAGTCCTGGACGATCCGGGCGAATTTGCATCCGGCCGCTTATTTGAGCTGGGTTTTAATCAGCCGCGCTTAAATAATTGGAGAATCCTCGGGGGCGAGGACCTTTATAGCCTGACGCCCGCAAGTCTGGAAGACTTTTATAAAGCGGTTTATGTGCCTGAGAAGATTATGCTGGTGATTTCAGGTGACGTGAGTTCCGGCGAAGTTCTGAATGAGATCGTGAAAATATATAAATGGGCGCCGGCGCCGGGCGCGAAGGCCGGGGCCATACCTTTTGAGACCAGGCAGGAGCGTTTCCGCTATGCCGTGATGGAAGGAAGAATTCCCTTTCCGCGCCTGCTTTTTGGATTTCATGCTGTTCCGGCGAATTCCGCCGATTCTGCGGCAATCCAAGTTTTGAGCGCTATCCTCGGGATGGGAGAGGGATCCATTCTGGCCGTGCGGCTGCGCGATCAAAAAAAGCTCGTTCTCGCTGCGGAAACCAGACTGACCTTGCAGCCGAAGTTCGGTTATTTGACGGTACAAATGGAGGTGAAGCCGGAGAATATCGACCGGAGCGGAATCGCTTTGCTCACGGAAATGGAGTTGCTTAAGCGGGAGGGGCCGGGAGATGCCGATATGGAGCGCGCTCTGGCGCAGCTGGAGCATGCATATTGGACCAACCTCGAAACCGTAACCGCAAGAGCCGACTCCCTTGCGCGGTTCGAATCAATGGGAGATTGGAAGCTGATGGATCGCCGCATTTCGGAGCTGCGTCAGGTTAAAGCTGCGGACATCAGGCGAGTTGCCGGCCGATACCTGCGCCTGGACAATTGCTCGCTGGTTGAATACCTGCCTCTCTCCGCGGAAAAGCGAAAGCCGGCGGCGGATGCCGTCCGGAACACGTTGGAAGGTCTTTTGAATGCATCCGCCGGCCAGGAGCAGGCAGAGCGAAACAAGGAGACAGTGCTCGCGCTGAAAATTCCCCGGGACGCCGGCGGCTTCAAATTTAGCGAAATCCGCTACCCGTTCCAGACGGCATCCATTCTGCGCGGCCCGGACATGTTTATCCGGGAGGACCACACCAGTCCGGTTATTGATATGGGAATTTTCTTCCCGGGCGGCAAGCCGGCGGAGCATGAAGGGAATTACGGCATTACCAATCTACTGACCCGCATGATGCTTCGTGGAGCCGGCGAAAAGTCCGCCGCCCAATTTCACCGGCAACTGGAGATTTACGGGGGCAAGGTGCGTCCGGTGGTCGCGGCGGACTATTTCGGATTTTATTTTTCAATTCTGTCGAGAAACTTTGATGCGGGTTTCAAGCTTCTGCTGGAAGCGATCAAGGCGCCGAACCTGGACAAGAACGAGATTGCCCGGCAAAAAGAAATTCAATCCGCGGAGGCCCTTTGGCGCAGGAACTCCGCAGACTATGCCGGAGATCTTATGCGCCAGGCTCTTTTCAGAAATTTTTTCTATTCCGCGGATGCCGGCGCGACCGGCGAAAGTCAGGCAGCAATCGATCAGGCATCGCTGCAAAGCTGGTATGACGCCCATGTTAAAAACCGAAAACCCGTGGTGGTCGCGGTCGGAGATACCAAAGGGACCAGTCTGGCTTCATACTTTGTCCAGAACTTCAGCGGATCCCGCATGCAAGATGGGAAGATCCCGGATGAATACGCCAAGGCTTTGGAAAAGGGATAATCGGTTAACGAGAATTGGAACCGGACCCAGAGCGTAATTTCAGTTGGATTTCAAGCCCCTTCGGCGGATGATGAGGATGCCGTTGCGGCTGCGGTTTTGCAGCGATATGCCGGAAATTCAGGCGGGTTCGTTCAGGAAATAAGAGATAGGCAAGGAGCCGCTTACGCGATTTCGGTTATTTATGAACCACTGTTGCGGGGCGGAAGCATGGTTGTGAGCACGGCCGCAAACCCGGGAAGCGAAGAAGCCGCGCTTAAAGCTCTAAGAGAACGGATCGAGCATTTAGCGGAGGCCCCGATCATCCACCGGGATTATCGCTCCGCCGTGAATGCGGCAGTGGGAGCATATTGGATCAACGGCCAAGCGCGCTTTGCGCAGATAGCTGATGTGATCAGACAGCTCCTGGCCGGAAATGGGATTGAAGGGTACCAAAATCGGCCGGCAAGACTTCAGGCGATCCGGGAAGAGGATTTAAAAGAGGCGGCGTGCCGAAT
>JBBISO010000195.1:0-5886 GCA_037441325.1 Acidobacteriota bacterium | reverse complement strand
AGGATTATTCCTGTTTGCCGCTCTATTGACAAGCTTTGCGTTTCCAGGAGAAGAGGCCAAGATCACCGTGCTGAATCCACGAGGCGTCTCGCCTCCCATACGCCTGGTACCCATGGCGCCGCGGCTCGACATTCTCGATGGAAAGACCGTGTACATCATCAATGTCGGCTTTGGGGACACTTTCTTGCCGGAAATGCAGAAGGTGCTTAGCGAGCGATATCCCAAGGCAAGTTGGGTATTCAAGAGGAAAGCAGGGAGCTACTTTGACGACGATCCCAAACTGTGGGCTGAAATCAAAGAAAAGGGGAATGCAATGATCATGGGGGTCGGCCACTGAAGCACCTGCTCGCCGGCGGTCGTCGGACATTGCATAACAGTGGAAAGATTGGGAGTGCCCACGGCTCCCGTGGTTACTCAGAGGTTTGAAGAGCTCGTAAAGACGATTGCCTATAAAAAGGGCATGCCCAACCAACGATTTACTTTCGCGCCTCACCCTGTAGCGGGCAGAACACCTGAGCTATGCCGAAAATACATGCTGGGTAACGATCCGGTTACCGGCAAGCCGATCGTGTAAGAGCTCGTCGCGGCACTGACGAAGCCATTGACTGCCGAGGAAAAAAAGACAGGATTCCTTGCGAGAGCGCCGCGGTCGAGGCTCTTGGAACCCGGCACCCCGACCAATGTGGCACGGCTCTTTAATGACAGCGGATGGACCGATGGGATTCCCGTGATTCTCCCAACTGAAGCCAGAGTTGCGGAGATGATGAAGGGAACCAGCCATGCGCCCGAGGAAACCGTGGGGACCATGCGCCCCTCTCCTCCCCATGAGGCATGGGAGTATACCGTGGAGATGGTAGCTGCCAATGCGGTAATGGCCGGAGCAAAGCCGGAGCATTTTCCCGTCATTCTCGCGCTGGCGTCCACTGGGGTCACTTCACTTTTCAGTTCCACAACATCTTTCGCCAGAATGGTAGTTGTGAATGGGCCAATCCGCGAACAAATCAAAATGAATTCGGGAATAGGCGCCATGGGCCCCTTTAATGAAGCCAACGCCGCGATAGGCAGAGCTTGGACCTTGATATCCAAGAACCTGGGCGGCGGAGGAACCCCGGGCGAGACTTATTTGGGTAGTCAGGGGAACAATCTTAACTATAACAACATCTGTTTTGCCGAGAGAGAAGAACTCTTGCCGGTTGGGTGGAAACCTTTTCACGTTCAAAAAGGATACAAGGCGGGAGAGAGCGTGGTCAGCACTTTTACCGGTTGGAGCATGGTCAACTATGGAGGTTTTGCGCTTCCCCACCATCAATTCATCAACCGGATGCTGAGCGCCTTTTTCTACAGTGGAACGGGTTCCGGAAGCCAGGCCACTCTCCTGCTGGATCCCATAACAGCCCAAGACATTAGGAATGATGAGGGATTCGATACTAAAGAAAGGCTCAGCGAGTGGCTTATGAAGAACGCCATGACTCCCGCTTCGCTCTACTGGGCCCGACGCGGCGGCGCCTTGAAAAAGGCCCAAGAGGGGGTTGCGCCTTTTGCATCCTGGCTGAAATATCCGGAAGGTTCCTTCCTGCCGGTTTCGAACTTCAGGTCCGAGGTTCCCATCGAGATTATCGTGGTGGGCGGGGAAACCAATGCTTTCCTGATGGCGGGAGACTTCAGATATGTATCCGGCGCCTCGGTAGACAAGTGGAGATAGAGGATGATTTGATGGACGTAGTTTCTCGATATGGAAATTGTTCAATCATTTGTGATGGAGGAGAATGGACATGAAAACCCCGGCATGTCGGGCATGGGCAGGCGTCTTTTTGGCATTTACTCTTCTGGCAGGATTTGGCGCAGCCGCGGAAGAAGACATGATTTCCATACTGAATCCACGAGGAACTCCTCCTCCCATACGCTTGGTCCCCATGGCCCCGCGCTTGGATACACTGGACGGCAAAACAATATACGTTGTGAATATAGGCTTTGGAGACACCTTCCTGCCCGAAGTGCGAAACGTGCTTGCGGAGAAATATCCTAAAGCAGACTGGGTATTTAAGCGCAAAGCGGGGAGCTATTTTGACGACGATCCCAAATTGTGGGCGGAAATCAAGGAAAAAGGCAATGCAATGATCATGGGTGTAGGCCATTGAAGTACTTGCTCGCCGGCGGTCGTCGGCCATTGCGTAACCGTGGAAAGAATGGGCGTGCCTACAGCTCCAGTGGTCACTCAGAGGTTTCTGGAACTGGTAAAGACCATTTCTTACAAAAAGGGAATGCCGAAGCAGCGGTTTACATTTGTGCCGCATCCCGTCGCGGGCCGGCCGCCCGAAGTATGCAATCAGTTTGTAAGAAGCAAGGACCCGGTAACCGGGAAGGCAATTGTTGAGGAGCTGGTTGCGGCGCTGACCGCTCCTCTAACGGCGGAGGAGAAGAAAACCGGGTTTATGCTGAGGCCGCCGCAGCCAAGGCTGCTGGAGCCGGACACCCCGACGAACCGGGCGCGGCTTTTTGAAAAGAATGGATGGACCGACGGCATTCCAGTGATTCTTCCCACCGAAGCGAGGGTTGCGGAAATGCTGAAGGGAACCAGCCATGAACCCAATGAAATCGTCGGAACCATGCGCCCCTCCCCTCCCCACGAAGCTTGGGAGTTTACGGTCGAGATGGTTGCCGCTAACGCCGTGATGGCGGGAGCGAAACCGGAGTATCTTCCCGTCATTCTTGCGCTCGCGTCCACGGGAGTTACCTCACTTTTCAGTTCCACCACGTCTTTCGCCCGGATGGCCGTGGCAAACGGACCCATAATTGAGCAGATCAATATGAGCGGAGGGCTTGGGGCCTTGGGACCATTTAGCCCGGCTAACGCCACCATCGGAAGAGCGTGGACACTGGTATCCAAAAATCTGGGGGGAGGAGGAACTCTCGGAGAGACTTATTTGGGCAGCCAAGGGAGCAATCTCAATTACAATAACCTCTGTTTCGCCGAAAAAGAAGATAGGTTGCCCAGCGGATGGAAACCATTCCACGTGCAAAAGGGCTACAAACCGGGAGAGAGCGTTATCAGCACATTTACCGGCTGGAGCATAATTCACTCCGGCGGTTTCACTACGCAGCATAAGGAAATAATCAAGCGGTCCATGATGCCTTTTGCGTCGGGCCGCGCCCAGGTTACGCTGTTGTTGGATCCGATCGTGGCCCATGATCTCAAGGATTATCAGGAGTTCGGCACCAAAGAACAGCTGAGTGAATGGCTGATGAAAAACGCCGGAACACCCGCCTTGCAGTACTGGGGGAGCCACCGCGAGGAGCTGCAAAAAGCCAAAGCAGGTGTTGAGCCTTATGCGTCCTGGCTGAAATATCCGGAGGGCTCCTATGTACCCGTATCGAGCTTCAAGCCTGAAACACCTATTGAAATCATCGTAGTGGGCGGAGAAACGAATCCGTTCTTTTTAGTCGGAGATTTCCGGCATGTGTCGAGCGCTTCAGTGGATAAGTGGAGATAGTTACGATAGTTTGAGATTGGGCAAGGAGCATTTCCGCCGTCTGCCGGTTAAGTATCATATGCAAAAGAGAGGATGATATGAAAATCAAGACCATTGCCCTTGTGCCCTGTCTGATGTTGTTGGCCGTTGCCTCTGTTGATGCCGCGGCTGCGCAGGGTCAGTCTCCTGCCAATGCGGTGCCGATCGGACTAACCGTAACGACTCGAGTAGAATGTGGGGCGCAGGCCGGTTCGATGGAACCCTATGAGGCGAAGATTGCCGTTTTGCAAGTCGTTCGCGGCAAGGAAGCATGGGAGCGCCTCAAGTCTGCCGGCGCGTCCAATAAGCCCCCGGCGCCCGGTTTTGAGTATATTCTTGCGCGGGTTGCGTTTGAGATGAAGGCCATCTTGATGCCCGGGAACAAGACTTTTGAACTCGCCAGGCCGAAGCAGTTCGTTGCTCTCTCCGCGGACGGCAACGAGCTGGACTCTCCTTCCGTGATTCCGCCCAAGCCCGAGCTGTACCGGACGGTTCGCGCGGGTGAAGCCGCGGAAGGTTGGATTGTTCTTGCGGTGGAACAGGCAGACAGCAAACCGGTGATGTTTTTTGATCCCGCGGCAGGTGGAGCCATGGGAGGCGGCAAGGTCCTATTCTTTCAGCTTTATTGATAAACTTACAGGCGGCGGCTTCAGATGATAACGCCGGCGCGGATTCTGGCGGCTTCCAGGGACGCGGGATCGAGCTGCAGGCGCACCAGCATAATGTGGGCATTACGCCGCAGATTGGGCGGAACATCGCTTAGAGTGCCGGGATCCAGGATGATGCGGTCATAGCGGGACCCATTCAATAGCTCTTTAAAACTCGCCACCTCGCGCACCGAAACCGCGGAAATCTCAACTCCCGGAGATTTCACCCATTTGCGCAATTGAGCAATGATGAAGCGCGCGTTAGCGGCATAAGCCGGCGCGAGAACACGTAGCACGGATGAATTCGGTTTAATTCGGGCAAGATCCCTGATGATTTGCTCCGTGTAACGCACTTCCATGGGAATCACGTCGGTTTTCCCGCCGCGAATCTGGGAGCGGATGTAGTTGCTCCTGAGGTGATTGGCAAGGATTTTGCGCGGGCCGGAATTGCTCCCAACCGCCTTGTTCAGTTCCTTGATCGTAAGGCCGATTACGGGAACCTGCCATAGGCCGGACACTTCAGCCGCCCTCTGTTCCGCGATTTCCTTTTTATCGTCGACATAGGCGATAAAAGGCGCGCCATGCTCGGCGAGCAACGCCTGCTGGTTGAAATACCTGCCGAAAGCGGCGGGCGACACGCCAAATATGCGGACCTTTGAGATAATGGTCTTGCTCAATTTCAGGCATTCTTCATTCAAATAATGATGGGAAGATACAGCCGCGGAGACTACGGTCCCCTTTCCCCGGGTCAGAGCGAGCAAGCCCGACCGTCTCAGCGCGCGGTATGCTCGGTGTATTTGGCCGCGGTTGATGCCCGTCTGTTTCTCAACATCGCGGATCGACGGCAAGGTGTCGCCGCGCCGAAATGTCCCCATCGCTATGGCAAGCTTGATCTGTTCCTCAATTTGCTTGATGGGTGAAATAGAACTGTGCTTTTCAATGCAAAACTCCATAATGCATGCCCCCGGCCGGCAGCGCCCAAGCGGATGCCATTGCCGCCAGCAAAATCCATCTTCACTCAGCGCATTCTATACTTCGATGCGCCCAATGATAAGAGCAAATAAGCATTTTTCCGGCTTATGACCCGCGCATTCGTTTCCGGGCACCCCAAGCCGCGCCGCATCCCAGAACCTTTGTCAATTATTTGTGACATTCGTCTTGACAATGGGAACATGCATAAATAATGTGTTGCGTGACCGAAAAGCGGCGCAGGAGCGTTACGGATAGATGCATTGTCCGCGGCGGCCGTTACGCCGAATTGCAGCCTTGCGCCGAATTCCCAGCCAAGCGGCAGTGGATGTCATGCCGAAATAATGGAATCTGCCGCCAAGGGGAGGATCTCCGTTCGAGAGTTTTATGTCCGCCAATATGCAAACTGGCGGCTGCGGGAAGCACAAGATTATCCCTGAGGGTAACGTAACCATTCAAAGTGTGCACGTTGAATATGCTGGCAGGCCCGCGCCGGACCCAAAATTCGTGTCTTGGCGGCGATCAGGCGCGGGAGCGGACCAAATCTGAAGTAATGAGCCTGTGATTTTGTTCAGTGCATGCCGTCCGTGGAGTCAAGGCCTATATAGACCAAAAGAGAGAGGACATTATGAACACCAAGAGAAATGGAGCAACCGATGTCTCGCGAAGAGATTTCATGAAGACGGCGGCCGCGGGCGTCGGGGCCGGGACTCTGGCCGGTTTCGGCCCCAATGCGGCCGGGGCAACCATTTTGAGCCAGG
>JBBISO010000194.1:0-5919 GCA_037441325.1 Acidobacteriota bacterium | reverse complement strand
GTTGCGGTCCCGGTTGTCGAAGCTGTCGTTTCTGAAATGCTCGAGATGAACAGTCTGGAAAGCTCCGCGCACACTCCGATTGAAAAGATCGCCGGGTACCCGGTTATGCAGCTCACGAAGCCGGCCTAATTGGTAGCTGTAGAGCGCCCGATTGTAATGATAGCGGCTGAGGTTGTAATAGTCTCCCGGTCCCAATGGACACCATGAGATCCAGCCCGGCCCGCGATAGAAGGTTACGAGAGCCGGCGACCAGAAATTAAAGGAAAAACCGGGTCCCGGAAGCCAGCACCACCCAAAAAGCGGGCTTCGATGCCATCGGCCGTAATGGTAGGGCAGCCACCCCCACGGTTCATAAGAGATCCAGGTCCATCCGAACAACGGCCGATAACACCACCGCCCGATCGAATAAGGAGACCAATAAACGCCAATGGAAAGCGGCACCCATGCGATCCCATATGTATCAACATGCACCCACCGCCCATACCGGTCCAGTTCGGCGACTCCCACATAAACGCTGTCGGGCAGATATCGCCTGCTGTCGTATGCCTTCCGGTCCGCATCGCGGCGGTCGTTCCACTCATCCCACTCATCCCTCCCCTCATATCGGGCCCGATTGGCAGGGCCGCTTTTTTCCGGACCGACGCGAAGCATTTCTCCGGATTCAAGCCGGCGCGAAAACTCGTTATTGGCCGCTTCCAATGCGCCCTTGCGAACGACGGCTTCCGTATCACCGTTCTCCGCAACCCGGAACCGGTACACCCCCTTGCTCCGGGCGTTAAAGGCCGCGGCCGGGGTGTTTATCTCGAAATCCTGTCCGCTGGAAACGGTCAGCGTGCACAGCCCCAGAAGAACGCGCACTTGAATCAAATTTTCCCTCAGGGAGAGAATTTCAATGTCCGTATTTTCCGACAATCGAAAAACCGAGCCGTCGTCAAACTCGATTTCGGCTCTGCCCCCCGGGCCGGTATAGATGCGATCTTCCGGTTCCAGAGGCATATTGATGCTGGCCGCCGACCAATCGACGTCCGAGGCGTGCTGAAAGCTGACATGCCCCAGAACATAAGACAATCGGGCGATTCGAATGTAACCATCACTCCCGGGATCCGCCCGGGCAGCGAGGGCGGCCAGAGGAATTGCAAGAATGACACAGCACAATTGCCGGCGCATGGTTGTCACCCCCCTTACGAAGAAGCCTTCGTGGTTCTCCATACCTTATCAGATGCTTTTGGAGGCACAAAGTATCATCCGGAAAATGGCGCGGGTTTTCCGGCAGGCGGTATTTGGGGCCTGCACAGGTCCTTGGGGCTCGCGTCAAAATGCCAACCTATTTTTGCGCGAGCCCTTTAGCCTTCAGAAAGGTCGTTCAGTACCGCGATTTCTTTTGCATAGGATGTAAGATCCATCTTGACCAATTTCGACACGGCATTCGTCAAATACTCGCATATTTCCTGGGCCGTGGCGAATTGGAGGGCCCGCTTGGCGATTCGCCGCGAGGCACCCGCCGGGACTTCACTCAGGACTCTGCGGATAGTCGGAATGGAGAGAGGGTTCATGCTCAGCTGGCTGAAGCCCATTCCGAGCAACAAAACCGCGAAAAACGGATTAGAAGAAATCTCCCCGCAGATTCTTGCGGGCTTGTTAAATTTCCTGGATACTTCCGAGATGCGGTGCAGGCAATACAGCACTGATGGATGCAGTGGCTGGTACAGGTACGCAACATAGGGATTTCCGCGATCAACCGCCAGGGTATATTGAATCAGGTCGTTGGTTCCCACGCATAAAAAATCGACTTCCTTGGCGAGAACCTCAAGCGCGAGAACCGCTGCGGGCACTTCGATCATCACGCCGACGGGCACCAGATTCAAAGAAATCCCGGCCGTGTCGGCCAGATGTGCGCGAACTTTATCAATCACGGCCTTCGCCTGCCAGATTTCCTCAACCGTTGAAACCATCGGCAGAACGATTTCAATTCTGCCTTCGCAACTCGCGCGCAGGATCGCTTCGATCTGCGCGTGAAAAGCCTCTTTAATATGGAGACTCAGCCGGATTCCGCGCAATCCCATGCTCGGATTGATTTGGCTTGCCAGATCGGGCTTGTCCGCCACGCTCTCCGATCCGGCATCAAGGGTCCGGATCGCTACTGCATACGGGCTCATTTCTTTGGCCATGGTGCGATAAACGGAAAGCTGCTCCTCCACATCAGGGAATCCGTGGCGATGCCGAAAGTATAAAAATTCCGATCGGAACATGCCGATCCCTTCGGCGCCGCATCTTTTGGCCACCCTCAACTCATGAGGAAGCTCGGTATTGGCGCGGAGCGAAACCGGCATGCCGTCCGCCGTGAGAATCCTCCTGCCCGACGGGCATGGCGCAGCCTCGGCAGCGACGCCAACGGCCTCGATCCGATGGCGATGGCTTTCGATGCGCTCCTGGGAAGGATTTACAATCACCTGGCCATCGTCTCCGTTCAACAGAAGCAGATCTCCGGTTACGATCGATCCCGCAATATCGCGGATACCCATAACCGCCGGCAGGCGCAAGCCCCTGCTGATGATGGCCGTGTGGGAGTTTCTTCCGCCTGATTCCAGCGCCAGGCCCCGAACTTTCTTGAGGTCCAGGGTAACGAAGTTGGATGGACTAAAATCGTGCGAAACCAGAATCAAGTCTTCGGGCAGAGATTCCCAGCTGAAAGGTTGGCTGCCAGAAAGATTGAGCAGGATCCGCTCGACAACATCTTCGATATCTCGGTGCCGTTCGCGGAGGTATTCATCCTGCAGGGATTCATAGGCGGACACCATCCGGTTTCTTGCCTGTTCCAGCACCCACTCGGCATTAGCGCAGCTGCTCCGGATGCTCGCTACGATATCGTCACTTAGAGCTCGATCATCCAGCATCAGCAAATGCGCGTCCAGGATGACGCTGTGTTCGCTCCCCAGCTTCTCTTCGAGCTGGGATTTCAGGGCGGTCAGCTGCTCCTTAGATGTCGCAAGAGCGCGCTGATACCGGCGGGCCTCTTCTTCGACATCATCTATATGGATTTTTAAAATAACCCGGTTTCGGCTGTCGAGCTTGAGCGCGCGCCCGACCGTCACGCCTGATGAAACCCCGTTACCTTGGAAAATCCTCTCGGGCCCTGAAGCCATTAGTTCTCTTCTCCAAACTTTCCATCAAACAGCTGCCGGATCGCCTCTCCTGCCTCGGCTTCATCGCTCCCCTCGATGGAAACCACCAGGCGAGTTCCCTGGGAAGCAGCCAGCATGAGGATGCCGAGAATGCTTTTGGAATCGATCCGCTGATTCGCATCTTCCCGCGAGAGATGGATCTCGCTGGAAAAGCGGGACGCAAGCTGAACCAATTTGGCCGCAGCGCGAGCGTGCAGCCCCAACCGGTTTGTGACCATTATCGATTGCCGGATCATGCGGTGAGGAAATCGCTGGCCATGGCAATGCTGGAACGGCCCTGATCGCGCACCGTCCGCGCCAACGATTCCAAAGTCTCTCCCTCTTTCTGACCTGCGATCTTGATAATCATGGGCAAATTGACCCCGGTCACCACGTCAACTTTTCCGGGGTCATGGAATGAAAGTGCGATATTGGATGGCGTGCCGCCGAACATATCCGTCAACAGGAGCACGCCGCTCCCGTCTTCCACTTCCATGATGCGCTTTTCGATGTCTTTGCGCGCATCGTTCACGTCGTCGTGCCAGCCGATCGAAACCGCTTGGATATGGGAAATCTCTCCGACTATCATCTCCGCCGCCGCTACAAGCTCCTGCCCCAGATGTCCGTGCGTCACAATCAATGCGCCGATCATAAATTTTCACCTGCCCCGATTATGGGTTGAGGTTGATATCACGATGCCGGACATGGATCGTCGTTCTCGCGCTGCGCAAATATCCGGCAAGCTCTTCGACGACAAAAACCGAACGGTGGCGGCCGCCGGTGCAACCCACCGCGATCGTAAGGTAACTTTTCCCCTCCCGCACATATTTCGGCAAAAGGTATATCAGCAGGCGGCCGACCCGCTTGACAAATTCACCCGTCTCCGGGAAAGAGCGCAGGTACCGGACGACTTTTTTGTCCATCCCGCTCAAATCCTTGATGCGCGAAACAAAATGCGGGTTCGGAAGGAATCGCGTATCCAGCACCAGATCCGCCTCGAGCGGTATTCCATGCTTGTATCCAAAACTCATCAGGTGGATGTTAAGAACGGCGGGCGCCGGGTGCTTTCGGAACCTCGCCATGATGTATGCTTTCGCCTGGTGGACCGTGTAATCGGAAGTGTCGATGACAACGTCGGCCTGCGCCGCCAGCCTGCGCAAGCGCCGGCGCTCCATACGGATCGCTTCCAATAGCGGCTTGTCGGACGACAGCGGATGCGGCCGGCGCGTTTCGCTATAGCGGCGAACCAGAACATCGTCACGCGCTTCGAGATAAATCATGAGGAGGTTCCGCGTGGATTTTCTGAGCGTCTCAATCGCTTGTTCCACATCCCGCAGCCTTTCGCCCGCGCGGATATCAACCACAAAGGCGGCATTTTGGACTTCTCCGCCGGGAAGGCGCATCCCCTCGACAAATTTCGGAATGAGGTTGGCGGGGAGGTTGTCGACACAAATATATCCCAAGTCTTCGAAGGCCTTTAAAACGGATCCCTTCCCGGATCCGCTCATCCCCGTTAACACTACCAGATTTTGCGCGCGCATATCGATTGCCGATCGGGAAACTCCAGCAGTGCTTTTCAAAACGCCAATCGTCAATTAATTTCCTTCGCGGCGAGGTGGCCGCGCTGGCGCAACAACTGGATCCGCGCGGCGACCTCCACCAATGTGGCGATATTCCTCCCCGGCCCAACGGGCATATCAATGGCCGGGAGAGAAACGCCAAAGAACTTAATCGTGGTCGGATCCAATCCCAAGCGGTCGTATTCCGCCTCCGGCTTCCAGCGCTCCAACCTGACCACAAGGTCGATGAACTGGGATGTCCCGGTGGCCGAGATGCCGAACAGCTCTCGGATATCGATAATTCCGAGTCCTCGCAGTTCTATGTGGTGCTTGAGAATCTTGCCGCCCGATCCAATAAGCCGATTGATTCCCTGCCGCGTTATCTCCACATAATCATCCGTAATCAAGCGATGTCCTTTGATAACCAGCTCCAAAGCGCATTCGCTTTTTCCAATTCCGGAAGGCCCCAGCAGAAGAACACCCAAGCCGAAGATTTCCAGCAAGACCCCGTGAATAGTTATTCGCGGCGCCAGGCGTTTTTCCAGAAAGCCTTTGATGCCTGCCATCAACTTTGGGCTGGGCGCCGCGCACCGGAACAGCGGGATTCCTTCCTCTAGCGAAAGATCCAAGAATTCCTCCGGCGGCTGCAAACCTTTCGTGACAATGATGCAACAGATCCGGAAATTTTTTAGACGATGGATCGCCGCGGTCCTCGCTTCCGGATCCAGCGAGCGCAGAAAATGCATTTCGCTCCCGCCAAAAATATGGACACGATCTTCATGGATATATCCGGCGAAGCCGGTGAGTACCATGCCCAGTTTCTGAATCCTGGGAGACCGGATCTGGTTTTCCATGCCGCGGCGGCCTTGCAGGATTTCCAAATCGAGAAGCGGGGCCATCGCG
Organism: Acidobacteriota bacterium; assembly: GCA_037441325.1. Classification (GTDB taxonomy): domain Bacteria; phylum Acidobacteriota; class UBA6911; order UBA6911; family UBA6911; genus UBA6911. The sequence continues at coordinate 296 of JBBISO010000194.1, read as the reverse complement.
GCCAGAAATTCCCCGACGGTAACACTTCCGGATTCCTTTCCGGCATCGTCGGCAATTGGTCCTTTATTTTCCGGCAACGATTTATCCATAAAATAATAAACCAACGTATCGCCGCCTTGTGAACGAGCGTCGTTCGCCCATTCGCGCAAACCGCGGCATACCCTTCCAGGTGATTTAAGAACTACTTCTAATGCTTATGCTTTCCGATACGCTGGTCCAGAGGGTGTTCCCAACCCATTTATTAGTCCGCATTTCTCACAAGGTTTTTACTGGGGCGGCACATCCGGGCATGACTG
>JBBISO010000193.1:0-5929 GCA_037441325.1 Acidobacteriota bacterium | reverse complement strand
ATGGAATATCGCGACAGATACTAGGCTAAATTCCCATGGTGGGGTTCCGGTTACGGCCGGAACCCCACTGAACATACTTAAAACAGCCGCAAGGCAGGAAGGAAAATCCCAAACGCGGATAGGATAGGAAGGAGAGAAGTGTGTTGTCTTTACTTCCTATCGGAAAAAGTACGTTTGCACTCATGACGCGATCGGTTGCTTCAAGGTCGGGTTGCAGCGCTAATCGCGATTTTAAAGCGACTTAAGAACCCAACCGTATGAATAGCCGGCAAATCTCAAGAAGCCGTTACCGCGACGATATCGATCTGTCTATCCTGGGCCTCGGGGGAATGCTCCTGGTGAATATGGGGCAAAGCGCAGCCAACCGGATTATTTCCGAGTCGATCGACCAAGGCGTCAATTACTTTGATGTCGCTCCGTTTTACGGAGATGGACAAGCGCAGCGAACTATGGGGATTGCGCTGGCTCCATATCGGAAGCGGATATTCCTCGCCTGCAAGACATTGGAACGATCTGCGAAGGGAGCTTGGGCGGAGCTCGAGGAATCGCTGCGCTGTTTGCGCACCGATCATTTCGATCTCTACCAGTTTCATGCTGTTTCGGATAGGGAGGAAGTGGATGAGGTCTTCGCTCCGGGCGGCGCGTTGGAAGCATTTCTCCAGGCCCGCAGTAAGGGCAAAATCCGCTACATAGGATTCTCCGCCCATTCGGTTGAGGCCGCAATGGCCATGCTCGGCCGCTTCCGCTTCGATTCCGTGCTGTTCCCGGTGAATTTCATCTGCTATGCGCGGGGCAATTTCGGCCCTCAGGTGGTCGGCAAGGCAAAAGAATTGGAGGTAGCGCTCCTCGCCATAAAGGCGATGGCTCACGGCCCTTGGCGCAGGGGCGAAAAGCGGAAGTATCCCAACTGCTGGTACCGTCCGATCGAGGACAGGGAACTCGCGCGCCAGGCTCTGCGTTTTGCCCTTTCGGAAGGTGTTACCGCGGTGGTGCCTCCCGGAGACGAGCGGCTTTTCCGCCTCGCGCTGGAATTGGCCCCTGGCCTGTCTCCTTTAAGCGATGACGAACGCCGGGAATTACTGGCGGGCACGCAGCGGCTGCGCCCGCTGATGCGCGCCTGACATTGCCCTTCTTCCATTTCAAATCTCGAATCACGAATCTCGAACTGGTAAAATCCGCCTTGGAGGATTTCCATGGAAACGGACGACAAGCTGCGGTTTATCGCGGATGAACGGGCGCACCTGGAAAAGGCAGGACTGCTCATCCAATTGCGGACGATCGAGTCCCCCCAGGGAGCCTGGATCAAGGTTGATGGAAGAACCGTGCTCAATCTCTGTTCCAATAATTATCTTGGACTGGCCAACCACCCGCGATTGAAACAGGCGGCGCAGGATGCGATCGGAATCTTCGGAGTCGGGCCCGCAGCGGTCCGTTCCATTGCGGGAACAACCCTTCTTCATGCGGAACTCGAGGAGAAGCTGGCCCGCTTCAAGCGGGTGGAAGCGGCGATTTCCTTTCAATCCGGTTTTAATTCCAACCTGGCCGCCATCCCGGCTCTGGTCGGGAAAGGAGACTTGATCTTTTCCGATGAGCTGAACCACGCTTCCATCATTGACGGGTGCAGGCTGTCCGGCGGCACGATCATCCGCTACCCGCACTGCAATTCGCGGTCCCTTGCAGAGAAGCTGAAGGAAAACTGCCCTGCAGGATCAAAGCGGCGCGCCCTTATTATCACTGACGGCGTTTTTTCCATGGATGGGGATATCGCGCCCCTGCCTTCGCTGGTCGAGCTTGCTGAACGTTTCAATGCGATGATCATGGTGGATGACGCGCACGGCGAAGGAGTCTTGGGCGAAGGCGGCCGCGGAGCGGTGGATCACTTTAATTTGCACGGACGCGTCGACATTGAGATAGGGACTCTGTCTAAAGCCTTCGGCGTGATCGGGGGATTTGTGGCAGGCAAGAAAGCTATCATCGAGCATCTGCGGCAAAAGGGGAGGCCGTTCCTTTTTTCAAGCGCTCTCACGCCCGCCGATGTAGCGGCGTGCATCGCCGCCGTCGGCCTGTTGGAATCCTCGGACGATCTGGTCCGGAAACTCTGGAGCAATACGCGCTATTTCCGGCAAAAAATTCGCGACGCCGGATTCGATACCGGCAGGAGCGAGACGCCGATTACGCCGGTGATGTTGGGCGATGCCAATACAGCCCAGGAATTCAGCCGGCGGCTCTTCGAAAGGATGGTGTTTGCCGTGGCAATTGGATTTCCAACCGTGCCGATTGGAAAGGCACGCATCCGGGTCATGATTTCCGCTACCCATTCGGAACAGGATCTTGATTTCGGCGTAGAACAATTCGTCGCTGTCGGCAGGGAACTCTTAGGGCCTGCGCGGGCCCTAAGCAGTCAAAAATCCTATTCATGAGGGGAAAACGATGCATTACCGTTTGTTTCCATTGTTCGCCGTTTTTCAGGTGTCGCTTCTGGTCCAAGCTTTCGCGCAGCAGGAGACGCGCCTGCTGCGCTTTCCGGCAATCCATGGAAACCAAATTGTGTTTTCCTATGCCGGGGATTTATACACGGTCCCGTCTAAGGGAGGCACGGCGCGAAAGTTGACCAATGATGCGGGATTCGAGATGTTCGCCCGGTTTTCGCCTGACGGAAAGCATATCGCGTTCACAGCCCAATACGACGGCAACACGGAGGTTTACCTGATGCCCTCGGAAGGAGGGATTCCCAAACGCCTGACTTTCACCGCAACTCTCGATCGGGATGATGTCTCCGACCGTATGGGACCCAACAACATCGTCATGGGCTGGAAGGGAGCCGATCGGATTCTTTACCGATCCCGCAAGGACCAATGGAATGATTGGAAAGGTCACCTTCTGCTGGTCCCGGTTGCGGGAGGCCTTTCCGAGCAGCTGCCCTTGCCGCGGGGCGGGTTTTCTTCCTACTCTCCGGACCTGAAAAAGCTTGCTTATAACCGTGTTTTCCGCGAATTCAGGACCTGGAAACGCTATCGCGGCGGCCAGGCGGACGACATCTGCATCTATGACTTCGACTCCAGGCAAACGGTGAATATCACGAACAATCCCGCCCAGGACATATTCCCCATGTGGTCTGGAAACAGGATCTACTTCATTTCGGACCGGGATGAAAACAAGCGTTTCAATCTATATTCCTGTGATCCCTCGGGGAAACAGGTGCAGAAGCACACCAGCTTTGCCGACTTCGATATTAAATTTCCGTCGCTGGGCGATGACGCCATTGTATTTGAAAACGGAGGATATATTTACCGGTTCGATCTGAAGAACCGGAAAACCGAAAGGGTTCCGATCTTCGTAGGCGACGATCAGGCGATCGGGCGGGGCGGGGGGGTTGATCTCAGCAAATTCATTACGAATTACGAGATCGCTCCGGACGGAAGCCGGGCTCTCTTCGGGGCACGCGGCGAAATCTTTACGGTCCCGGCCAAATACGGGAATACGCGCAATCTGACCAACTCCCCCGGAACTCATGAACGCTCCTCCAAGTGGTCTCCGGATGGGAAATGGATCGCCTATATTTCGGACGCTTCGGGCGAGGATGAGATTTACATCGTTCCGCAGGATGGTTCGTCCCCGGCGAAGCAATTGACCCGCGGCGGCGATACTTATAAATTTTTTCTGCTCTGGTCTCCGGACAGCCGCAAAGTGCTCTGGTCCGACAAAAAGCTTCGTTTGCAGTTTGTGGACATCGATACCGGAGAGGTCACGCTGGTAGCGCAGACGAAGGTTTGGGAAATCACTGAATTCAACTGGTCTCCGGATAGCCGATGGCTTGCCTATGCCCGGCAGGAAGAAGCAAAAATGCAAACGGTTTATCTTTATTCCGTGGAGAAAAACGAGTCTTTTGCGGTGACGGACGGCTGGTTCGCCTCGGGCGGCCCGGCATTCAGCGCGGATGGGAAGCACCTGTTTTTCGTCTCGGATAGGACCTTCAATCCCGATTACGGCCAGCTTGAATTCAATTATAGCTACCGCGATATGTCCAAGATTTACCTGGTAACGCTGGCCAAAGAGATCCGGTCTCCTTTTGAGCCGAAGAGCGATGAGGTTAAGATCAGGGAAACGGCCAAAGAGCCGGCCGTGGCGGAAGAGAGCGAAAAGAAGGCGGATGCGCCGGCAGCCGCTCCTGCCGTGAAGGTTGATTTGGAGGGGCTCCAGGCGCGCATTGCGGAATTCCCTGTTGCCGGGGCAGTTTACCAGCATCTTGTTTCCGTGGGCGATAAGCTCTACTACGGAAGGCGAAAAGGCGATGAAAAAAGCAAACTGGTTGTGTTCGATTTGGATAAGCGGAAGGAAACCGAGCTGGGGGATTGCGACGGCTATGAGATTTCGGCGGACGGGAAAAAAATGCTGGTAAGCCAAGGCGGATCTTATGCCATTTTGGATTTGCCCAGCTCAAAGCTTGATATCAGCGAGCGATTGGATCTATCCGATCTCAAATTTAATCTCGACCGCACTGCGGAATGGAAGCAGATTTACAACGAATCGTGGCGGCAGATGCGCGATTTTTTCTACGCGCCCAACATGCACGGTGTGGATTGGGATCAGGTGCGCAGGAATTACGAGCCGCTTCTGCCGTTCGTCCGGCATCGGGCGGACCTTACCTATATCATCGGCGAGATGGTCGGCGAGTTGAGCGCAGGACACACCTATGTGGGCGGCGGAGATATGCCGCGCAAGGAGAGAATCAAAACCGGCCTGCTCGGTGCGGTGATTGAAAAAGATCCGGCTTCAGGTTATTTCCGGATCGCGAAGATTCTAAAAGGCCAGAATTGGGATAAAAGTGTCCGTTCACCGCTGACGGAAATCGGAGTGGATGCCAGGGAAGACGACTTTATCCTCGCGGTGGATGGGAAACCTACCAATCAGATGAAAGACATCTACGAATCCCTCGTCAATACGGTGGGTAAGCAGGTCCGGCTCAAACTTAACTCCAAGCCCGAGGAGGCAGGCAGCCGCGAGACCACTGTGGTGCCGATCGATGACGAGAGGGGGCTTTACTACTATGCTTGGGTACAAGGGAACTTGGAAAAAGTCGAGAAAGCCACTCAGGGGCGTGTCGGCTACATTCACCTCCCGGATATGGGCGCCAAGGGATTAAACGAGTTTGTGAAATATTTTTATCCCCAACTGCGCAAGCAGGCTGTGATCGTTGATGTCCGGGGAAACGGGGGCGGGAATGTGTCACCGCTCGTAATCGAGCGGCTGCGCCGTGAGGCTGCCATGATCGCCATCGCGCGCAACACGACTCCGAGTTTCAACCCAGAATATCTTATCGCGGGCCCCAAGGTCTGCCTGCTGGATGAATTCTCGGCTTCGGATGGAGACATTTTCCCTTATCGCTTCAGGCATTACAAACTGGGAAAACTGATCGGCAAGCGCTCATGGGGCGGAGTGGTCGGCGTTCGCGGGACGCTGCCTATCGTCGACGGCGGTTTCCTTAACCGGCCGGAATTCTCACGTTACGACCTGGAGGGCAAGGAATGGATCATGGAGGGTTACGGGGTGGATCCCGACATTGTGGTCGATAATGATCCGGCGAAGGAGTTCGCGGGGATTGACGAACAGCTCAACAAGGCGATTGAGGTGATTCTGGAGGAGCTGAAATCCGCGCCGGTGAAGATTCCTGATCCTCCTCCGTACCCTAAAAAGTAAGGGAATATCCGCTTCTGATCGGAATCGGAATCGATATCGCGATCGAAAAACCCATCCCGATTCCGATATCGATACCGATTCCGAAGCAGAGCATGGAGAGGCCCAAAACCGCCTTCACAATAAAGCCCAGGCGTGTTAACCTCATGGGCGTCCTTTCTTCTGCAAAGCGTGGGCCGTTAGCTCAACTGGCAGAGCAACTGACTCTTAATCAGTAGGTTGAAGGTTCGATTCC
>JBBISO010000192.1:0-5943 GCA_037441325.1 Acidobacteriota bacterium | reverse complement strand
CGATAAGGATAAGATCGAAGGATTCCGCCGGCTCGAGAAGTTTACGCGGACTGTGGAGGAACGATACGAGCCGCGGGCGGATTTTGACGCCGCCGTGGCGCACGAAAAAGCGATATCCCGCGATCTCGGCGGCAGAAGCGTTTTCGACGATCTCGAAAAGAAGCCGGCTCCTCGAAAGAAGCAACTCTCCCTATTTGACCGCTGATGCTGCGGATGACGCGGGAATACATTCTCCGCCTCATCCGCATTTCCGGATCCAGGATTTCTCGATTGCAGCGCATTCACCTGCAATGCGGCTGATCATTACTCGCTCAGGATATTTGCGCTGCCCCGAGAATGCCGGCGGTAGACAACTCGCAGTTCCCCAGCGGCATAAATGCTCGATACTGGCTCATGGTTCGTAAGCAATCATTGGATAAACGCTCGATGGAAATGCGGCTGTACTTTCCGGCGTGTCGCGTAACCGGAAAGCGGCAAAACTCCAAACCCCGGTATGGGACTGTGGGAGGTTGAGGAAAAGCAAGGCAGCATGTATTGCGCGCTGCTTGCAGCAGCGCTTAATCCCGAATTGCCATGCTTTCCAATGCGGGTTGCGCACCACCGGCTGCCGACTAAACTTCAAGACCGATCGATCTCATCAACTCCAATGCGTTGCTCTTTCTGACGATTCCCGGAAGAAGGCGGTAATCGAAGGCGATGCGGCCGTCTTCGACGTGATCTTCGAAATGAACGTTGACGGCGTGAGGTGCGAGCGCCTCCACGATATGGGACAGTGCAAGATCGTGTGTGGTCAACAGCCCCATGGAGCCCCTGCGCACCAATCCTTTGATAACGGCTTCAGCTCCGATTCTTCGGTCGTGGGAGTTGGTGCCGTGAAGCAGTTCGTCCAGCAGAAACATCAGCGGAATCGGGCCATCGGCGAGGGAAACGAGCTCTCGAAGCCTCGTGATCTCGGCATAAAAACGCGAGGCGCCCGCGTGCAGTGAATCCATAATCCGGATGGATGCGCCGATGGCCAGCGGCGATATCCGAAGGCTCTTGGCGCGGACGGGTGCGCCTGCCAGCGCAAGAGCGGCATTGATCCCGACCGTCCGCAGCAGGGTGCTTTTCCCGGACATGTTTGAACCGCTTACCACCAGCACTTTCATTTCGCCGGAAAGGGATATGTCGTTGCGCACACATTTGCTTACGGGCAGAAGAGGATGCCCGAGTTCCTTGCCGTCGAAACATGGCAACTCATCCGAAATTTCCGGAAAAGGATCGTCCGGATGCTCGTAGGAATAGCCTGCGAGGGAAAAGAGCGCTTCCAGTTCCGCTACGGCGGCAAGCCATCCGGCAATGGCAGGCCCATTACTTCTCCGCCAATCCTCTATCAGGAAAACCAGCTGTATTTCCCACAGGAGAACCAAAGCGATGGGCGCAAATAGCGGATTCCGTCTTGAATCGAGGAGTACAAGCAAACGGTTGAGACGGGCAATCAAACGCGATGGCGGCAATCCTTCGGATGCGAGCAGGGCGCGCAGCTTTTTCAGATGAGGAGTTCTGAAGGACTCTCTTTCGAGCCTTGCCAGCATGGAGGAAAGCAGCCCGAGATCCTGGCCGGCCTTTTCCGCCGCGCTGACTGCCTTTCCGACGGCGCCCCGCTGGAAAAAGGCGAACAGCAATTCGATCAGGACAGCGAGAAGACACAACTGATGGCGGCCTGTCGCAATCCAGATGCCAATGGTTGCCAGCGTCAGCGAAGTGAGCAATGCAGCCGATATTCGTATTGCATCCGAACGGAACCTTGCAGATCCGTTCCGCCATTGCACCAGCGGTTCCGGGCTCACGCCTGCGCGCACATCCGCTCCAAGCCCTGCAAGATCTTCCCGCAGCGACAGGTTGGGGTGGAGCTCGTCAACGGCTTCCTGCCTTGCGCGAATGTCTGCGGCCGCGGCCGGAGATTGGAGCCAGGATGCCAGCACCTGTTCGCCCGCGCGCGTTCGGGCGCTGCAGAGGAGCTCAAAAAGCGAACCCTTGCCGAAAAGGTCCAGATCTTCCGAGTAGGGATGCGAGGGATCCTTGAAACGATCGCCCGGTTCTCCGGCTCCTTCCCAATGCTCGTCGAGGCGCGCAAGTCCCCGCTCATAAAAATCGGCGGCGCGCTTGAACCGCTGCCGTTCCTGCAGTACCCGGCTGTGCCAGGCGATCAAACCGATGAAAATGCAGAACGGGATGAGCATCCACCACGCGGAAATCCGCCCGGATGAAAAGGCAAACCATGCCATGATTGCCGCTGCTATGAATACCAACAGCCGCGTATTGCCGATCCTGAAGTGGAGTCTTTCCAAACTGGCGGAGGATTCCCGTCTCAGCCTTAATCGATCCGTATACTCAGCCCGGGGTGTGGCTTCCATCGGATTCAACCCTTTTTGAGGCATTTATCTTTTCTCTTCCATAGGGCGACAGATATATATAATTCTGAAACCTGCAATGATAGCGGCAAAGATAATACAGAAACCGGATGCTGGTAACGGAATAAATTATGCATTTTCGCGTTTGCGCCTTCCGCTCCTGATGCGTACACGCGTCAATCCGTAAGCGCGCAAACGCTCAACCGAGGAGGTCCAAGTGAAAATTCTAGGGATCGTGGGCAGTCCCCGCAAAAACAGCAATACCGAGATCTTGGTGAAAGAGGCTCTGAAAGTCGCGCGGGACGCCGGCTGCGAAACGGAGATGTTCCTGATCCGACGGATCTTCCCCCGCCATGGCGGGGGAAGATCCGTCGGACTTGACGCTGGAGGACGGCTCTCCAGAAGCCGTCCTGTCTCAAGACTGCAATTTCCTAGGAATTGCGAATCTGGTTTCCTTGGAGTGCGGCGGCTTGCCGCCGCCTTTGCGGATTACTAAAATCAAAGGCGCAAGCAAGCTTGAGCACTCCAAGGGATTAGCCTTGCCATCCGGCTTTCATCAAAAACCAGCAAATCTGTAGGTTTTGAGACGGTCCCTGGAAACCCGCCCCACATTTCGCGCGCCTTGAATCCACACCCGTCTGCGCCGCCTCGCGACGAAACCTGGCGAGAAATGCGAGCTAGAAAGATAACTGCCCGGAGCAATGCTTGGGACAAGCGGATTGCCAGTGCTAAGGCCTATTTTCGATAGTTTTCCGTGAACGAGGATGTATAGATTCACAACAACATTGTCATTTTGCCGGCACCCGCTGCTTCAGTTCTTCAAATCAATTCAGGACAATGTGGATTCTATTTGGTGGAGCCGCGTCAAACTCTTGAGTGGATGTTCCTGAATCTTTCATCATCAAGAACCGTTCTAGGATGTTCCCAGTCTTCCCTTGGCAGCCAGCGTATCGGCGACTCTCTTCAGGCCGAAGTCTTCCAGTGTCTTTCGGGTCGGCCAGCCGTGTTCTTTGTCCCAGCCTTCCAGGGCATAGAAGTGGCTTTTGAAGTCGTCCACGCCCTTCCGGTCCAGGTACATATCCGGGGCGTTGTCGGAACGCCATTTGCCGTTCTCGTAAATGGGCACGCCGCCATAGATAGCCAGGCCCGATGCTCCCGGCCTATACATGTACGGAAAGAAGTCTTCCGTCTGCCGGCTTCTTCCGTGCATAGCGCGGATGGCGCGCTCCAGGGTCCAGATCTTTTGGCCGATTCGCATGGTGTCGGCAAAAGAATCCTTCCTCCCGGTAACGGTTCTGTAGTACATGGTTTCCATCTCGGGAGTATCACTGCCCAGTTCGGGGAGGAACATCTCGCAGAACGCCATGGATTCGTTCCAGAACGTCGAATAGTGGCGGCTCCAGGCCACTTGCTTGGCTTTATGCTCGGAATAGATGCCGGTCTTCCAGGCCTCTTCGCCCTTCCACGCATAGTTGAACATAAAGATGTCGTCGGTATAAGGGATGGTCCGCTTGGACAGCCTCTCCAGAGACTTTTCCAACGGTGTGCCATCGCGGGGAGCGCCGACGGGCGCCATGAATCCATGCCAAGTGGGATCTCCCGCTCCGAGTATGTAGGCATATGCCCATTCCACCCAGGGCATTGTCCAGTGGCTTGTAGCTCCCCAGGCGGGAAGACGCAAGGCGCCGCTGTCCCTGTCCGTTTCCAGCCGTCCCCATTTCTGAGCGGCCCGGCAGCAGCCCTCGGCCAGAGCATCGCCAATCCCAGCGCGCCGGGCGATGGCGTCCAGCAAAGCCTGGCGAAAACTCAGTTCGGCCCATTGATCCATGGGCAACGGCGCCGAGTCGATCTGCTTTCCCGGACCCAGCAGCCCCTGCTCGTAGAGGTACTGGAGATACCAGCCAAGGCCGGAATCTGTCGGCACCTTTCCATGGAAAAACTCCGGCGCGCCGGCAATCTCGATCGAAAACGCGTGGAAATGGGCCGACCAACTGCTGAGGCCATATCTTATCAAGGCTTCGGAGGCCAGGTCTCGAACCGCCGGGCTCTTGTGGCTGAGCCAGCCCTGACAGGCGCACATGGTTTCGCCGCCATGATAGTTGCTTCTGCGCCGGTCGCCGCGCAGGCAAGGCATGCAGGCCGCCGCCCCGGGCCGGATAGCGAAAATTCTCGATCCGGACTTGGAGGCGCGCATCTGGTGGAGTCTGGCCTCCAGGACGCCCCTGGGATCTGACACCTGCACGCTGCCGGTCCCGGCTACGCTGATAGCTTTCAGATTCTTGGCCCCGAAGACCGCAGCGTGGCCGCCGATCCGCGCACTGACTCCGCTGCCTGTGATCAGAGCGGCGAGTCTTGACTTAGCCTCGCCCACCGGGCCAATGCAGACGATCTCCGGGCGGGCGGTGGTATAGGCGTTCCCGATCTCTTGCCATTCTTCGCCGTAGCGGGTTCTTCCGCCCACCATGGACGTAATTCGGTTCTGCGTCTCGTATGTATCCAGGCCCCAAAGCTCTTTGGCATCCTCTATCTTCACCTGGTCGTTAATGATGTTGATCCACACCGGCTTGTCGGCCCTGCCTTCCACCACGACTCCGTCCCAGCCGGCAAGCTTCAACATGGCTCCAAACCGGCCGCCGAGATTGCCCCGCCAGAATTCGCAGGTAGGAAACGTCTCCGGAGAGAGCCCACAAATGCTGGTTCTTCCCGCGCCCGGAACGCCGGTAGCCGCCAAAGGACCGACCATAAGGGGAAGGGTATTCCGGGGATCGTAGGGATCCTTCAGATCCCATTCGCCCGGGGCTACCGCCAGATCCCAGAAGATGGCCGTTCCCATTCCGTAGCCGCCCCCAAATTCCTCGTACTTGGCCGTGTCAATGACGCTGATTTCCTTGGTCGTCAGATTGACTCTCAGTATCTTTCCGGTGTATCCGTTTGCCATCGTTCTTCTCCTTCCGGATGGAAGTCCCCCGCGAGTTGCCGATGGGAAGAATGAATCCCTGCCTTTTGTAAAGTTATTTCCAATCGAGCCGTCCTCGGTGATTACGATAGGATATTCTATGCCATTTTCCCTAGTACGCATTTCTCACAAGGTTTTTACTGGGGCGGCACATCCGGGCATGACGGCTGCATTTCGCTGCCCGTGAGGACGGCTCTCCAGAGCCGTCCTGGGCGGGTCTGGAGACCCGCCCCACATGTCGCGCGCCTTGTATCCACACCCGTCTGCGACGCCTTGCTACGAAACCTTATGAGAAACGCGGGCTGGATATTCGGCTGCGATTTTACTACAGGCTGGAATAAAATACGGGAAATTTATGGCAGGGGAAATTGGCTGAGGTTTGAAGGGCAGTCAGTCCGGTGGCCGAGCAGTCGGCTATCGGGAGATGCAACCTGGGTTTAAAACTCCCGCTTGCTTCGGCATCAATCCATGCTGAAACAATCATATTCCTGATAATTCTGGTTTGCAAAGTGACGCATGAAGGGTTTCTGGGAGCACATACAACAGGTCTTTTCAGCGCAGTTTGGGGTTTGTTTTTTAGTCAGGAATCAATGT
>JBBISO010000191.1:2759-5947 GCA_037441325.1 Acidobacteriota bacterium | reverse complement strand
AAAGACGATTGAGGAATACACTAAAAGGATTGCGATTGAGCTTAAGGTCTTAGGCTTGATCAATATACAATACGCGATTGCCGATGACAGTGTGTATGTCCTGGAAGCAAATCCCCGCGCTTCCCGGACTGTCCCGCTGGTATCCAAAGTGTGCAATATTCAGATGGTTCGGATCGCAACCCAGTTGATGCTGGGTAAAAAGATGAAAGATCTGAACCTCGCGCGCAAAAAAATCCCCCATTACGGCGTGAAAGAAGCCGTCTTCCCGTTCAATATGTTTCATGAAGTGGACCCAATCCTTGGCCCCGAGATGCGCTCCACCGGAGAAGTTATGGGCTTAGCTGATTCTTTCGGGCTCGCGTTCTATAAGGCGCAGGAGGCCGCGCACCAACTCCTGCCTCAGAAAGGCGCAGTACTCATCTCCGTATCGGATCCGGACAAGAGAGAGGCCCTGGAGGTGGCAAGCGAATTCGCCCGACTGGGCTTTAGAATCATAGCTACCGAAGGAACTCAACAGGTTCTATCGAACAACGGCGTGGAATGCGACAAGATATTGAAAATGCATGCCGGCAGACCCAATATCGTCGACGCCATCAAAAACGGCGAGATCAACCTGGTGATCAACACCCCGATCGGAAAGCGCAGCTCGCACGATGATTCCTATATCCGCAAGGCGGCAATTAAACATAAGATCCCTTACGTCACAACTCTAGCCGCCGCCCGCGCCGCCGCCAAGGGAATCGCCGCTTACCGGCAAAAGGAACCGGCGGTGGTTTCTTTGCAGCAGTACCATGCCGGCATAAGCTGATTTGGGATTGATTTTTGCGATGGCCGATTGAGATTCAACGGCCTAATTCTCAATCTTAAATCGCCCGCCGTAAACGGTCAGACTCGCCGGACTGTGATGGCTTTGTTCTCCTCCGGCGGGCAGACCAGTTCACACGCTCCGCAACCGTTGCAGCGCTTCTTATCTACGATCGGATAGGCAATATAACTGTCTTCATCCCAATGAATGCGAACGGCATCAAAGGGACAGGCGCGCACGCAGGCGTCGCAGTCCTTCTGGCCCAATGCGAGCAGGCAAAGAGACACGTCCATCAACGCCTCCCCGATCACATATTTTGCTTTCTGTTCGAGATTCAAAGATTTCAGCGTGCCGCTGGGGCACACCTGGGTGCAGGCGCTGCAGTCTTCAAGGCAATACCCGCCGCGGTAGCGGATGACCGGCGCCAGCAAGCCCGCAAGTCCTGCGCGTCCGGTGTCCGGGATTATTATTTTTGAAGGACATGCCCGTATGCAGTTTCCGCAGCGTATGCAGAGGCCGGTAAAACGGTCTTCGGAAACAGCGCCCGGAGGGCGCAGCAGGGCGCTGCTGCGGCGTCTCTCCCCGATCCTTCGAGCCCATAGACCGATGCCGATGCCGGCGGCTCCGGCGAGAAAAATCCGACGCGCTATCCGCGTTCGGCCTGCAACCGCCAATGAAGATTGAGTCCCAACGTGGGGAAAGCCGCGGGCTTTTTCAATCCATTCCTTAATCGAAGCCAACATCTCCTGCGTCCCACCCAAGGGGCAGAGGCGCGCGCACCAGAGACCGCCCGACGTCAGGCCGAGGATGATCAGAACGGCAAGCCCGAACCCAGTCAAAACTCCGGATATCGCCTTGAAGCGGATAGAAAAAGCGCTGCTGAAAATCGCCAGCGGGTCCGTCCACAGCAATGCCGGATAGCCGATGAAAGCACCCATGAAGGTGGCCAGCGCCACATACTTCCCAATATCTGGGACCGCGGCCCACCACGCGGTCCGTTTTAGCCCGATCTTCGCCGCGCCCTCCAAAAGAAGTCCGGTCGGACAGGCATAACGGCAGAACCATCGGCGGCGCGCCAATGCGAGCGCGGCGATTGAAAATCCGACCATTGACCCGACACCGAACTCCCGCGAAGCGAGGCTGGAAGCGAACACGATAAAAGGACTTGATTGGGTCACGATGGAGGGCGCGCGGATCGAGGGCATAGCCGGCCACAGCAGACCGGCGAATATCGAAAAACTCGCAAGTCGTGCGAGCAAGCGCGGCCAGCGCTTACCACTCGTCATCCCAAATACGCCCCCTGCCGGCGCAGCATGTTTTGCAGCTTGCCGACATTCACGTGGCGGGGGCTGCATTTATCACTGACGCACAGCGCCGCGGCCAGACCCGCGGCCTGGCCTGTTACCCAGCAAACCGGAATCAAACGGAGCGTGTCCGCGACCGGGAATTCCGCTGAGACGCAGCGTCCGGCGGCCAGAAGATTATCCAATTTTTCCGGGACCAGGCATCGATATGGAATCTGGAACTCGGGCGCATTGGCATAAGCGCCGCTGTATCCTATTACGTCCTGGAATCTCGTCCCGCTTTTCATTTCTTGCACCGTCAGCTTTTTGACCCCTGCAAGGAGCCGAGTCAAACGCACGCCCATTTGCGGGGCTGTCTCCACCAGATACGCCTGTTCGGCGCCTGCTCTTTTGCGAGCCTTTTCGAGATTGTTCCAGATGGCCCTGCGGTGCTTTAGCTCCAGGGCGCTGACTTCCGCGACATCCAGGCCATCGGCTACCGGGCCCTTCATGTTCAGCCAATTCACCTGAGGCGCCGGCGTCGGGCTGCCGACATGTCCTTCCAATATGCTGACCGGGGCTCCCCGTGTGGGCATGCTTCCCTGCGTCCTGTCTCGGCGCTTGGTTGCATCCTTGGGCGATTCGTCGAACATGTCCTCGATGGCAACATTTCCGATTCTGCTCACCAGCCCGATATTATCCTTTACTTTTTCAAAGGATGCGCCCGCCGCGGCGAAGACGTCCCCGTCGCCGGTGGCGTCGATAATCATATCGGCCAAAATCGCCTGCCTGCCGGACTTGCTTTCAAACACCGCGCCGCGGACGGAACCGCGGGCATCGAGGACAGCGTCAACTCCCCAGCAGTTCAGGTAAGCGTTCATGCCCGATTCCAATACCATATCCGCCAGCACATATTTAAAGGCCTCGGCATCAATCGTCGGGTATATCGGGGCCTTATTTCGTTCAATGATTCCGAATTTGAGGCGGTCCAGGCGCTTCATCATTTCCTCGCCTATTCCAAGGATGACTTGGCGGTTGTTTCGCGCGTACAAGGGGAAAATAGCCAGAACCAAGCCGCCGGTGGCCAGCCCGCCCAGATG
>JBBISO010000191.1:518-2714 GCA_037441325.1 Acidobacteriota bacterium | reverse complement strand
CCGAGAGAGCTGCGGCAGTGCCTGCGGGCCCGCCGCCAATCACCAGCACGGCAGTCTTTCGAAGGATTGCTAGTTCACGGCGCGGCTGAACGACTTTTCCATCGATGATGGCGGCCGGAGTTCGGGAAACAGGAGCTTTCGGAGGCTGCGGCCCTCTGACCGCCCCGGAGGCATTCTGATCCGCAAGCAGCGAAGAAACCGGCGTCATAGTCCCGGCAACAAATAGGCCGCCGGCTGTAATGGAACTGATCCATTCTCTTCGAGTCAATTCTTTCGGCATATTAATCTCCTTGGATTGGTCGCGGAACCATCGTATACCATGCGGATCTTACAAGGACAGCCCAAAAGCTTCCGGAATCAAGTCGCAAAGCTCGCAAGCGGGGTCTTTACTTTGCGACCCGCTGTTGCATTAAATTGACGGCGCGGCTTCACGATTGGGACGCTTGACTTCCACCGCGGTGATTTTTTAGGTTTCAAGACCGCTTGCGCAGGCCGGTCCTCATACTGATTGTCTATTCTTAGGAAAGCTGCCGGCCATCTTGTATACTGTCCCGGCGGGAGGGGATTCATGGGAAGGTCATTATTCATAAAAAAGCCTCTGGCCTTGATGCTCCGGGAAGCTCAGGATTCCGGCGAGCGCTCCTTGAAGCGAACGCTTGGTCCCGTTTCACTCACGTCGTTGGGAATCGGCGCCATCATCGGCGCCGGCATCTTTGTGCTATCGGGGCTCGGAGCCCATTACGCCGGCCCCGGCTTGATGATGTCCTTTGTAATCTCGGGGCTGGGGTGCGCGTTCGCTGCTTTGTGCTACGCGGAGTTTGCGGCCATGATCCCGCTGGCAGGCAGCGCTTATACTTACGCGTACGCGACTCTGGGAGAAATGTTTGCGTGGATCATCGGCTGGGATCTGATTCTGGAATACGCCATGGGGGCCAGCACCGTCTCCTCCGGGTGGTCCAACCACTTCATCGAGTTTCTTCGAATATTTGGAATCGACTTTCCGCTCTGGTTGTCCTATGACCGCTGGACCGCGCTGCGGGCCGCGGAAAACATTATCGCGCGCGAAATGGCGAAAGCCTCCGATCCCAATCTGGTTGTGGGCAGCCAGGAATTCCTTCATAAGGTCATCGAAATCCTGCAACAGAAGCCGTCCGAACTGGTGCAGCAGGCCCACGAGCTGGTAAACGCTCCCCAACTATTCGGTGTTGACATCGGGTTCAACTTGCCGGCTTTCTGCATCGCTCTCGTAATCACAGCGGTTCTGGTTAGGGGAATTCGCGAGAGCGCCCGATTCAATGCAAGCATCGTTGTGATAAAGGTCTCCGTCATTCTCTTCGTAATTCTCCTCGGAATGCGCTATGTGAACCCGTCGAATTGGGGGAGTGATTGGTCCACTTTTGCGCCCATGGGTTTTTCAGGGATCGGAGCCGGCGCCGCCTATATATTTTTCGCCTATATCGGATTTGATGCTGTCTCGACCACGGCGCAGGAAGCGAGGAACCCGCAGCGCGACCTTCCTATCGGCATCATCACATCGCTTGCCATATGCACCGTCCTGTATATTCTCGTCGCCGCCGTATTGACCGGCATGGTTCCCTGGCGAGATATCAACATCGAGGCGCCGCTGGCCCGAGCTTTTCTGGATCGGGGATTACCCGCCGCCTCCCACTTGATTACCATGGGAGCGCTTGCCGGTCTGACCAGCGTGATGCTGGTGATGTTGCTCGGCCAGACACGCGTTTTGTACGCCATGGCGAATGACGGCCTGTTGCCGCGCAAGTTTTTTAGCGCCATCCACCCGAAGTTCAGAACCCCGTATAAAAACACCATTCTCGTCGGTTTTCTCGCCGCCGTAGTCGGCAGCCTTACGCCGATTGATGATCTCGGGAAAATGGTGAATATCGGGACCTTGTTTGCCTTCATTGTTGTTTGCGCCGCCGTGATTGTTCTGCGCATCACAAACCCAGATCAGCCGCGTCCTTTTCGCACCCCCCTGGTGCCGTGGATGCCTTTGCTTGGAATCGTGTTCAACGGCTACATGATGTACAAACTGGGGTACGTCAACTGGATTCGCCTGCTTATCTGGCTGGCACTCGGACTGGTTATATATTTTGCCTACAGCCGCAGGCACAGCAGAATTCAGTCGCAAGGCTGACTTCCACGCAAAATTATCTCCGCAGCCCAGCAGCTTCTGCG
>JBBISO010000191.1:0-508 GCA_037441325.1 Acidobacteriota bacterium | reverse complement strand
TAGCTGCTTATGACTTCAATATTAGAAGCAGCCGGGCATTTCCTATTGCGGCATTGGCTCATCCCGGCTTTTCTGGGCTCAATTGTATTGCTTGCAACCACAACTGACGTGCTGGAACGCTTTTTCGTCTATTATCCGCTAAGCAAACTTGAAGGGGATCCGTCGTTCCTGGGCCTTCACTACGAGGATGTTTACCCAATAACTCAGGATGGGCTGCGGCTGCACGGCTGGTTCGTGCCCCGACACGGCGCTTCTCACACTTTTCTCATTTTCCACGGCAATGGCGGCAATATCAGCCATCGTCTCGGCTGGATCCGAATGCTTCATGATCTCAATGCGAACGTCTTGATCATTGATTATCGCGGCTACGGCAATAGCAAGGGGAAGCCGTTCGAGAAGGGACTCTATCTCGATGCCCAAGCGGCCTATGATTGGATACTTGAAGCACGGCCCGAAGATAAAAACGGCCTGATTTTATTGGGTGAGTCTTTGGGAGGAGCCGTCGCGG
>JBBISO010000190.1:738-5955 GCA_037441325.1 Acidobacteriota bacterium | reverse complement strand
ACCGGGACAGATTGATCCATCCCACACCCTGATCTACACGCTGCGGGAAACCCTCGGCTTAACCGGCACCAAATTATCCTGCGGTCAGGGCGCTTGCGGTGCCTGTACCGTCATCATGGATTCCAAGGCCGTCCTTTCCTGCAGGATTCTTGCGATTGAGTGCCATGGGAAAAATATCACCACCATCGAGGGGTAGCGCGACCCGAAGACAGGCGAGCTCGACGCGCTCCAGCAGGCCTTCATCGACTACACGGCATTCCAATGCGGTTTTTGCACTCCGGGAATGATTATGACTTCAAAAGCGCTTCTCAACGAAAATCCTCATCCGACTGAAGAAGAAGTGAGGGAAACCCTGTCCGGCAATTTCTGCCGCTGTGTCAGCCATTATCAGGTGCTGAAAGCTGTCATGGCGGCCGCGCAGAAGGGAATGTGAACCATGGGCGCAGATTACAGGTATATAGGCAAACCCATGCCCCGGCGCGACGGCGCCGAAATCGTTGCCGGAACGGCGCAATTTCTGGATGACCTGAAATTTCCGAACCTATTGTACGGGAAAGTATTGCGAAGCCCTCATGCGCACGCAATCCTTGGAAAAATCGATAAGCGCAGAGCCGAGGCGCTTCCGGGCGTAAAAGCCGTCGTTACCTGGCAGGATATTCCGGACTGGAAGGGTGGTACCCCCCGCAACGTCCGCGTGCTGGACAAAAAAGTCAGGTATGTCGGGGATGCGGCGGCTCTGGTCGCGGCGGCTTCCGAGCAGATTGCCGAGGAAGCTCTCAACCTGATCGAGGTGGAGTATGAAGTCCTTCCGGCAGTTTTCGACATCGATTCGGCTCTCAAGCCCGATGCCCCCCTGCTGTATGAAGAATTCAAAAGCAATATCGTCCCGGGCGGCACCCCCATTTACGGGCCCAAATGCCTGCAAGGGATTGTGCACGGGGATGTCGACAAAGGATTCGCGGAGGCGGACGTCATCGCCGAAGGCACTTTCGGCTATGAAAATATTCCCAACGCACTGCCTGCCGAATCAATCGGAGCAATCGCGGTTTGGGAAGCGCCCAACAGAGCGACGATTTACGCCACCAGTCAGGCTCCCTACATGGACAAAGTCACGCTTTTTCACGTTTTCAACCGCGAGGTTGAAATCCGCAGCATCGGCCACCATGTCGGCGGCGGCTTCGGTACTAAATTCGGGTGCTGGCAGGTTGAAGCATACGCCATCATTCTGGCCCGCGCGACCGGGAGACCGGTCAAGGTCATGTTTACCAAAGAAGAGCACATGGCCGCCTTCACGCTCCGGGTCGGATCCCGTATCAGCGCAAAAGTGGGAATGAAAAAAGACGGTTCCATAAGAGCCATCCAGGGCACCTGGTACGTGGATACCGGCTGCTATTCTTTCACCACTCAATGCCAGGTAGCCGTCGGCTCGGGCGAGCTGATGATCATGGCTCAGTGCCCCAACTGGGACCTCAAAAACACTATCGTGGCCACAAACAGGAATGCCTCAGGCGCCACCAGAGGCTTCGGCGGCCAGGAACTGAAATGTTCCTTTATTCCCATTCTGAATCTGGCCATGGAAAAGGCCGGGCTGGATCCATTCGACGTGTTGAAGAAAAACTTCGTCAAGCCGGGCGGAGGCTATTACTGGCGCGACGGCGAATGGTACAACTATCGCGGCGTGGATTTTTCCGCCGCCATGGATAGGGGCGCCGCGCTTTTCGGATGGAAGGACAAATGGAAAGGTTGGTTGAAGCCGTCATCCGTGAATGGAGTTAAACGCCGCGGCGTGGGAGTGGGCATCCATGGCAATGCCGATATCGGCGAAGACGTGGCCGAGGCATACATCCAACTCGGCTATAGCGGCACCGCCACAATATTTTTATGTGTAGCGGAGCACGGAACCGGCCAAAAGACCAACTACGCCAGAATGGCCGCCGAAGTCCTTCAGCTCCCGCTCGAGCGCATCGCTATGTCCCCCGCGGATACGCTTATAACCCCCTTCGAATTCGGCCCGGTCGGCTCCAGAGGGACCTACGCCATTGGAAGCGCGGTAATAAAAGCGGCCGAAGATGCCAAGCGGCAACTTCTCGAAATGGCAGCCCCAAGACTCGGAGCCGACCCAAAGGACCTTGATACGACCGACGGCATTATCTACATAAAAGGCCGGCAGGATAAAGGAATCAAGTGGAGGGTTATGGGCAATGACCGAACGATTCTGGGTTACGGCCGATTTGAACCCGATTTCACCATGTGCAACTGCATGATGACTTTCGTCGAAGTCGAAGTGGATACCGAAACCGGAAAGGTGAGCCTGGCGCGAGTGGTAAACGCTACCGATGTCGGACAGGTCATCGATCCTCCGGGCCTTGAAGGCCAGCTCAACGGCTGCTGGGGCTCCGCGGGCATCGACAGCGCGATTTTCGAAGAAACAATCATCGACCGCCGGACAGGCCACCTGCTGAATGCAAATATGATCGACTATAAATGGAGAACTTTTGCCGAATTGCCGGAGATGGAACATGCAGTACTGGAAACCCCCTTTCCAAGCCATCGTTTCCACGCCGTCGGCGTCGCAGAAATCACCACATCCCCCGGCCCTTCTGCCGTGCTCATGGCCGCATCCAATGCTATCGAGGCGTGGTTACACGAATATCCGGTAACTCCCGGCCGAGTGCTCAAGGCTCTCTCCAAAGGAGCCGCATCATGAAAACCTTTACCCACCACAATGCCCGATCACTGAGAGAGGCAGCCGCTTTCCTTGCGAAATACAGAGGAAAGGCAAAAATCATCGCGGGAGGTACCGATCTTATCGGCATATTGAAAGATCAATGCGGTTCCGAATATCCCGACGCGCTGATCAATATCAAAAGCATCAAGGGATTGGACTACATTAGCTCCGGAAAGCAAGGACTGAGAATCGGCGCTCTCACGAAACTGGCCGACATTGTCCATTCGCCCGAAATCAAACAGAGATACTCGCTTCTTTCCCAGGCAGCGCAATCGGTCGCCAGCCCCAATCTGAGGAACATGGCAACCATTGGGGGAAATCTGGCCCAGGATGTGCGCTGCTGGTATTACCGTTATCCGCGTCAGATCGGCGGGCCAATTTCCTGCCTGCGCAAGGGAGGCAAAACCTGCGGCGCCCTTTTGGGAGACAACCGCTATCATTCGATTTTCGGCGCCGCGGCGGCAACTGAAGGGTCTTGCATCAGCCATTGCCCCGCACAGATCAACATCCCGGCGTATCTGGGCCTGCTCCGCAAAGGCGAATTGCACGAAGCCGCCCGCGTATTGATCGATCATAATCCCATCCCCGCCGTCACCGGAAGAGTGTGCCCGACCTATTGCGAACCGCACTGCAATCGAGGCGAGTACGATGATGCGGTCGCCATACGCAGCATAGAGCGCGGCGTGGGCGATTACATCCTGGATCACGCCGCCGAATTTTTCGCCCCGCCCGGGATTGAATCCGGCAAGAGAATCGCGATCGTCGGCTCGGGCCCGGCAGGTCTGACCGCAGCTTTCTGCCTCAGAAAGTCCGGCCACCGGGTGACCGTGTATGAAAGGCTGCCCGAACCCGGCGGGATGCTCATTTACAGCATTCCCCCCTATCGCCTGCCCAAAGAGGTGGTCAGAAAAGAGATTGAGGCATTAAGAGAAATGGGTGTTGTTTTTGAAGTCGGAACCAACGTCGACGCTCAACTTGCCGCGAAGATCCAAGCATCTTTCGATGCCGTTTTTTCGGCCTGCGGTGCCTGGGGGAGCTTGAAGCTTGATGTCCCGGGAGAAAATGCGCAGGGGGTTCATTATGCCCTGGATTATCTCAAAAGGATCAATTCGGGGGAAAAACTCGCATTGGGCAATAAGGTGATTGTAATCGGCGGAGGAAGCGTGGCCGTCGACGCGGCCAGAACAGCAAGAAGGACGGGCGCCGCCGAGGTTCACCTGGTCTGCCTTGAAACCCGGGATCTTACGTCCAAAGACAGGATGCTCGCGCTGGACAAGGAAATCCTGCAAGCCGAAGAAGAGGGGATCATCATTCATCCTTGCCTGGGAATAGTGCGGATAATGGAAAGCAACGGCAGGGCAGCCGGTGTCGAGACCAAAAAATGCATATCGGTCCGCGAGCTCGACGGCAGATTTAATCCGCAATATGATGCCGATTCCGCCACTCCAAATTTGCAGGGAGACAGCATCATCGTCGCGATTGGACAGACAGCCGGCCTATCGCCCTTTGCGCCCGCAAACACCGTTTTCGCAGGCGGGGACATGGTGGAAGGTCCGTCCACAGTGATCCAGGCGGTAGCTTCCGCGCGGGAAGCGGTGCGTGAAATCGAGGCGCTCTTAGGGACAGCACAGCCCGAATTTCCCCCGGCCGACATCGAACCGGAATTTTCTGAAACCCATTTCGATGACATTCCACGCGCCCTCGTGGAGGAAATGCCCGCCGCCGAACGGATCCAGAACATCGAAATCGAAGACCTACCAGGCACCGAATTCCGGGTGCTCGAAACGGAAGCTCATCGGTGCATCTGCTGCGGATGTCTTGCGGTCGGCCCATCCGACCTGGCAATCGCCCTCGTGTCCCTGGATGCGGTCATTGTCACGACCAAGCGAACACTTCCGGCCCAAGAGTTTTTTGCCGCAACCGCGGCCTGCTCAACAGTCCTCGAGCCTGACGAATTGATCAGGGAAATTCGTGTCCCCAGACCGCCCAAGGAAGCGCGGCAGAACTATGCAAAATTCACCCTGCGGAAGCCGATTGACTTCGCCATCGTGAGCGTGGCTTCCGTCATCGTCCTGGAGGATGGAGTCTGTTCCGACGCCCGCATAACACTCGGGGCCGTGGCCCCATCGCCGGTGCGGGCAAAAGCAGCCGAGGCTGCACTCAGAGGCGCGCCCGTTGATGAAAACCGCGCCGCCCAGGCGGCGCAGCTGGCTCTTGCCGACGTGCGGCTGCTCGCAATGAACGCCTATAAAGCCGAGATCGCCAGGACGCTGGTCAAGAGGTCAATTCATGGAGTATCCTGTTAGCCAGCTATATTGGCGCAGGCCTCAAAATACCGGAAACCAACATTGGAGGGATTGAATGACATTCCGCATTTCAGCTCTTATCGCTGTTCTGTTTTGCACCGTCGCGGCGCCGGCAGGAGGCACTTACCATTTCCCGTGGGAGCAGAACCTTGCTCCCTACGTGCCCACACCCCAGCATGTCGT
>JBBISO010000190.1:0-708 GCA_037441325.1 Acidobacteriota bacterium | reverse complement strand
CAATTCCAAAGATGTGGGGTACGATCTCGGTTGCGGCGATGGACGCATTGTCATCACCGCGGCACAGAAATACGGGGCTCATGCGGTAGGGGTCGATATCGACCAGGACCGCATTAACGAATCAAGGGCTAATGCCAAAGCGGCGGGCGTGGAGAATCTCGTATCCTTCATATTAGAAGACGCCATGAAAGTGGATCTTTCACCGGCCACGGTTGTAACTCTGTATTTGCTCACAACATCCAACATGACTTTGCGCCCGTTACTTACCAAACAACTGAAACCGGGCGCGCGCATCGTTTCCCACGCCTTCGGCATGGGAGACTGGCAGCCCCTTAAGACCGAAGCCGTCACCGAGGAAGGCGGCTTCACCCGTACCATTTACCTGTGGAAAACCGACGGCCAAGTCCGGCCCTAACCGATGCGCGGCTTTAGTAAAACCGAGCCTTGGAATGCACCAGCCGGCTTGCACCTTTTATGCAATGTTTGTACTCTAAATATTTGGGGCGGCCGCACTCCAAGGGAAATGCGGGAGCTATTGATCGCAGCCGGCATTTATCAAGGTTTCGCAGCGAGGCGGCGCAGAGGCGGGCGGAGCTGGAGAGTTTGTCTCAAAACTGCAATTTCCTAGGAATTGCGAAGCTGGTTTCCTTGGTGCGGCAGCTTGCCGCCGCCTTCACAAACATGCTAAATATATATCCCATAAAGATT
>JBBISO010000189.1:0-6017 GCA_037441325.1 Acidobacteriota bacterium | reverse complement strand
CTGGGCTGCTTTGCCCTTTACGGTTAGTTTCCTCACCGCCGGGACTTTGGATCTGGCGGACGGAGTGCTGCGGGCCGAATTACGTATATTCGACATGAAGCAGCGCACGATGAGTTTCGGCCAGCGGATCTCCGGCAATGCTGATCAGATACGCGCCATCGCCCACCGGTGGGCGGATGAGATCGTTTCTAAACTGACCGCCGGCGCCTCTCGGGGAATAGCCTCAACCAAAATTGCTTATACTTCACGGAGAGGGAACGCCAAAGAGATTTATGTGATGGATTATGATGGCCATAGTCCACAGGCGTTCACCCATAACAATTCCCTCAACCTCTTCCCTAACTGGGCCGCAGACAATTCCAAACTGGCATTTGTGAGCTTCCGGACTGGGAAGCCCGAAATCAACATTTATTCATATACTGACGGTTCGCGCCTGGCCTTTCCCATGTTTAACGCTCTGGCCTCAACTCCCGCGCTTTCGCCCGACGGAACCCAGATTGCATTTGCGTTGCGAACGCCGCGCGGGGATACCGATCTTTTCATATCAAAACTGGATGGATCCGAGCGCCGGAACATTACCAATAATCCCGCAATCGACACCTCGCCGACATGGTCACCTTCC
Source organism: Acidobacteriota bacterium (assembly GCA_037441325.1). Lineage (GTDB taxonomy): Bacteria > Acidobacteriota > UBA6911 > UBA6911 > UBA6911 > UBA6911. Next base: position 5,395 of record JBBISO010000189.1, on the reverse strand, counting down.
GGCAGGCAAATAGCATTTGCATCCGGACTCCCCAGTCAGATCTATATCTGCGATACAGACGGCGCCAATATACGACGAATCGTCAAGGAAGGCGGCGATGCCGATTCCCCGGCATGGTCGCCTGACGGGCGTTGGGTGGCGTTCCATTGGAAGCCTCACTTGAGCACGAACTACAATATATTTATGGCCGAAGTGAGCAGCGGAAAAATTTACCAGCTGACCAGCAACAGCGGGAGCAACGAATGCGCCTCCTGGGCGCCCGACGGACGGCATATTGCGTTTCAATCGAACCGCACCGGAAGCAACCAGATTTACATTATGCTCATCGACGGCTCAGAACTCCGCATGATAACCAACCAGGGCAACAACACCAGTCCGGCTTGGAGCGGATACTTTCGCAGAGAAGCCGAAGGTCGCTGACTTGCGGCCGAATCGTTGGGCGACCAAGAGGCCTAAAAAACCGACCCATAGGCGCGGGGTTGGCCGCTGATTTCCGTAAAAAAGCCCCGATTTGATGCCGGAACAGCTTTTAGGGAATGCAGACCGCATGCTATACTTTTTTTCGATCGGGTGAATTCCGGCAGCCGGCACGATGCAATGAAATCATGCCTCAGACTCAAACTGAAATACTTGAAGAAGGAGATACTGCCAATGACTAAATCATCGTACAGAGCTGCGACCGCAGGAATTATCCTGGCAGCCCTACTCATTTGGGGGACCGGATGTGCCAAGAAAGTTGCTCCGGCGCCATCCCCAGCCGCGAAGGCCGAGCCCGCCCTCCCGCCTGCGCCGGCCCCGCCTCCGCCGACGCTGACTCTCAGCGCTTCTCCCTCCGCGATCGAAAAAGGCCAGGCGACAACTTTGTCCTGGAGCTCTTCCAACGCTGCCGGAGTCGCAATTGACGGCGGCATCGGAACAGTCGAACCCTCCGGAAGCCGCGTCATCAGTCCTTCCGCTTCCACGACCTACACCGCCAGAGCAACCGGACCTGGAGGCACCGCGGTGGCCGAGGTGAGGGTAACGGTTACATCCCCGGCGGCGGTGACACCGCCCCCGCTTCCGGCAATCAGCGACTCCGAGTTCTTCGCGGCTAATATCAAGGACGCGTTTTTCGATTTTGACCAATACAATATTCGTGAAGATGCGCAGATTGCGCTGCGGGAAAACGCCCGGTTGCTCCGAGATCGTCGTGGAATTCGCTTTACCATTGAAGGTCATTGCGACGAAAGAGGTTCCGAAAAATACAATCTCGCGCTGGGCGACCGGCGCGCCAACGCAGCCAAGGAATTTCTTGTTTCCCAAGGGATCGATGGCTCCCGCATTGACACCGTCAGCTACGGCAAAGAAAGGAATCTCTGCTTTGAACATAATGAGGAGTGCTGGCAATTGAACAGGCGCGCCCACTTTGTGCTGCGTTAGAAGAACCGCTGCCCTCGGATTAATGCGGCGGAGTTGCGGATGGGGAGGCGGGAAAGTATCTGCCGCCCCATCAACAACAGTGATGCTATTTTCGCGGTTCAACCGGTGTGGTTCCAAGCCGTATGAATGAATGCCCCCAAATTCCTGAATAGGAGACAACGCATGAGGAAACAAACTTACTTCTGCCTCCTGATTGCATTGTTGGCGGGGCCGCCCTCAACGCATGCAGGCACCAAAGAGGAGTTGATGCGACTGCAGAACGATGTGCTCGCGCTGCAAAATCAGATTCGTGAATTTGAAAAAACCTTCAATGCGCGCACCGACGGTCTGAGAAGCCTTGTAGTGCAGCTTAACGATCAGGTGGCAAAATCCAATTTGCTGCTGGATAGGATTACGGACACGATTGAAAATCAGGCTTCCGGCGCGAATTCGATCTCTCAGGGTCTAAGCCAGGAGGTCCGATCCCTGGCGGGAAAGATCGATGATGTCAACACGCGTATCTCGGTAATGGCGCAACAATTGGCCGAGCTGAAAGTGCAGGCCAAGCCGATGAATCAAGGAATTGCTTTTGGAGGAAGCGCGTCCGCGGATTCGATATATAATCAGGCTTTCATGGATCTCGTTCAGGGGAATTTTGACCTGGCAATTCAAGGATTCACCGCATACCTGAACAGCTTTCCGCTGAGTGAAAAAGCCGCTTCTGCCCAATACAATATCGGGGAGGCATACTACAACATGAACAAGCTGCCGCAGGCCGTCGCCGCATTCACACGAGTCATCAATGATTATGCCGCCTCCGACAAGGTTGCCAGCGCTCTCTTTAAAAGGGCAAAAGCCGAATTGGCGATGCAGGAAACCCAAAATGCCATCGCGGATCTCAGAGATCTCATCGAGAGATTTCCGGCGGCTTCGGAAGCCGGTCTGGCGAAGACTGAACTCCAAAAGCTCGGAGTCAGCCCGACCAAACCTGCGCCGGCGCGGCGAAAAACGCGCTAATTGCAGTGTTGGACATGAGGAGCAACCGAAATGAGTTCACTCAATAAAATAATGCTCATCGGACATCTGGGAAAAGATCCCGAAATCCGCTCCACACCTGATGGCTCGCCGGTTGCGACCTTCAGCCTTGCAACCAGCGAAAACTGGACCGACAAAAACGGCAGCCGCCAGGAACATACCGAGTGGCACAATATTGTCGCCTGGAATCGCCTGGCCGAACTGAGCAGACGTTTTCTATCCAAAGGCCGCCAGGTATATATAGAAGGCCGAATCCGAAGCCGCGAGTGGACGGACCGCGAAGGCAACAAGCGCCGTACCACGGAAGTGATTGCTTTGCAAATGGTTCTTCTGGGCAGCCGGCCCCAAAACATTGAGGCCGGATCTCAGCCGCTGGAGCCGACCAGCCGCGCTGCGGCGGAACCGGAGCCGGCGTTCGGTGATGCCGGCATAACGGATAGCGACATTCCCTTTTAAATTGGGCGGCGAAGACCGCCGTACGCTCTTCGGCGAGGGACGTCCTAAAACATAAGAACCATGACCGCGGAAAGCAAGCATGAATGCCAGCAGATTAACAAGAGCGAATCCGGTTGGGATTGCCAACGCATTCAACCATGAATCCGCGCAGGTGCGTGATTCAAGAATTCAGGCCGGCGCCGCTTCGTTGCGAAACCTTCGCCGAAGCGCGCGTCCAAGAGTCGGGTGATCAGAAACGATATTTGGCTTTCTTGACCTCCTGCCGGAAATCCGCGCCGTGGATCTCTATTTCCCTGCACATTTCATAGAGCCGGGATCTTAATCGGACGCCGATTCTAGAGCTCAGCGTCTCCTCCCCCAGATTTACGGGATGGTCGAGATAATTGGAGGTGAATATGGTAAGTCTTTTGTCGTTATAGCGGCAATTGATGATGTGCATAATGGTATCGCGCACCCACTCGGTCGGTTTATTGGCCCCAAGTTCGTCCAAAACCAAGATTTTCGCTTCCAACACGGGGCGGAGCACGTCAAGTTCGGAGCTCTGGGAGATAGAATTCCAACTCGCCTGGATTTCTCTCAAAAGGTCCCGGAAATCATAAAACAGCCCCGGGTCGCCTTTTTCGACGATCGCTTGCTTTAGGAGCGCAACGGCAAGGTGGGTTTTCCCTACCCCGCACGTGCCCAGAAAGAGGAGACCGATATCGATATTGGGGTATTTATCTAGAAAGCGCTGCACATAGATCTTTGCCTTTTTCTGGGATTCATCATTGGGTTTGTAGGAATCCAGATCACAGTGTTCATAGCGCTTAGGGATCCTTGCCTCGGCGAGCAGCCTTTCGATCCGGGCGGTTCCCTGGCAGCGGCAACGACGCACGGCCCCGTCAGCCGACGCAGGTTCCCATCCTGAACCGCCGCATCGGGGGCAAATTTCCGTTTCCGGGGTCAATGTGCTCATGAATGTGGTTCCTTATCACAACCTGCAAAGAAACCCAAGGCGATTTAATGAAGATTATCAAACTGCTTTTGCCGGACAGCCTCGACCGCAGCAACAGGACATCACGGCCGCGTTGCCCTCAAAAACATGAATCATTATTTCTTTTTTTTTCCGTTTTCCGATTTTGGCGGGTTTTCATCGGCCGCCGAAGCGATTTGCATGGCTCTGAGTTCTTCGTACATTCTCTGAACGTTGGCCGGGAAAAAATTCTGGAACCGATATTCGGAGTATTTCGCGGGTATGCGCATTTCATCGATCGATTGCTCCATGCTGTCTCCGCGTGCCATCGCGGCTTCAACCAAGGTCTTGAGCTCCTTGAAATAGTTTAAAAACCGCTCCACCGCTTTTTTATCGCCGACCGCGCCGTGGCCGGGGACAAAAATATCGGCCTCAATTTTCAAAACGCGCTGCAAGGTATCCATCCATTGGAGAATACTGGCGTCCTGCACATTGGGGATTGCCTCGTTGAAAAACAGATCTCCCAAGAAAACGACTCTTGCCCACGGAAAGATCAGCACCAGGTCGCCGTCTGTGTGTCCTTTGCCCAAAAAGCGGAGCTCGACGGCTTTCTCTCCCTCCAGGATCGTCATACTGTCATCCGTGGTCACCTGGGGCGCCAGTATATGGAGGCGCAACAAATCGTCCAGGTAACGCTGCCGGCTGCGGACTTGATCGCGGTAGTTTTGCCGTTGAAGAGAATCGTCCGCCTTTTCCATTTCGCGCTGCAACTTCCTTATCTGGGTCCGGGTGTTATTGATCGTCCGATTCAAAGATGGAAGATCCGACTCCAATATGTACCTGCGGGTGTTGGCGCTCCCTATGATTTGCGCATTTTCAAAGACCTGATTTCCATGCGTATGATCAGGGTGGAAGTGGCTATTGACGACATAACGAACCGGCTTCGGCGTGACGGACCGGATCGATGCCAGCAAAGCCCGGGCCGCTTCCGGAGTGAAGTGTGTATCGAACACCAAGACTGACTGTTCCAGAACCAGAATCCCCGAGTTGCCAACGGCATCGCCGTCAGGATTGACGATCCGCGCATAAACGTTGTCGGCGAGCTGGGTAAGATCCGTTCCTTTCTCTGGAGCGGACACGCAAGGATTCACAGCGGACGTGATCGTCAGGCAAAGGAGCAGGACTGACTTGAATATCGCCTGGGGCTCTTCAGAGCGCATTTGCTTTTCCCCATATGAGGTTGCAGCTCGCTTTTCAAATCGGGTTTCCCGGCGGGTAAGCGCAAGCAGCCTTAAGCACAAAGCGCGCGGCCTGAAAGGTTGGATTCCGGCTGCGCTTTATTCTCTCTATTGAACGAATATCCGGGGTGAAATGTTAATTCTGCGCTGCCGGGGAGCTTCAACCAAAGTCACCGATTTCTGAATCTTTGACCGGCCGCGATACAGGGTAACCTGAACTACGTCGCCGGGGCGCTTCTTTTCCAGGACCAGGTGCGCCTCATCCAGGGAAGATACCGGCTGGCCGGCAATTTCGGTAATAATATCTCCTCCGAGC
>JBBISO010000188.1:0-6022 GCA_037441325.1 Acidobacteriota bacterium | reverse complement strand
AAAGGCAGCCGATACGGTCCACGCTTCCCAATTCATCCGGAAGCTCGGCCGGCAATTTGCGGCCAAAGTCGGCGAACGGGGGGCTTCCCTTTCCGTGGGCCAGAAACAGCTTCTGGCCTTCGCGCGCGCGCTGGCCTATGACCCGAAAATACTGGTTCTGGATGAGGCGACATCCAGCATCGACACTGAAACGGAAATTCTGATTCGCGACGCCCTCGAAAAGCTCCTGGCGGGCAGGACTTCAATCATCATCGCGCACCGGCTCTCCACAGTTCAGAATGCGGACCGGATCATAGTTCTGCATCGGGGCCGCATTCGAGAAATCGGCACGCATCAGGAACTCCTGGGACTGAGAGGAATTTATTGGAGGCTGTACCAGCTCCAGTATAAGGATCAATCCGATGCCGCTTCTCAATTCATCAATCGCCAATTGTCAATGCCTACCTAGCTCCCTTGCCAAGCAGGACCACAGGAAAAGTACGCAGAAGGATTTTAAAATCGAGAAGCAGAGACCAGTTATCGATGTATTCGAGATCGAGCTTCATCCATTCGTGGAAATCTATTTCGTTGCGGCCCGAAACCTGCCACAGGCAGGTAATCCCGGGCCGCACCGACAACCTGCGGCGTTGCCACCGGGTGTATTCCCGAACTTCTTCAGGGAGCGGAGCCCGGGGACCGACCAGGCTCATATCCCCCTTGAGCACATTCCAGAATTGCGGCCATTCATCAATGGAACTCTTGCGGAGGAGGCGGCCAAAAGGAGTGACGCGCGGATCGTCGCGCATTTTGAACACCGGCCCGTCCATTTCGTTGAGGTGCTTGATTTCCCATAAAATATCTTCCGCGCCGTCGTACATGCTCCGGATTTTACAAAGGACGAACTTCCGCCCATAGAGTCCGCAACGGACCTGACGGTAGATGGCGGGACCTTTGGAAGTCATCTTCACAAGAAGACAGATCAAGAGTATGAACGGGGATAGGATAGCCAGCAGCGATGCGGAAACCAGAACATCAATGATTCGCTTTATCAGCAGCGAAGGGGCATGTTCAGGCGCGGAGCTGAACGTGATGAAAGGAACATTCTCGAGAAATTCCATAGAGAGATTTGTGACTTTCGCCGGAAAGAAATCGGCGGCCACGCGCGTTCGAATTCCCTGCTCCTTGCAAATCTCAAGAATCCCGTCCAGGCGATCCAGATCCAAGCGGTCGCCCACAAAAATAATCTCATCCACGATATTGTTTTCGATGATTTGAGGCAGATCCGAATCAGTGCCCAGGATGTCCTCACCCCGCTCGGCCTTGCTGTCGCCGTTCACCTCCACATACCCGAGAACCTGGAACCCCCAATCCGAATAGCGCGCGATCAGCTTGCCCATTGCGCGGGCCTTGGCGCTGGTTCCAATTATCAAAACATTGCGGCTATGCCTCGATGGAAAAAATAAAACCTTTCGCTTGGCGTGCAGCAACACAAGCAGCCTGGCTGCGCTGAGAATCACCGCCTGGTAAAAAACAAAAAGCGCGATCAGGGTACGGCTGAGGTCAAGTTTCAGTGCAAATGAAAGGAAGCCGAGAAAGAGCCAAACGATCACAGAGCTTTCGAGGACGATTCGCAATTTCTCCCAGCCGGACCGGCGCATTGAAATCCGATATAGCCCCAGCGAAAAGGCGGCGGCGGCCCAACAAACAACCCCCAGTCCAATTATCCAGAGGTACTCCCGCTGCGGAAGCAGCACCGGATTCAAGAATCGGTCCCAATCCGCAGGAAGCACCTTGGAAAGATGGATCCGACTGAAATAGGCTAACGGGAAAGCCCCGCAGGTCGCCAGCAAATCGACGATAAATTGAAGCCTGTTATAAAGTCTCGCATGCTCTCGAAACATCCCATATCTCTTTTCGCGGGACGGTCATTATAGCATAGACCAAAAACACCTTTCCCAGAGGAAACAGGCAACATATAAAAAAATGGGAGATCTCCGGAAAAGTTATTCCGGAGATCTCCCAAACCTGCAAAGCATCAATTTTAAGCCGACCCCAGCTTATTCTTGGACTGGAGAAAATCCGCCACGTACTTCATGCCCAGATCTTCGAGGGTTTTCCGCTTGGGGTAGCCGGAATTGGGATCCCAGCCCTCAACGTTGTAGAAGTGGGTTTTCCACTGATCAACTCCTTCTCTGGTTAAATAAAGCTCCTTGCAATTTTGCCATTCCCATTTCGATCCGTCGAATATCGGCAATTCGGGCGCGAAACCGCAATAGGAAGCTCCGGGCCTGTAATAATATCCTGTGAAATTCTCCATCTTTTTGTGCCTGCCCTGCATCACAAAAATGGCCCGTTTCAGGTTCCAGGAGCGCCGGCCGATTTCTATGCCGTCCTCGAAAGTGTGCTTTCTTCCGGTGATTGCATTGAGAAATCGTGGTTCGGCCTCAGGAGTGTAGCCTTTGCCTTCCGGGTGGCCCTGGCTAAAAAGCTGGGCATAGCCCCAATCGCAGAAGCCGACCGATTCCTTGTAGTAGTTCCAGTAATGCTGGCGCCAGGCAACAAACTCGGCCTTGTGCTTGGAGTAGATCCCGGTTTTGTAAGCCTGTTCGTTGTTCCAGCTGTAATCGAACCAGAATGGTTCATTTGCCTTGGTTCTTTCGGCAAGCACCTTCACGAAGTTTTCGCAAGTCCAGTTCCGTTTTCTCCCCAAGGACATATCATGGTTGTTTATGTCGCGCGAATCCATTAAATTGCCGTAAGCCCATTCGACGCCGGGCATGGACCAATGATCCTGGTAGCCCCACATTGTCAGCCGGCACAGCGTATTGAAATCATCCGTTCTTCCCAGTTTCTCGGCGAAACGGGCAGTTCCTTCGGCCAGAAGGTTACCGATACCCACGCGATTTGCCAACGCGAATCCATAAATCTCCATAAACTCTCTGCTCTTGTAAGCATCCATCGGGAGCGGAGAAATATCGTGCTTGGTGCCGGGGCCGATGACCTTCATGTCATACATTGTTTTCATATACCAACCCAGCGCCGTGTATGCAGGAACCCTTGGCTGAATCGTGAAATCTTTATTGTGAGAGGTGTCGAATGACATGGGACCCATGAAGCAGGTTTCCATCGCATTCAGCCCAAGCTGCTGGCAGATATCGGTTCCCCTCTGGTTTACTTCTGTTGGAACCTTATGGTCTATGAGGGTGTACCAAGTCGATTCTGCGCAGTCGTCGGAATCGAGACTGAAAGTCCTGTTCCGGTTACGGCACATCCTGGGGACGCCGCAACCCGCGCAGCAGGTGGCAATCGTTTGGCCCCCGCCAAAGCCGCCAAAGCCGCCGAAGCGGGGCCAATTCTTGTCCCACCATTCCCTGGTGTCTCTTAAGCCCTTTGGGTCGGCAATCTTGATGCCCTTTGAGCCGACGACGGCGACTGCTTTCAGGTTTTTGGCGCCGAAAACGGCGCCGAAGCCGCCCTGTCCGGCGCCGGATCCGCCGCCATGCACCAGCGAAGCAACTCTTGTCATGCTTTCACCCGCAGGCCCCATGGTAACGATGGCGGGCCTTTGCAGAGTGTAGCCGCTATCTAATTGCTGCCATTCCTCGCCGTAGCGGACGCCGGATCTTTTCCAGATTTCCTGCTGACACTCCCAAGTATTGAGGCCCCATAAAGACTTGGCATCTTCCAGCGTTACCTTGTCGTCGACGATATTTATATAGACCGGAGAGTCCGCCTTGCCGATAACTGCCACCCCATCCCAGCCCGCCATTTTAAGCATCATGGAAAATGTGCCGCCGAAATTGCTGTGACAGAACCACTGGATGGGATAGCACTGCGGAGATAATCCAGAGACGCTCGTCCTGGCAGCAGCAGGGATCCCTGTTCCGGACACCGCGCCGGTCATCAAAGAAACCATGTTCCGGGGATCAAAAGCATCCTGAAGGTCCCATTCTCCCGGAGCTACGCAATACTCCCAGAAAAGCGCCGTGGCAGCTCCGTGTCCGCCGCCATAGGCCTCATACGGTTCCGTATCCAAGGCTCTGATTTCCTTGGTTGTAAGATTGACTAAAAGTATCTTGCCTGCAAATCCTGGCGTTGCCATAAATGTCCTCCTTTCCCTAGCGTTTCGGCTCGGCCTTAGCCGGCGGCGTGGTTTCGGGTTTAGCTCCGGGACTAGCTCCTAATGGGGGCTTAGCTTTTGGAGGCGGCTGCAAGTTGCGGTCATATCCACTGATATCGGTCTGCGATGGAAGCTCCGCTACAATTTTTAAAGCATTTGCCAAACAAACCTCGACGCAGGCCTGACTCCCGCCGGGACCGCCCTTCTTGTTGTAATAGGGCGTGTCCACACACATATCGCATTTGGTTGATTTCTTGGTCGTGGGGTTCCATATGGGGCGATGCGGAATGTGCGGACAGTATTCTATGCAGGTCCGACAACCAATGCATTTTGGCGCGTCAATCACTCGGACGTTGCCGCTCTCGGCGCTGACGTGAGCTGCGCCCGTCGGGCAATATCGGACGCATAGCGGGTCTGGACATTGCCGGCATACATTTATCTTAATGTCGGAAGGGTAAATGTTAAGAACTGCCCGGTGGATTTGAATCCGAGACAGAGACAGGTTGGTTTCGCCCTCGTGAACAAGCGAGCATGCGAGCATGCAGCCGTAACAACCGGCGCAGTGCCTGCTGTCATAAACCAGATACATGGTCGAAGGGGCGTAGGGATTTTTTTCTGCTGCCACGGCAGCAGCGCCGGTTGCGCCTGACGAAAGGACGGCTACCGCTCCACCTGCAAGAGCAGTCCCGCTTCCGACAACAAAGGCGCGCCGTGAAAACTCCTTTTTATCAGCCTTCGCAGGCATAGGTTTCTTATTTTTAGCCATGAATGACTCCTCCATTGGGACAAGAGTATCTTACACCATTCCCCAGTTCCTCCCAACTCCTCTGATACCAGGGCGCGCATTTTCGATAGGGTTCTGCAGCACTGCCAATATATCCAGATCGCTATCCGAATGCACGTTGCCGCGGGCAAATGAGCCAGTATGTCGCCCCTTCACCAAAAAGTATCAGTGCCGCGGCTCGCGGAAATGATTGACTGGATCCTGAATCTCCAAAACCGCTTTTATATAGAATGCTTCGCCTTTCCTTTTCCCTATCAGCGCCCCGTAGAATGAGTGAGTGCTTTCCACCTTGGTCAGGAAGTCAGGATGACTTAGAGCCGTGGAAGGCTCCCGACTCGAAGGATCAAAAAGCTGAGATCGATAGGCTGCTATGGCGGCGTTGCGCTGTTCTATGTAATCGGTGACATCAACAATAAAGCTGGGCGTAAGGTAAGGCGGGATTTTGAAATAGAGAATTATCTTCGGCCGGTAGCGGATCTGCCCGGTCTTAATTCTTGCCAGACCGGAGTGATGAACGGCCTCCGCCACCAGCCTGCTGGTGTTGACATGATCCGGGTGCCGGTCATCCCAATAATGCGTCAAAACCACAAGGGGGCGATATTTTCTCAACATCCGGATTACTTTGAGCCTTGCTTCCGGCGTTACCGGTATCTCTCCATCGGTTAAACCAAGGTTTTCGCGGACCTTTAATTTCAATATGGCGGCAGCCTTGAGGGCTTCCTGCCTGCGCATCGCCGGCGTGCCGCGGGTGCCCAGTTCCCCGCGCGTTATATCAACCACGCCGGTCGAATGACCCAGCGCAGCCATTTTGGCGAGAGTTCCGCCGGCAAAAAGCTCCACATCATCGGGGTGCGCGCCAAAAGCAAGTATGTCCAAATGCATTTTTCAATCCACCGAGATGAGCTGATGCTCGAATTTCATTACATCCAGCCTCTCGTACAAAAGTTGCAGCACGGATCGGGAGTGCCGCAGCAAAAAGTAAATGCCTGAAAGCCCTGTTTCCTGGATCCGCCCGTATGGCGCAATCAAGTTGCAGGCTCTATGTATTTGCCTCTCGGCCACTTCGTGTCCTTTCTCGACGGCGGCCTCACAGCGCCCTCTCAGCTTCTCAATTTGATAGATAATTTTCTCCTTGCAGG
>JBBISO010000187.1:0-6147 GCA_037441325.1 Acidobacteriota bacterium | reverse complement strand
CAGACACCTGGTAGGCAAAAAGGTAGTGCTTCCGGTCATGAACCGGGAAATCCCGGTAATCGCCGATGCGTTTGTGGATCGGGAGTTCGGCACGGGAATCGTAAAAGTCACGCCCGCGCATGATCCGCATGACTATGAAGCCAGCCTGCGCCATGGGCTTCAAAAAGTGACGGTGATCGACGATGCCGGAATAATGACGGATCAAGCCGGATCTTACCGGGGAATGAATCGATTCGCCTGCCGGCAGAAATTGGTGGAGCAGCTGGAAAAAGAAGGATACCTGGCAGGGGTCGAAGATTATGAGCATAATGTCGGCCAGTGCGACCGATGCTCAACCATCGTGGAACCGAAAATCTCCATCCAGTGGTATCTGAAGGTCGAGACGCTGGCAAAGCCGGCCATTGAAGCGGTGGAAAGCGGACGGATCCAGTTCGTGCCGGACAATTTTAAAAAGCGCTATTTTGAGTGGATGGGCAATATTCACGACTGGTGCATTTCGCGGCAGCTCTGGTGGGGGCATCGCATCCCGGCCTGGTACTGCGATGCGTGCGGCGCGCTGCTTGTCTCGCGCGCGACTCCTCCGGCCTGCTCAAAATGCGGAGGACCGCTGCGGGAAGAAAGCGACATCCTGGATACCTGGTTCAGTTCGGCCCTCTGGCCGTTTTCCACCCTGGGTTGGCCCGACGACACCGCAGACATGCAAGTCTTTTATCCCACCGATGTTCTGATCACAGGCCCCGACATCATCTTCTTCTGGGTTGCGCGCATGATCATGATGGGTCTCAAGTTTGCCGGCGACATCCCGTTCAGGCAGGTCCATATTAACGGAATCGTCAGGGATGCCAGCCGGAAAAAGATGAGCAAAACGCGGGGCAATATCATCGAGCCGCTCGAGCTGATCGATCAATATGGAGCTGATGCCGTTCGTTTCACCCTCTCCTCGATGGCGGTCCCCGGCACCGATATTCCGTTCTCGTCCGACCGGATGAAAGGATACAGCGCTTTTGCCAATAAGGTATGGAATGCCGCCCGCTTCATTATGTTGAACTTGAAGGATGGGGACACTTGGGTCGATCCCGATGCGGTCGACTTAATGCTTGCGGGAACAAAAGAGGAAGTGCCGCTTGAGGACCTGTGGATTCTACATCGATTAAATCAGGTTTCTCAGGAAATTTCGGAAGCATTGGAAAAGTTTCGTTTCCATGAAGCCTCGTCTTTGATATACCAATTCATCTGGCATGAGCTCTGTGATTGGTATATCGAACTGGTGAAGCCGATCTTGACCGATGATACTGTAAATGAGAGCGAACGCGAACCCCGGGTCAAGGTCTTGCTGCACACGATGGATTTTGCTTTGCGATTGCTTCATCCGTTCATGCCTTTTTTAACCGAGGAAATCTGGCAAAAAATCCCTCATCGCGGCGAATCCATCATGGTCCAGAAGTTTCCCGTTCCGCGGACTGCGCGGGTAAACCCCGAGGCTGCGGGCAAAATGCAGAACCTGATGGACTTGATCGGACAGATCCGTTCTTTGCGCGCCGAAATGAACATCAATCCCAAGCGGCATCTAAAGGCCGTCGTGGTTGCGCAGAACCCGGCAGAGCAGGAACTCATCCTTCAAAACCTTAAAAAGATTCGCTTGCTGGCGGGGCTTGACCGTGTCGAATTCTCCCAATCTCTTTCGGGCAATTTGCTGAGGGGAGTTTGGGGGTCGGGTGAATACGGACTGGATGTTCAGGAAGCCATTAATGTGAAGGCGGAAAGGGACCGGTTGCAGAAGGAGAGGACGCGAATTAAGGAAGAAATCGACAAACTGTGGAACAAAATAAACAGCCGTGAATTCGTTTCGCGCGCCCCGGAGGAGGTTGTGTCGGAAAACCGGATGCGCCACCGGGAGTTGACCGACAAGTTACGCAAGCTTGAATCGAATCTAAGCCACCTCCCGTCCCAATAGAATGTCTGCCCTTCGACATCCGTCCATCCTAATAGACCTTGCTCTCGCCGGAGAGAGCGGTTTGCCGATAGATCCTTCGCCGGTTTTTCAGCAAGAATTGGAACTGTGCCGGCACTGGGGATTCCAATTTAAAGTGGAAAAAGGCTGTGTCCGCTTGGGCTTTGACCAGGAACAACTCGTGCCACTTTGGATCGAGCAGGAAACCCCAGCAATAGCTTGGGATAGGCTGGAAGTCATCGGATTTCTAAGTGCCGCGTCCACCAACAGGGAAGCTCTTCATGAGGCGCGGAAAGGGGCTCCCGCCGGCACTTTGGTTTATGCGGAAGAACAGACGGCCGGGAAGGGTAGAAAGGATCGGCCATGGTTTTCACCTGCAGGATCAGGGCTATATTTCAGCTTGGTGCTTCGGCCTCGGCAACCCCGCCGAACCTGGCCGCTTCTGAACCATGCGGCCTCTGTCGCATTGGCGGAAACGCTGAATGGCCTATCCGGCTGGGGACTGCAAGCCCACCCGCTCCGAGTTGACCTGAAGTGGCCTAACGATGTGCTGCTTTCGGGAAAAAAATGTGCCGGCATCCTGCTCGAAGCCTGCTCTTCCGAAAGCATTGATTCGGCGGCGGTGATCGGGATCGGAGTCAATGTGCACCCAAGAAGCTTTCCCGAACCGATGGCATTCGAAGCCACATGCATCGACGAAAGGGCGCAGATCTTTGTACCCCGCAGGAGACTGCTTGTCGACATTCTGCGCCGTTTCCAACGATGGTATTTGATATTCGAACAAGGTAAGCGCCGGGAACTGCTCGAAGAATGGAAAGCCTATTGCTCTATGTGGAAGGATGCGGAAATATGGATTTCGGACGGCGCCGGGCGCCGAGCCGGCGTAACTTGCGGCATTGATGAAAACGGCGCGCTGCTTGTGCGCGTGGGCGGCGGAAGAGTGGAAACGGTGCTTGCCGGCGATGTCAGCATCCGGAAAATCGGCGAAAGAGATAAATAAATATTAGCGCTTTTTCCCGTATCGCCGACCTTAAGTGATTGCCGTTAAAAGGAGTCGGTATGTTTTTCAAAAAATCCCCCGACGAAATGCCTGAGAATAGGGCTGGGCTCTTCGAGAGGATGAAACGGGCGCTCGGCGCCACAAAGCAAAATCTGGTAAGCAAGATTGAAGCAGTCCTTTCGTCGCGTCCGGAAATTGATGAAACGGTACTCGACGACTTGGAGGGAACCCTGCTGGGTGCGGATCTGGGAGTCCGTGTAACCGAAAGGATTATGAACGTGATCCGGGCGCAGCAAAAAAATCAGCTTATAAAGACGGCCGAGGACGCAAAAAACGAAATCCGAAAACAACTTCTTTCCATCCTCAACGTCCGCTCCGCCGGAGGAGCCAAGCCGGCGGAAGGATCACCGCAGGTCTGGATGGTGGTGGGCGTTAATGGAACCGGCAAAACGACAACCATCGGCAAACTGGCGGCCCGTCTCTCCAGGGAGAACATGAAGGTGCTGGTGTGCGCGGCAGACACATTCCGCCCGGCCGCAATCGAACAGCTTGCCGTTTGGGCGGAGCGATCGGGCGCCGACCTGATCAAAAGCAAAACCGGCGTGGACCCTTCCGCCGTGCTCCACGACGCTTTATCCGCTGCGGCCGCACGCAATATTGACGTCATCATCATTGACACCGCCGGCCGACTGCATACCAAAAGCAACCTGATGCAGGAGCTGGACAAAATGAGGCGGGTCGCCGGCCGCAAGATTCCCGGTGCCCCTCACGAGGTGCTGCTCGTCGCAGACGCGACCACCGGACAAAACGGACTGACTCAAGCGCAGGAGTTCATGAAGTTTACGGGAATCACCGGACTAATTGTCACCAAGCTGGATGGAACGGCTAAAGGAGGGATCCTTTTCAGCATATGTCAGAACCTCGGGATACCGGTGAGATTCATCGGCATCGGAGAAGGTTTGGAGGATCTATTGGAGTTTTCACCGGAAGTTTTTGTGGATTCCCTTTTCGAAACGGCACCCGGACAATTAGCCCGCACATCGCACAAGGTTTTGTAGCGCGGCGGCGCAGACGGTGTGGATACAAGGCGCGCGACATGTGGGGCGGGTCTCCAGACCCGCACAGGCAGCGAAATGCAACCGTCATGCCCGGATGTGCCGCCCCAGCAAAAACCTCGTGAGAAATGCCGATTAGCCTGACTTCTCGAATCCCCGCGCGCAAGATGGTGTATTGAGAATCAAGGGGCTAAGCCCTTTAGCGAGTTTGGGAGTGAAAACCGATCACTCTGCGGATGCTGGAATGCTGACGATTTTGCCGGCCTATCAGGTGGTTATTCATGATGGCCTCGCCGAGCGCTGGCTTGGCTTCAAGGATCCCTGCCGGATCATAACCGCAACAAGCCTCCATGAAATGATGCCTGCCTTAAGGCGCATCCAAACTTTGGTCGAGGACGAAAAGCGGTACGCGGCAGGCTTTCTCTGCTATGAAGCGGCCGGAGCGTTCGATCCCGCGCTGCGGACCCATAACGCGGCCGCCGATTTGCCGTTGCTTTGGTTCGGACTCTATCGCGAACCCGCGGAATTGACGCTTCCGTCGCCTGACTACCATACCTATTCATTCGGCGAGATCCTTCCTTCGATTTCCCGCTCCGAATACAATCAGGCTATTCAAAGCATCAAAAATCATATCCGGGCGGGAACCACTTATCAGGTCAATTACACGATACGGTTGCGCGCGCGATTTGCCGGAGATCCATGGCAATTATTCCTGGCGATGGTGCGGGCTCAATCTCCGGGCTATGCTGCCTGGGTTGACATCGGGTCGCACCAAATATGCTCGGCTTCTCCGGAACTCTTTTTCCGGCTGGAAGGAAGCGGCCTGACCTGCAAGCCCATGAAGGGAACGGCTAAACGCGGGCGCACTCCGGATGAAGATTTTACGCTGGCCGAATGGCTCCACAATTCGGAAAAGAATCGCGCGGAAAATTTGATGATCGTGGACATGATCCGCAACGATCTTGGACGGGTAGCCGAGATCGGCACGGTGGAAGTTCCGGCATTATTCGAAGTTGAACGCCATCCGACGCTCTGGCAGATGACCTCCACGGTAACGGCCCGATGTCTGAAGCCGGTTTGCGAAATTTTCGCGGCGCTATTCCCCTGTGCGTCCATAACCGGCGCTCCGAAGGTCCGCACTTCGCAAATCATTGCGGAACTGGAACCGCATCCCCGCAGCATCTACACGGGCTCCATCGGCTTTATGGCTCCCGGCCGAAAGGCCCAATTCAACGTAGCCATCCGAACGGCGGTGGTAGACTGCAAAAGCGGCCAGGCTGAATATGGATCGGGCGGCGGCATTGTCTGGGATTCGGTCGGCAACGACGAGTATATGGAAACCTTGCTTAAGGCGCGGGTTCTTACGGAGAAGATCGAGGATTTTGCCCTCCTGGAAACATTGCTGTGGACACCCGATGAGGGATATTTTTTGCTGGACCCGCATATGAAAAGGCTTGCGGATTCAGCCGGATATTTCGGCTATAGGATAGATTCTCAGCAGGCCAGACGGAGATTGTTTGAAGCCACGTCTTCCTTTGGCAGCGATCCACAGCGCGTGCGCCTGTTGGCTTTTCGCAACGGATGGGTTGATGTCTATGCCGAACCTCTGACAGCTCCGGAACCAAGTCGGCCGCTTAGGGTAAGACTCGCGTTGGCACCGGTTAATTCGACGGACGCATTCTTGTATCATAAAACTACACGCCGGCAAGTGTATGAAGCCGCGCGGCAGTCGTGCCCTGATTGTGATGATGTCCTGCTATGGAATGAACGGAGCGAGTTGACGGAGTCAAGCATCGCGAATGTTGTGGTTGATATGGAAGGAGCCCTATATACTCCGCCGGTTTTCTCAGGCCTGCTGCCGGGAACCTTCCGTGCCCGGCTGCTTGAGCAAGGCGCCATCCAAGAGAGGGTGATCCCGCTCGCCGAACTGAAAAACTGCAATAAAATATACCTGATAAATTCGGTCCGCAAATGGCAGGAGGCGGTGCTGCTGTAAACGCGGCGGTCCGTTTGTCCCATTTGTGCTGACGGCAAACATCTTCAGGTCGATGGTTTCCACACGCACGACGCGGAGTTTGTCAACAAACTCGGTCTTAATCCCTTCTTCTTCTGGTCGATGGTTTCCACCAAGCGCCGTGCTT
>JBBISO010000186.1:0-6166 GCA_037441325.1 Acidobacteriota bacterium | reverse complement strand
GCGGGTCTCCAGACCCGCCCAGGGCGGCTGCTGGAGAGCCGTCCTCACGGGCAGAGAAATGCGGGCTAGGAATCCGGCTTATTGCTTCCAGATCGGCGTCCTACCTATGCCGATATCGGGCTTGGATCCATCCTTGGCAGGGATCACGAATAGATAATTGGGGCCAGGATCTACCGCTACTTCCTTGGGCTTCGGCAGTTGCGGAACCCAGCTATATGGGACACGATAAGCCCGATAAACCAGGTTGCGCGTCGCCGGCATACTGGAATCCCACAAGTACGGTGAAATGTATTCCCAAACCACTGCGCGCTCTCTGGTTACCTCGATAACACGCCCGTCGGAGCCTTCGGTGATCAACGTGTTGCCGTTGGGAAGACGCTGGGCCGAAGAAATGAACGGGCTGAACATCTCAAAGCCATACTTTTGATCGGGCGTGTTCATAGTGCCGGGCGAATATTCCCAGACGATATCCTTTGTGAGCGGATTAAACTCGATCACTCTGGAATAGTGACGGCGAATGACGCCTATGCCATTCGGCGCGATATCATTCGGAGAACCATACCCGGACTGACCGCCATTGTCGAAGAGCAGGATATTTCCTTCGCCGGGCAATCCTTTGGGAATCATGTGAGTGTGGTGAGGACCGACAATCCACCCCAGTTTTTTGTCCGCTCCGTCTCGATAATAGGGGCCCGCCCTCCACACAATTCTGCCGCTTTCGCGGTCGACGATGGCCAGGAGTCCAGTCTCACGGCTATCCAGGATGATATTGTCCGGGTGAAAGCGTTTATCTCCCTCGTCAAACCATCGGTTCGGTCCCAAATAAGAGACGCAGTTCTGATGAAACCAGTCAAATCCATCCCCATCTCCTCTGGGCTTGGTTTCATAATTCTGCATGGCTTTTAACGCCGCATCGTCAAAACCCATCTCGTCCAAATGATCCGCAGCCTTCCAGGTCCAGGCGACCTTGCCCGTGGCCATGTCGATTTCGTAAACGACGTCGTCAAGCAGCTGGACATTTTTGTTTATTTTTTCGTTTTGCACGTTGTAATGCGCAAGGGCCAGCAGGGTTCCCTTTGAAATATCCAAGCTGTTGTTGCCCGGCATGAAATAGCCGACCGGATTGCCTTTTATCTGCATGTCGTGATGCTGCCGGGATATCCACATCATCCCGTCCCCTTCATTAGCCTTGCCTTCGTGCCACCGGTCGAATTTCCAGAGAACTCTGTCGGTGAAATCCCTCACCTGAATTTCGATCGCATCCTGACGGCCATGTTTCCAGGCTGCGGTCGACGCCAGGAGGTGTCCGCCGGGAAAAACCTTATTCGGATGGTGGAGCGGGCCTTTCCACAGGTGAACGAGATTCCCGTTCATATCGATAAGGCGGCCCTCCTCGGACGAGAGGATGGTAAACCCGTTCCAGCACTTTTCTGGTTCATAGATCGTCGTTCCAACGGGGTAAACACTCGGATCTGTCCGAACCGTAGCCGGAACTAATATTAAGAAAGCGAATATTTTTAATGCTGCTGCGTAT
Source organism: Acidobacteriota bacterium (assembly GCA_037441325.1). Classification (GTDB taxonomy): domain Bacteria; phylum Acidobacteriota; class UBA6911; order UBA6911; family UBA6911; genus UBA6911. Next base: position 4,632 of record JBBISO010000186.1, on the reverse strand, counting down.
CTCATCTCATGCTCCCAAGTGCAATGCCAGCCGCAGCCGGAATGAGCGTTATGGCACTGATTCTAACGATCATGGAAAGAGCCTCCTTTGATATCCCGCTGGAAAAGCATGTCGTTTCTCCTCGCGCGTCCGCTGTTCTGAGCTTCTCTACAGATTTCCTTCGCGGCGGCGCTCAGACCGTTTAGGAAGTGCAGTAAAGATCGAGAATGCTCGCGCAATGAGGTTTTTCCAAAAAGAATCTACAAATGCTTTCTCCGATCTGTTTTCGGCCAGGCTTTTTGATGACAGGCGTTTCCCAGAACAAAATTTGCAATCCCGCTTTCTCCACCAATGCACACAGGGACGCGGGCGTGAAGTACCACAGGTGATGGATTGCCGCGTAATGCCGCCATCGATGGGCTTTGAGATGAAATCGGCTCTGGAGTGACTTTAATATGGAACTGATCCCCGCCAGGTTGGGAACGCTGATGTAGATTATCCCTCCGGGCGCAACCAACTGCCGGCTTCGCTGCAATTCCAAAAGAGGATTTTGCGTGTGTTCCAGAACATGGTTGAAGCGGATCGCGTCAAAAGACCCCAACTCAAGATCCACTTGACCAATCCATCCTTCCTTCAGAGTACATGAGACTTGAAGGGCTTGCGAAGAAAGCCTTATATCCGTGCCGGTGACTTCCCACCCGTCCTTCTGGGCAAAGGCGAGAAACGCTCCATCGCCGCAGCCCACATCCAGAAGCCGTCCTTTCCGGCGGAGGAGTCTTGCGATGGTATGCAACTGCCGGCCAAACTGATATTGCCGGGTGTAGGCGATCTGCTCTTCTGCCCCCGAGAGTGAAAAATAGTTCTGCCGGTAAAGCTGGGTTCGCAGTTCCTCAAAGGTCGGCCGGGGATTAGCAAATTCGAGTTTGCATAGGGGGCAGCGGCAGAGGTGAAATCCCTGGTGGTCAACGGCAAACAGCTTCGGTTCAATATTGCAGATCGGACACCGAACCTCTTCCATATTTCGGAATTTGGATTGCTTATGAGTAATGCTCAGGTTTCGGTCGAAGTTGGCACTGTCGTCCGCCATCGATGGCATTATACCTCCGGGCCAGATACTATGAGCTGAAATATCGCAACCAGACCGCGCACGGGATCGAGATTGTAATCGCGGATTCCTCCCGCATTGAGGTGAACCGGCAGGCGGGGCGGGCAAGGCTAACGGGAGGGCGAGGATTTGCCGTTTTTATCGGCCAGTTTGCAGTGCTCCTCTCCGGCGGCTTCCTGATACCACGCGCTCGGCGGGGGGAGCGCTCGCTCCATTTTTTTTTGCACCGATCATTTCAGGGCTTCCGTCGTTGCGCGGCGACGACGGATCTTCTCCAAGGAAAGAATTGCGATGTGAGAGACGCGCCATCCAGATGTATACTGAAAGACATCGGGAGCCAATCATGCAGAATCCTGAAATTGCCCCGGCTGTCGATTTAGAGAGCGCGTTCCCGGTGATCCGCGAAATATCACCCTGCGCGCACCCAGCTTTTTGGACCTCAACATTCACTGCCTATCCCCTCGATCATCGCTTAGGAGATTCCTATGGCACAGAGATTAAATAAGTCCTTGCTTTACACGTTCGGCGTTGGGGACCTGTTTTTTACCCTGATGATCAACATGGAATTGTACTTTTTCCCCGCCTTCCTTACGGATTACGCTCAATTCCCACTGGTCGTCGTCGGCCAGATTCTGTACATCACGAGCTTAGCCGATATTTTGTGCGCCCTCGTGGCTGGTGTCATACTTCAGAAAGTCGCCTTGACGTTCGGCGGGAGATACCGTTCGTGCCTATTGATCGGCCCTCCCTTTGTCGCTCCTCTATTCATTTTGCAATTTACCAAGATCGGAAGCGTTTCCACCGCGGCCTTGATTATCACCGTAGGATTTATAGCAAGTCACCTATTATTCAACGTGGTCTTTGCCGCGACGGGATCCATGGTAGGGAGCCTTAGTCAACAGCCCAACGAGAGAACAATATTATCCAGCAGCAGGGCGCAAGGCATGTCTGCCGCCGGCTTGATATTCTCGGCGACCGCGTTGCCGATGATTACGTACTTCGGCGCACGCACAAACACCGTCGTGGGCTTCTCCTTTGCCGCCGCTGTTTACTCCTTTTTGATGATTTTGGGTTACTGGTATGTTTACAAAATTAGCGCCATCCGAAATGTGGACCGCGAGTTGTCGATCCCGGCCTCCAAAAAGGAAACCCGGCACTCGGTGAAGGAAATCGTCGCCCTTGTGTTCAAAAATCCGCCGCTCCTGCTGCTGATTATGGCCGAGATATTCCGAAACACCTGCCTGTTCATGATTACCTCTTTCGCCTTCTATTATTTCGGCTATGTCCTGAGAAATTCGGCCTTCTTGTCGGTCTTTATACTGGCTATCAGCGTGGCCGCCCTGCTGGGTGCATTGGCGGCTGCGTGGATTGGCGTCAAGATCGGCAAGCGCAATTGTTATTGGATATCTCTTGTCCTGGCGGCCATCATCTTTGTTTCCGCAGCATTTGTGGGCAAAGCCACGTGGGGTTTCACGATCATCTTCTGCATCGCCTACATGCTCGGCATGATTGCAGGTTCCATGAGCACGGCTTTGTTCGCGGACACAGCGATATACGGAGAATGGAAAACCGGCAAAAATATACAGGCTTTTATCATGTCCCTGCTGACCCTGCCGATCAAGGTGGGAGTATTGCTCCGAAGCGCCGTCATAACGACGGGGCTGATGGCCATAGGATTCGTGGCCACCACGGTTCCTACGGAGAAGGTTGTCGCCGGCATCAGTTCTATCATGATCTTTTCTCCGGCAATAGCGTGTGCCCTAGCGGCAGCCATATTCTATTTTGGGTATCGAATCGATGATAAGCGTGTATTGAAGATGCAGGATGAGATCTCTTCACGGCAATAGGTACCTGGTTATACTGTCCCTTTCAATTTCGCGAGATCCGTCCTTATCTCTTCCCACATATGCCCTTGCAGCGTCAATTTCAGCTTGCAGAGCGGGCAAACGATGGTGGAGCCCTCGAAGAGGATCTCCACCGGAAAATCATTCTTGCGGCCGCAAATGGGGCAAGTAATGGGTAGGTGACTTATCTCCATGCAGGTGACTCCTTTTAGGCTACCGGTGTTAACAATTACCAATTCCATTATTTAAGGCCGGGAAACAGTTTATGCCAACCGGATCTCCATTGCGAACGCCATCCTGAAATAGAACCACGAATATCGCGGCGCAGCCGGCTTTGCGCGTGCGGAATGGCTGCATGTTGGTATTGCGGATTATCCTGTGAAATTCGCGGCCGCTTTTGGAGCGGAGAAACAGAAAGGGACAGGGCAACCAGCTGCCGGCATTTTGTTCCTGGAATGGAGGCATTGGTGAGACTGAGTTTTTTTAGTGACACATCGTGAGAGTCGAGCGATAATTTACGCCCGCAGGCAGTTGGAAAAGGAGACCAATTGGGAGAATGAAATTATGGCATCCAGTACTACAAGCGTGAACAAGGATTTGGTTCGAGTCGAATACGACAAAGGAGTGGCGTGGGTCATTCTCAATCGGCCGGAAAAGCGAAATGCCCTCAGTCCGGCGCTGAGTGTACGCATGTTGGAAGTCCTCGATGAGGTAGAAGCCAGAGATGATTGCGGCGTCCTGGTTCTTACAGGAGAAGGGACGGCTTTCTCGGCGGGCATGGACATCAAAGAGTATTTCCGGGATATGAAGGACCAACCGCGCATTGTGAATATAAAGGTGCGCCGGCAAAATTGGGAATGGCAGTGGCGCCGGCTGCGGTACTTTGATAAAGCAACTATTGCCATGGTGAACGGCTGGTGCTTCGGCGGAGCTTTCCTGCCGGTTGTGTCCTGCGATCTGGCCATTGCCGCGGAGGAGGCGCAATTTGGATTGTCCGAAGTCAACTGGGGCATTCTCCCGGCCGGCAACGTGAGCCGGGCGGTGGCGGAGACCATGCGCGTCCGGGATGCCCTCTATTACATTATGACCGGCAAATTATTCGACGGCCGCAAAGCCGCCGATATGGGTTTGGTGAACGAGGCGGTGCCTTTGGCACAGTTGCGTCAACGCACGCGTGAGCTGGCCGATATCCTCCTGGAAAAAGGACCCGCCGTGCTGAAGCAGGCCAAAGACGCTTTCAAGCGGGTACGGCTGCTGGATTGGGAAACGTCGGAGGATTATCTCATTTCCAAGCAGGAGCAACTCTGGTTTATCGCGGGAGGAGAGCGCGAAGAGGGTTTTAAACAATTCCTTGATGATAAGAGCTATAAACCCGGCCTTGGAGTCTACAAGAAGCCGACCAAGGATGAATAGGCCGTCCGGCGACGCGCAGCCTCATGCGCCTGCGGCGCGCCCATGCTGCATGGAAGCCGGGATTTATCTTGGTACACTTGAGGCTGGGTTCGTCCTCTTCGATTCCGATACCGGCCGCGAGGATTTCATCCTTGAAACAGACTGAGTCGGAGGGAAGGCATATATTCCTGCTTCAAGCGCTTGATAATATGCACATTGCAAAGGGCGCAAGCAAGCCTGCGCATTCCAGGGGCTTGGCTTAATAGATAGCAGGGTTAAGATTTTAGATGCGGCGACAGAAACTAGTTTCGG
>JBBISO010000185.1:2688-6323 GCA_037441325.1 Acidobacteriota bacterium | reverse complement strand
AAATTAATACCATGCCGGGATTTACTCCTATCAGTATGTATGCCAAGCTCTGGGCGGCGAGCGGAGTTTCGTTCGATGACCTGGTCCGGCGCTTGGTTCAGTTCGGCCTGGAACGCTATCACGAAAGGGATAAACAGCAGGTTTCATTCGGATAATCCCGAGTGCTGAATGGGGCAGGGTTTTTGCTTTTGAATTGCCGGAAATAACGAAAAGCCTGGCAACCTGGAATCGGTTTGACCGGCAGGAGGAAAGGCGCATGGCAGCTTCAATAACTGAGTCGGAACTCCGGGAGCAGTTGTTGCGGGAGAACGCTGAGTATCGTCGGCTCGCCGCGGAGCATCAGTCTTATGACGATCAGCTTGAAAACTTGACGAACAAGCATTTTCTGAGCGATGAGGAGCAGTTAAAGGAAAAAACGCTCAAGAAAAAGAAGCTTCTGCTGAAGGATCAAATGTATTCCATAGTCCAGAGGGTTCGTAAACAAATGGAAGATGGGTCGCGGTAGGCCGCAAAGGATTTTTCACGTCGCGGTTCCGAGACCCGAAACGCTCATGATAAAGGACGGTTACCGGTTCGTTGCTCCTATCCTGTTTCTGTGCCTGTTGTGCGTTTTTTTTGATTTACCGTCGCTTGCCCTGGCTTTGCTGGCCATTGCGGCATTTGTCTGCTATTTTTTCCGAAATCCGCGACGCTGCGTCCCCGCGGAGCCCAACCTGATTATTTCTCCCGCCGACGGAAGAGTTATCAAGATCGCCCCCGGTGATGGTGAAGGGACAACGATAAGCATCTTCCTGAATATCTTCGATGTTCATGTCAATCGTTCCCCCGTCACGGGCTATGTCCAAAGCCTCGAATATAAGCGCGGTAGGTTCAAGGCCGCTTTCGATAACGACGCATCCCGCGTAAACGAGCAAAACGTTATCACCATTGCAGGCGAGGATATCCGCGTTGTTGTGCGCCAGATCGCTGGGGTGATCGCGCGGCGTGTGGTATGCTGGAAAAAGCCCGGGGACAGAGTTCGTAGAGGAGAGCTCCTCGGGCTGATCAGATTCGGGTCCCGGGTGGACGTGATCCTTCCGAAAGAGGTTCGAGTTCCGGTCAAGGTCGGCGAGCGGGTTCGGGGAGGAATTTCCATACTCGGAGAATATTCATGATTGGGCCGCCGGACACGATGGAGCCAAACCAGCAGGCATTGAAACGCAGGCGCTTGGGGCGCAGCATATTCGTGCTGCCCAGCTTGTTCACCGTCGGCAATTTATTTTGCGGTTACTACGCGATTCTGGCAACGATGCGAGGGAACTACGACTATGCCGCCTATGCGATCGGAATCGCTATCGTTCTGGATATGCTGGACGGCCGGATCGCCCGACTCACAAACTCCTGCACAGATTTCGGCCTGCAGCTGGACTCGTTGGCCGATGTGATTTCCTTCGGCATTGCGCCCTCAGTTCTCGCGCTGGTCTGGGGCCTCTCGGCGGTGGAGCACCGGATCGCGTGGACCGCGGCATTTACTTTCACCATTTGCGGCGCCATGCGCCTGGCGCGATTTAATATTCAAGCCGGAAACCTGAAGCATTTTGTGGGCCTTCCGATCCCTGCGGGCGGCGGCGCGATCGCGGCTACCGTGCATTTTTTCAGAGAGCCGATAAAGAATCCGTTGGGTGCCAATCTCATGGCGGCTGAAGTTTTTTTCCTGTCGTTGCTGATGATAAGCACGATCCGTTACACCAGCTTTAAGAATCTCACGTTTGGAAGGAAATCCCACCTCACTATACTCGTGATGGCATTGCTGGTGGCGCTTATTTTTAACTATTCCCGACCAACGCTCCTGGCGCTTGCGGCCGCTTATGTGTTTTCCGGGCCGGTCTCCAGAATTTGCGCTTTATTGCGGCGTAAAAAAGCCGGTGAAAGACTTACGCTCGCAGATTCAGTTCAGCATCGCTGATCGGGATTCTCCTGGCGACGCCGGGTGCTCCGATAATCCCCCGCGCGCGCGGCAAACTGATCTGCAGCCAGCCCGCGAGGGCAATTGCTGCATATGGCCCGCGAAAAATGCGGATGAATCCAAATTATGCAGGCTAGTCCGCATTTCTCGCAAGGTTTTTACCGGGGCGGCACATCCGGGCATGACTGTTGCATTCGTGGGGCGGGTCTGGAGACCCGCCCCACGTGTTGCGCGCCTTGTATCCACGCAGGTCTGCGCCGCTTCGCTACGAAATCATGTGAGAAATGCGGGCTAGTGCTGGTGTCTGAAATTGCGAGGATGTTGGCGCTGGGCGGCAACGCAGACGAGGCCGCCGCGCCCGTGCTGGAGGAGCTTGGGGGCCGCAAGCATTGACTGGCATCGCGCTGAAGTGCCGAGGGAGTACTTTTTTCTATTTCGCGCATAAGTCCTCGGGCAAGCCGTCATCGTGATTGCGGATCGCGGTACTCAGCCTGGATTGCTCTATGCCTGTCCACGAATCGGAAGCCATCGTCCTGCGCCGGTATGACTTGGCCGATTCGGCGCGCATTGTCGTTTTCATCACCAGGGAATTCGGCAAAATAAGGGCGGTGGCGCAAGGCGCAAAAAAGCCGAAGAGCAGGCTTGCCGGATATCTGGAGCCGCTGAGTCATGTTCGGCTCGAGTTTTTCGCACGGGAAGGCCGGGATTTATGCCATATTCGACAGGTCGAGCTGATTCACGCCTATTTGGGGAAGAATCCCTCGCTAAAACAGGTTTACGCCTTCAGCTACTTTGCCGAAATAGTTAATGAAATAGTTCAAGACAATCAACCTAACATTCCTCTTTTCAGGCTTATTCTGGCAGCGCTCGACACGGGCAGCCGGATTGATCCAAACAGCTCTCTGTTGCGTTATTTCGAGATCTGGTGCCTCAAATTGAGCGGTCTTCTGCCCGATTATGCCTATTGCTCCGGCTGCGGGAAGTGTGTTAAAGATGAAGGGTTTTTTGCCTTGCTTGACGCCGGGCATGCTCGTTGCCAAACATGCGCTCAGGGGCGCGGGCTGAGGGTTGGAGCGCCGGCGGCAGCCGCACTGCAACTGATGATCAGAGTTTCTCCTGAGGCCTTTGCGGCTCAACCGCTGGGCGAAGAGGCAGCGCGCGACCTGGAGCATTTGACAGAAAGGCTCCTGGAATTAAATCTGGAAAAGAAACTAAAATCCTATCGAATTTTCAAGGCTGCGCTGATCGGCCGGTAGGTTTTGATGCGACCGAAAAATATTCAACAAATAATATTGGCTCTCGAACGGTTTTGGGACCGGCGGGGCTGCGTTTTGCAGCAGCCCTATGACATTGAGATGGGCGCGGGAACGATGGCGCCGGAAACTTACCTTCGAGTCCTTGGCCCCGAACCATATTGCGTTGCCTACGTCATGCCTTCCCGCCGTCCGACGGACGGGCGCTACGGCAATAATCCGAACCGCGTGCAAAAACACCTTCAATACCAGGTCATCCTGAAACCTTCTCCGCGCGACGTGCAAGGTCTTTATCTGCGAAGCTTGACGGCCTTGGGCATCAATTTGCGAGAGCACGATCTCCGCTTCGAAGAAGACAACTGGGAATCGCCGACATTGGGCGCGTGGGGGATCGGATGGCAGGTACTTCTGGACGGGCTTGAAATCACCCAGTTCAC
>JBBISO010000185.1:0-2648 GCA_037441325.1 Acidobacteriota bacterium | reverse complement strand
GCCGAAATCACTTACGGCATCGAGCGCATCGGCACTTTTATCGCCCAGGTCGACAGCTTCTATGATCTTAAGTGGTCCAACGACATTTCCTATAAGGAGGTCCGCTACCGGGAGGAGGTTGAATTTTCTGAGTACAATTTTGAAGTCGCCAGCATCGATATGCTGTTCAAACTTTTTTGCCTGTATGAAAAGGAAAGCAAACGCCTGCTGGACACGGGACTTGTGCTTCCCGCCTATGATTATTGCCTGAAGTGTTCCCATACCTTTAATTTGCTTGACTCCAGAGGAGCCATTAGCGTCACCGAAAGGGTCGGCATCATTGCGCGGGTGAGACAGCTCGCCTGTGAAGTTGCGCGCAGATATCTTGACAGCCGGGAAAAACAGGGATTTCCCCTGCTGGAATCGCAAAAAGCAACACCGCCGAAGCAGGTCTAGCCGGTTATTTATGAAACAATCAGAACTGGTCGTCGAATTGGGTGTCGAAGAAATTCCCGCCTCCATGATTGAGGATGCCGCTGTGCAGTTTGGTGATATTCTCGTGGCGTCGCTCGGTGCGCAAAGGCTTTCAGCGGGGGAAAAAAGTGTTTGGCATACGCCGCGCCGCATCATTGTGGGAATTCGGGACATCCCCGTCCGCCAGGATGATTTAAGTGAAACTGTTATCGGCCCCCCCAAGAGCGTTGCGTATGATTCGAATGGCATACCCACAAGAGCCGCCGTAGCATTTGCACAAAAGAACGGGGTTTCTCTATCACATATAAGGATTGTGCAGACGCCTAAAGGGGAATACCTCTCGATCGAGCGCAAGCTCGGAGGCGTAAAAGCGCACAAGATACTCGAGAGCCTGATTCCCGAAGCGGTCGGCAAAATACAGTTTCCCAAGACGATGCGCTGGAGCAGGGATTCTTTTCGATTCGCGCGTCCGCTCCGATGGCTCGTGGCTCTTTTTGGCGGCAGGATCATCCGTTTCCGTATTGCGGACATCACGTCTTCAAGATATACCTCGGGGCACCGATTCCTCGGAAAGCCAAGGATTCCTGTTTTTTCCTTAACTTCTTTGCAGGACCGCCTGCTTGAGAATTCAGTTCTCGCCGATCCCGAAGAAAGGAAAAGGAAAATCAGCGAGGAGCTTCAGCGAGAAGCTTCGGCGTGTAGCGGGCGGTTGCTGGACGACCCGGAGCTTCTGCAAACAGTTGTGAATCTCAACGAGGCCCCCTCCGTCGTCAGAGGATGTTTTGAAAGGCGCTTTCTGAACCTGCCACAGGAGATTTTGATCACCGTGATGCGGGAACACCAGAAATACTTTTCGGTGCTGGACGATTCGGGACGGCTGATGTCCGTGTTCCTGGCTGTGATAAACCTGCCTTCCGATCATGGAGACATTGTCCGTGCGGGACATGAGCGGGTATTAGGAGCACGACTGGCGGATGCAGCCTTTTTCTGGGAAACCGACAGAAAGACGAATCTTTGTGAACGAGAGCAGGATCTCCGGAGCGTGCTGTTTCAGGAAAAGCTGGGCTCCTACTATGACAAAATGCAAAGAGTCCTTGCTCTTCTGCCGAAAATTGCTGGGGCGCTAAACCGGGATGATCTCGCCGCGGATCTCCAAACTGCCGGGCATCTGTTCAAGTGCGATCTTGTCACCGCAATGGTCAAGGAGTTTACGGATTTACAGGGAATCGTCGGCGGCCTTTATGCGCGCGCGGAAGGATATCCGGAACCCGTGTGGCGGGCTGTCTATGAACAATACCTGCCGAAATCCACCCGCTCTTCTTCGCCGTCTTCGGACCCGGGATCCATTCTGGCTCTGGCTGACCGCCTGGACACGGTATGCGGTTGTTTCACCATAGGTCTGATTCCATCAGGATCCGGAGACCCCTTTGCGGTCCGCCGCCAGGCTAACGGCATTCTCAAGATACTACTCGACCGGAGGTGGAGTTTTTCTCTGGATCAACTCCTGCACTGGAGTCTGGAAACCTACCGGCACGGGTCGGAAGAGACAGCGGGGCAGCTCAAAGAATTCCTGGGAGGGCGATTAGATTTTTTATTTGAAGAGATGGGATTCGAGTACGATTGTATCCAGGCTGTGATGGCCGCGGGATTCGATGATCCGCTTGATACTCTGGAACGGTTGCGGGCCCTCCAGGAAATGCGTGAGGAGCCTGACTTTCTTTCTCTGGCTTCCAGTTTCAAGAGGATTATTAATATCCTGGCGCAGGCGGGAAATTCCGCCGGCGTGCCGGAAGAATACGGATTCAGCGATCCTGCCGAGATGGCCTTATGGCAAGGCTATCTCCGCGTACGGCCGGAGGTGGAATCCGCGCGAAAAAACCATGACTATAGGAGGGCGTTGCGTTCACTTGCTTCCCTGCGAAATGATGTCGACGAATTTTTCACGCAAGTCATGGTTATGGCCGAAGATGCTGCGGTCCGGGCCAATCGGATTTCCCTGCTGAATTGCATCGCCGGGCTTTTTAAAAGCGTAGCGGACATTTCCCGGATTGTTGTCGAAAAAGGCGGATGATCGGTCTCGGGTATCACGCTAATCGTCCTTGATATTGAAATCTTTCGACTCCTGAGGTGATGTAAGAACTATATGCGCTTAAAAAGCAAACCGCAAAGACCTCCAAGAAAAAGGGATGCTTTGA
>JBBISO010000184.1:4037-6332 GCA_037441325.1 Acidobacteriota bacterium | reverse complement strand
CAATCGGAAGCGATTAAAATATTTTTAAGCCGATCCACCTTTGACAATCCGGGCTTACTCGCGGATTTTGCGGCCAATCTGACGACTGCCAGCGGCCCAGAACTGCAGGAAGTCCTGGAAACCTTCGATGTGCGCCAGCGAATCAATCGCGTCCTTGCGCTCCTGAAGCGGGAAGTGGAGATATCCAAGCTTCAGGTTGAGATAAGTAAGCAGATTCAGGAAAAGATTACGGGCCAGCAGAGGGAGTTTTTCCTCAGGGAGCAGCTGAAAGCCATTAAAAAAGAGCTGGGCTTGGAAAAGGAAGGGAAAACAGCCGAGATTGAAAAATTTCAAAGCCGGCTTAAGGAACTTAAACTCAATCCGGAGGCCCAAAAGGCCGTGGAAGAGGAAATAGACAAGCTTCAGTTGCTGGAGCCGCATTCGCCTGAGTACACAGTTTCGCGAAACTATCTCGATTGGCTGACGGCATTGCCATGGGGAAAATTCAGCCAGGATTCTTACGATTTGTTAAAAGCCAGGGAGATTTTGGACCGGGATCATTACGGTCTTGCGGATGTCAAGGACAGGATCCTTGAATTTATTGCGGTTGGAAAGCTCAAAGGAAACATATCCGGATCCATCCTTTGCCTCGTGGGCCCTCCGGGAGTCGGCAAGACGTCCGTTGGCAGAAGCATTGCCGATGCATTGGGACGCCATTTTTACCGGTTTTCCCTCGGAGGTATGAGAGACGAAGCGGAAATAAAAGGACACCGCCGCACTTACATCGGTGCGCTTCCCGGCAAGTTCCTTCAAGCCATGAAAACCGTGGGCACATCCAATCCCTTGATCATGCTGGACGAAATCGACAAGATTGGAGCTTCCTTTCAGGGAGATCCCGCCTCAGCGCTTCTGGAAGTTCTGGACCCCGAGCAGAACGTCAACTTTAGAGACCACTACCTTGATGTCCCGTTTGATCTTTCCCACGTGCTTTTCGTGGCCACGGGCAACCAGTTCGATACCATACCCCGGCCGTTGCTGGATCGCATGGAAGCTATCCGGCTTTCCGGTTACATATCGGAGGAGAAGCAGGAAATCGCGCGGCGCTACCTGATCCCCAAGGCCATTACATCCCACGGCCTGAAAGAAGGACAGGTGGTGATTCACAAGGATGCTCTGAGCCTCATTATCGAAGACTACGCCCGCGAATCGGGAGTGCGGAATCTTGAAAATCTGATTAAAAAAATCGTGCGGAAGTCCGTGATGGAGATCGTCCGCGGTTCCGGAAAGAAAATGGTGATCGGCAAGAAAGATGTTGCATCCTACCTCGGGAAACCGGTTTTTGCCGCCGACGAAATGTTTGCGAATATTCCCGGTGTCGTCACCGGTCTCGCCTGGACCAGCCTGGGCGGAGCAACATTGCAAATAGAAGCCACCGCGGTATTGAGCAGGAGCAACGGCTTCAAGCAGACCGGGCAGCTCGGAGGTGTCATGGTTGAAAGCTCGGATATTGCTTACTCCTATGTTATGGCCCACCTCGAGCATTACGGCGCCAAGTCCGATTTCTTTGACCAGCGTTTCGTCCACATCCATGTTCCGGCAGGGTCTACTCCGAAAGACGGCCCTTCGGCCGGCATCACGATGGCAACCGCGCTTCTGTCCATGATCCTGAATAAACCGGTTCGTAAGCGCCTGGCCATGACCGGCGAACTGACCCTGACGGGTCAGGTTTTGCCTATCGGGGGCGTAAAGGAGAAGGTCATTGCCGCCAGACGCGCCGGATGCAAGCTGTTGATTTTTCCCGAGGGAAACCGGAAAGATTTTGATGAGTTGCCCGACTATTTAAAAAAAGGTTTGACCGTGGATTTCGCAGAACGGTACGAGGATGTGTTCAAGTACGCTTTTGGAGATCAAGCTCAGGGAAACCTCGGAAAGACCAGCCGCAAAACCGCAGGGGTAAGTGGAGCCGGGCGGCCGACTGTCCGCAAGCGCAAGCGGCCTCCTAGCGGCGAATAGCCGTCCGGCCTTTTTTATTCGGGTTTGCGGATACCCGGCAACAAATCGACGGGGCATGCGGAAAGACCATGACAATTGTCGTTGTCGGCGGACACTCGCGGAACGTGGGGAAGACCTGGTTGACTGCGGGAGTGATTCGCGCGTTCAGCCAATGCGCTTGGACCGCGATCAAGATCTCTTCGCATTGGCACTCCGCAAATATCGCACGGGCAGAATCAGATCAGGACCGTCTTTTCCACATTTATGAAGAAAAAGATCGGCGCGGCTTTTCCGATACCTCCAGGTTTCTGGCGGCCGGAGCCT
>JBBISO010000184.1:0-4023 GCA_037441325.1 Acidobacteriota bacterium | reverse complement strand
GGTTCAAGCACGGGAAAACGGACTTGCGGTTGCGATGGACTTGTTGTATCCGATTCTGCGGTCCGACCCATTTGTGATCATCGAAAGCAATGCCATCCTCAGGTTCATAACTCCAGACATCTGCATTTTCGTGCTCCGATACGATATCGAAGAATTTAAGGATAGCGCGCAAGAAATGCTCGGCCAAGCGGATGCGGCAGTCGCACTGGGCCGCGGTTCCTACTCACCGCCGTGGGAAAGCATCGCAAACGAAGCCTTGGTACGCGTTCCCTTATTTGCTATTGAGGATCCTCAGGCCATGCCGAGAGGCTTTATCGAATGGATGGGGGCTCAACTGGCAAAATCAGGCGGCCAGGAGCCGTCCGGGGAAACCCAACAGCCGGCAGCGGGGAGATGAAGGGTTGTAGAATTCGAAAACCAACATCTCCTTATTTTCTGTTTTCAAGGTCCCGAGCCTGGCGAAAGGAATCAATGGCTTTGTCGTCCTGCCCCAGGTTCTTATACAGGTACCCCTTTTCCTTCAGCACCGCGATCTGGCTCGCAGTGCTTTTAAAACGCTTGGAATTCTTCTCAATCAGCTGCAAACCCAGCGGTGCTTGGCCTTGGCGGAGGAACTGATCGCTGAGATAGAGCAGCTCTTTCAGCAGAAGCGGTTCCTGATCATCGGGCCATTTCATTTCAAAAATCTTGTTCGCTTCGGCGGCCGCCTTTTCATAGTCTTTCTTTTTGATCAGAAGCATGACAATTTCATGCTGCAACTCGGCCACGTTTTTGGTTTTCCCTAAATCGGGAGCTTCTGCCTGGCGGGCAGGTAACGGTATGACGGGCATCATGAATGCATAAAGTATGGAAACGAGAGCTACTGCGGCGGCTTTTCGGGATGGATGCAACATTTGGGCAGTTCTCATGGTTCCTCCAACCTAAAAGGATTATCCGTAAGGGCGTACTCGAACTCGGCGAATGGATTGGATGATCGATAATTTTGGTTCGGTGGATCAATTTCGGGACCTATGAAAACCGGTGGATAAGGTCTAGGAGCTTGCCGGTCTTGAATGTATTGATTTATATAATGCTCCAGATTTCTCCGCTGAACCTGCCGGTATTGAAAAGTGCCGAGCGCGATTAGCGTCACAATCGCTGCGGTTGCCAGGGCCAAGAGCCTGCGGCAGGGTGCCGCGAAATGGAACAGCCGGGAGGATTCCCGGGGAGCGGCAATACGGTCCCGCACAAGGCGCCAAGTTACAGGATTGGCTTCCAATTCGCGCCGATGAGACCGGATAAGGCTCGCGGCTTCCCTAAGACTGCGCAATTCATAGGAACAGAAGGCGCATGCGCTGAGATGAGATCTGATGCGCTCGGAGTCCGCGGGGCTTAATTCTCCGTCCAGAAAGGCCGTTAATTCCTCGGCATATCGGGTGCAATTCATCATCGAACCTTCAGATAGTCTTTTACGCGTCTCCGAACTTCCAATCGAGCTCTGTGAATATCGGTTTTGACGCTTGCAAGGCTGCGGCCGACGATATCGGCAATTTGCTGATAGCTGAGGCCCTGGAGCGCAGAAAGCACGAAGACCTCCCGGTACTTCTCCGGCAGATCCCCGATAGCGCCTTCTACAACATCTTCAAGCTCTCTGCTTTGAAAAGCTCCGTCGGGGCTTTTTCCGGCATCCGCCACCTGGATTTCCGGCCGCCCGTCTTCGTCGATGGAATCTATTGAACTGGCCGCAGGCGCGCGGACTCGGTATTGTTGGTATACAAAATTGCGGGCAATGCGAAAAAGCCACGGTTCGAACTTGCTGTTGTCCTTCAAGGTCCCAAGCTTTTGATATACGGTCACAAACGTTTCCTGGGCGAGATCCTCAGCTTCCTCCCGAGAGTTTACCATTCGGTATATATAGTTGAGAACCTTGCGGGCGTAGACTTCATAAATTTCATGGTAGGATTCCATGTCTCCGCGTTTTGCCTTACGGATCCGTTCCTCCAAGGTTGCCCGATCCATACCGGCGCCCGCAGAGTTCAAGCTTCTCTTTGCCAAACCGAGCTCACAGGATTTGATTAATCGCAATGCCCAAAGTTTCGAATTGATTCAAATTATTTTATCGCTTTTTGATTTTATCGAAAGCCTTGTTTTGAAGTCCCGGTACAGTTTAGCAGAGATTTGCGCTTCTCCCTCCAATTTCTCCGGGCAGACAGGGCCGACAAGGAACGGCCGGCAATCCCATGGATGTTGGGGCGGCGCGCCGCCCAGCCGCCGCTTGCCACTTGATTGCGCAGGTTGCCATATCAGGCATGCCGCCGGGATGCCAAATTTTGGAACATGATTTTATGGGGTCCGTGTATACACAGTGAAAAACGCTGGAGCAACATATGGGGAGGATGCCATGAAATTTTTTGCGAAGCACCGGATCACCATTGTGATCCTTGCCCTGGTTTGTATGTCGGCCGCGCCGTATGCCGGAGCGCAGATATCGGAAATCCAACGCATTTTGCAGTTGAACATCAATGGGTCCTATCTGGGGATCCAGATGGCGGAAGTGACCTCGAGCAACATGTCCCGATATAAGCTGAATGAAGAGCGAGGCGTCATCGTGCGTTCGGTCTTGAAAGGAAGCCCCGCGGAAGACGCAGACCTGAGAGAAGATGATGTTTTGCTGGAGTTTGGCGATACTCATGTCTGGTCCGCCGCCCAGTTTTCCCGACTTGTTCAGGAAACACCCCCGGGACGAAAGGTGAACCTCATCGTGAGCCGCGACGGTAAGAAGATGAATGTATCGGTTCAGATCGGTCAACGCGGGGGAAGGCGCGCCGACTCGCGGGTGGAAGCCATCCCGGATTTTGGCGGAAGAGCTTTCCGGTTTGAAACTCCCGATATGTTGCCTCCGCGCGCTGGTGAACCGGCAGGCAGAAAACCTCGGCTGGGCGTGACCCTGCAACCTCTAACTGATCAACTCGGAGAATTCCTAGGAGTTCCCGGCCGCAAGGGCGCCTTGGTTGTTTCCATTGCCGCCGGATCGGCAAGCGCAGGCAAGCTGAAGGCCGGCGATGTGATCATAAGCGCTGACGGAAAGAGTATTAATGATCCGGAAGAGCTGACCCAGGTCGTACGCGACAAGGGTGAAGGCAATTTGACGCTCAAGGTGATTCGCGATAAAAAAGAGATTACGGTTTTGGTCAGCTTGCCGGCCGATGAGAGTGAGAGCAAAGGGCTTAGGCTTTGATAAGCCCGGTTTTGGCGGGATGGTGCTGAGACTCGCTGAGCAGCCACGGATTGCATAGATCAACTGCAGAAGACCTGCGGCAATTCGTGGCTGTTTTTTTGTGCTTGACTTTCACCAATTTATCACCAAAATTAAAGTGTATAAAAGGTGAAATCATGAAACTGACCAAAAGGCAAAAGGAGATCCTTGACTTTATTTCCGGTTTTATAGAAAGAAACGGATATTCGCCAAGCATGGAGGAGATCGCCGAAAATTTTCACTTTGCCTCTTTAAACGCCGTGTTCAAGCATCTTGAGGCACTGGAGAGCCGAGGCCATTTGCATCGCGATTCCAACCGCGCCCGATCCATTCAGCTTTCTCCCAGACGCTCGCAGGTTGTTCATAGCCTTCCCCTTTACGGCTATATTGCCGCCGGCCGGCCGATTGAAGCGATCGCGGCGCCGGAAAATTTGGAGATCCCGGAATCGTTCCTGCCGCACCGCGCAAGCAATTATTATGTTTTGCGCGTGCAGGGGGACTCAATGATTGATGAACATATCCAGGACGGCGATTATATCGTCGTTGAGTCGCGCGGAACCGCGAACCCGGGCGAGATGGTTGTGGCCTTGATCGATAATGAAAATGCTACGCTTAAAAGATTCTACCCCGAAGGAACACAGATCAGACTTCAACCCGCAAATGAAACGCTCGCGCCCATCAGGCTGGATGCGGAACGAGTGAAAGTCCAAGGGGTGGTTGTAAGCGTTATGCGCAAATATCAATAATGCCGGTTGAGGTTGCCATGAACAAAGTCTATTACGTTGTCA
>JBBISO010000183.1:1392-6336 GCA_037441325.1 Acidobacteriota bacterium | reverse complement strand
GGCATAGCTGCAGCATACAGATCGACGAAGGACCCTTCGCGGGCTTTGTCGGTGAGGAGCCCGACTATGAGGGCGTCGCGGCGATGGGATCGATGATTGGTCAAACCGATCCTGCGGCCACAGTGATGCTATGCAATCAAGTCGATCGCTTGGGCATGGATATCAACGAAAGCGGTTATGTCATCGGCTGGCTCATGGAGTGTTATGAAAAAGGATTGTTGAAGAAGAGCGAGCTTGACGGACTCGAGATGAATTGGGGCAATGTGGATGCGACGCTGGAAATGCTTAAAAAGATCGCCTATCGCCAGGGCAGCGGCGGGCTGTGGGCGGAAGGCGTAAAACGAGCTTCGGAGAAGATCGGTGGAGAGGCGGCCAAGTGCGCTGTTTATACGCTGAAAGGGGCTTCGCCCCGCACTCATGACCACCGCGCCAACTGGCCGGAACTGATTGATACCTGCCTGTCAAACACCGGCACCATTGAAATGGTGGGAGGAGCGCCCCAACCCGCGGAGCTGGGGCTGACGCCGGTCAAGGACGCATTCGATCCGATCGAGGTTTCGACGATGAATGCCAAGCTCAACGGCAAAGGGCAGTTTCTCGACAGCTTGCCCATCTGCCGCTTTTGCATGGGCGATTTCAAAACACCGATTGACGCCTTGAACATCATTACCGGGTGGAGCTTTGACATCCCTGAGGCCATGGATGCGGGGCGGCGCGTTATCAATCAGTTCCGCGTTTTCAATTTTCGGCATGGGTTGACCAAGGAGATGGAGGTGCCCTCGGTTCGCTATGGTTCCACGCCCGTTGATGGCCCGGCGCAAGGCAAATCCGTTATGGCCGACTGGGATTCTCTGCGCCGCAATTACTATCAGCAGATGGGTTGGGATTCCGAAACCGGCAAACCTCTGCCCGAAACCCTTGAAAAGCTGGGCCTGGCGCATTTGATCCGGGACCTGAGAGACTGATTATTTCTGACAATGGTTTTTTGGAGCCGTCCGGTTCTGTGAACTCCGGCGGATGGTTGCAAAGGGCGGTCCCCACACAGTGAAATGAGAGGGAGTATTCCATGAAAGCAAAATACGGATATATCGGAAGGATGTTGTTTGTGAATCTGAGCGAAGGGAAAACGCGCTCTGAGGAGCTTTCAGAGGAGTTGGCAAGGGCCTTTATCGGCGGCTACGGCATCGGCGCGAGGGTGATTTATGAGCGCATGAAAACCGGCGTGCATCCGCTGAGCCCGGAAAGCATGCTCGGTTTTGGGACCGGGCCGCTCACGCTCGCCGGAACGGTCTCCACTTGCCGTTTCACCGTAATGGGGAAGTCGCCCTTGACCGGCTACTGGGGCGACGCAAATAGCGGAGGAAATTTTGCGGTCGCGATGAAGGCATCGGGCTACGATATGGTCTTTTTCGAAGGCAAGGCCGAGCATCCGGTTTACCTGCTCATCAGCAATGGCAGGCCGGAGATCAAAGACGCGCGGCATCTGTGGGGCAAAGATACGGCGGAAACAGAAGAGATGATTTGCCAGGAGAATCCGGGCAAAGACTATAAGGTTGCCTGCATCGGCATGGCGGGCGAAAGGGGTGCAAGCATCGCGTGCATCATCAATGACAAGGGCAGAGCGGCTGCCCGGTCGGGTCTGGGTGCGGTCATGGGGTCGAAAAATCTGAAAGCGATTGCCTGCTATGGTTTTCAAAGGCCCGGAATATTCGACCGGGACAAGCTGAAAAGCCTGGTTACGGATATCAACAATGATATGCAGAACAATCCGTCGGGCATGTATATGGTTCTAAGCAACAGCGGAACGCCCGGTGCCATGGTGCCGCACCTCAGGACTCACGATGTGCCGATCAAGAACTGGGCGGGAAACACTGTGGAGGATTTCCCGAAGGATAAATGGGAAAAGGTCGGCTGGGAGGCGATGGAGAAGTATGTGGTGGAGAAGTATGCCTGCGTCGACTGCCAGATCTCCTGCGGCTCCTGGATGACGATCGAGCAAGGCAAGCATGCGGTCAGGAGAGCGCATAAACCTGAATATGAAACCTTGGCTGCATTCGGCCCCAATTGTTTGAATGATGACATGGAATCCCTCATCCATGCCAACGAATTGTGCAACCTTTATGGACTCGATACGATCGGAACCGGCGCGACGATCGCTTTGGCCATGGAGTGTTACGCAAACGGCATCCTTACCAATGAAGACACCGGCGGCCTGGATCTGAAATGGGGAAACAGCGATGCCATCATCGAACTCGTCCATAAGATCGCCCGGCGCGAAGGGATTGGAGATGTCCTGGCTGATGGAGCGCAGGCGGCGGCGGAAAAATTTGGGCGGGGCGCAGAGCGGTTCGCCATGCATGTAGGGGGAGAAATGCTGCCTATGCACGACCCCAGGCAAGCGCCGGGATGGGGCGCAACCTACCTCTGCGATGCTTCTCCTGCGAAACACACCCGGGGAGGAACCCAGTTTGCGGAAACCGGCATGGCTCCGCCGGCGGTCTGGGAGCCGCTTGGGGTTCCTGCGAAGATGGAGAAATATAATCCCAAAGACAAAGGCAAATATCACGCGATCATGGCCGGCTGGCAGCACTTGATCAACACATCAGGGGCCTGTATTTTCGCGGCGGACGGACTTAATTTCCGTTTCATCGAGCTTATGAAGGCGATCACGGGCTGGGATCTTAATGCTGAAAATCTGATTCAGGCGGGCCAGCGCATTGATACGATGTTGCATATCTTCAATCTCAGGGAGGGATTCAAACTCTCGGATTTCGTCATGCCTGCGAGAGTCTGCGGGAATCCGCCGCTCACCGCAGGTCCTCTCAAGGGGGTGGCGCTCGATTTTGAAGAATTGAAACGGCAGTATTACGAAGCGATGGGCTTTGATTTCGGCACGGGCAAATATCATAGAGAGCGGCTGGAGGCGCTGGGGTTGCAGGACATTGTTTAGTCCGCATTTCTCCCTCAATTTTCAGCAAAGAAAAATGCCTGGGCGGACGGGTCTCCAGAGATTGTCTTGCAGCAGCCTGCTGCCGCCTTTAATAAGCACATAAACCCCCGCTTTTCACGGCCTTGCGCCGAAAGGCGCAGCAAGCTTGCGCATAGTCTTCGCCGCTCATTCGCATATTTGCCAATGATCGACAACGCTTGCCGGCTTCGCAACAGAAGCTAAATGAGTTCCAGATAGCCGGTGGGGCAGCCTTCGGCGCATTTTTTGCACCCGTTGCACAGCTCAAGCTTGATGCTGTAATGCTCGCCTTTCGGCAGGCGCACAAAGCAGTTGTTGGCGCAATATGTCCGGCAGCTTTCGCAATCCATGCACATGCCGCAGGACATGCAGCGCTGCGCTTCTTCAAGCGCTTCTTCCTCCGAAAGCCCCATTTCGACCTCGGAATCCATATCCCGCTGACTGGCCGGCAACCGCTGCCTATCATGCCGATCCATTTCCATATGCCAATCGACGATTACCTTGTCCGCTGCCGGATGCGACGGCGCTGTTGCCGGATCTTCTCCGCGAAAATGCGCCAGGATGGCTTGGGCGGCCAGTCGCCCCTGGTAAACGGCCGTTGCCACCAATCCCAAAGCCAGATCGTCGCCGCCTGCGTAAATGCCGGGGTGCCTGGTCTTTCCCCATTGGTCGCCGCTAATCCCGCTGATGCCATCCTGCAGTTCGGCAAGGGAAGCCAATTCAGGTTCCTGGCTGACGGCGGCAATGATCAAGGAAGCCTCGATCTCAAATTCGGATCCGGAAATGGGCACGGGCGCAGGCCGGCCGGAGGCATCGGGATCGCCGAGTTTCATTCGGACGCATTTCACTCCCACAGCCGCTCCGCTGCTTTGAACGACCTCGATCGGCGCAGCCAGGAATTCAATCGTTACGCCTTCTTCCAGCGCCCTGTCGATTTCCTGGGCAATAGCGCGCATTTCGGCCCGGGTGCGGCGATAAAGGATGGTGACATCTGCGCCTAAGCGCCGGCTGACTCGGGCCGCATCGATGGCGGTGTCGCCGCCCCCGATGACGACGACCTTGGCGCCAACCTGCAAAGCATCTCCGCTATTAATCCGGTTGAGAAAATCAGTGCCGGTGAGAACATTGCGCGCATCTTCGCCCGGCACTCCGAGCCGCAGGCCCCGGTGGGCGCCGATTCCGGCGAAGATTGCCCGGTATTCCTGGCGCAGTTTTTCCAGGGAAATGTCTTTGCCGACAATAACGCCGCACTTAAGCTCCACGCCTAGGTCCAAGATCCTTTGGATCTCCGCGTCCAGCACTTCCCGGGGCAAGCGGTATTTGGGGATTCCGTAGCGCAGCATGCCGCCCGGAAGGCTGAAAGCCTCAAACAACGTTACCGGATAGCCGCGGCGGCTCAACTGGTAAGCGCAAGATAGCCCCGCCGGTCCCGATCCGATTATCGCAATTCTTTCAGGATGCGTTTCCTCAGAAAGGATTTTCAGCTTTAATCCTTTTGCAATCCCGAAATCGCCGACGAAACGTTCCAGCGCGTTGATGGCCACTGGCCCTTCCTTCGTTTTGCGATTACATTCAGCCTCACATGGATGAGGGCAAACCCGCCCGCAGATTGCGGGGAATGGATTGAGGTCGGTGATCCGGTGCCACGCAAGCTCCAGAGCTTGTTCATTGGTTCGTCCATATGCCTCCGCTTGTGCGATGGTTGTAATCCAGCCCCGAATGTCCGATTCGTTGGGGCAATGGGAAAGGCAGGGCGGCGTTTTCTCCGCGTACCTCGGCCGCAGGGGGCTGATCTCCGCGGGCTTCTTAATGTCTTGGGATAAGGCCATAGTGTCAATTTCCTAAAATAGAAGCAGGCGCCGGTATGTGCATGGCCGCATGAATCCGATTGCCTCCCGCTTATAGGACAGCTCAGTGTAAGATCTTATCAAGAAAAATTGATTTCCGCTGGAGCGAATTCGTCC
The DNA here is from genome assembly GCA_037441325.1 of Acidobacteriota bacterium. GTDB lineage: Bacteria > Acidobacteriota > UBA6911 > UBA6911 > UBA6911 > UBA6911. The sequence goes on along the minus strand of JBBISO010000183.1, from coordinate 1,404 downwards.
TACCGACGCGGA
>JBBISO010000183.1:0-1369 GCA_037441325.1 Acidobacteriota bacterium | reverse complement strand
GTTTCACCGCCGAGGCGCAGAGAACGCTGAATATTTTGGGTCGCAGCTCCATTGCGCCATGTGAATCCACAGTTTTGAGGTTTGGCTTATCAAATCCCGCGGCAAATATGTTAGTCTGCATTTATCACGGGGTTTCCCAGTTGGGCGGCGCAAGGAAGTAATTATGCTTGGATGTGCCGCCGCAGTAGAAATCTTGTGAGAAATGAAGGCTAATCCCGGAGACCGCGGTAGGCTGGCTCGGGGGAGGGAAAGCTATGGCTTTGAATCGCAAAGGCAAAGTTGCCGCGGGAACCTTGGGAAAGCATCACATCAATCTGGCAATCAACGGCCGGAAGTACAAAATCGAAATCGGCAAGGGTCAGGGCAAAATCGCACCCGCTGATACGCTCGCATTCACTCTCAGGGATACGCTTGGCCTCATGGGCACCAAGGTATCCTGCAACAGCGGCGCGTGCGGCGCATGCACTGTCTTAATGGATGGCGGAGCGGTGCTTTCCTGCATGATTCTGACCGTCGAATGCGAGGGTAAAGAGATTACCACCATCGAGGGGCTGCGGAATCCGCAAACCGGAGAACTTGATCCCCTCCAACAATCGTTTATCGACCATACGGCTTTTCAATGCGGCTATTGCACTCCCGGCATGATCATGGGTGCCAGAGCTCTGCTTAATGAGAATCCTGCTCCGACAGAAGGAGAGGTGAAGGAAGCCCTTTCGGGCCATTTTTGCCGGTGCATCAGCCACTATCAGGTTGTGAGAGCGGTTCTTGCAGCAGCCGGAAAGGGGAGGTGACGGTCATGTCGGAGAACTACCGATTCATTGGCAAAACGCTGCCCCGACGGGACGCGGTAGACATCGTGACCGGATCTTCGGCGTTTGTGGACGATCTCGTGTTCCAGAATCTTCTCCATGGCGCAGTTCTCAGGAGTCCCCATCCTCATGCGGCCATCAAGAGTATCGATACTAGTAAAGCGGAAAGAGTCAAGGGAGTCAAAGCGATCGTCACCTGGCAGAACTCCCCGGGTTGGAAGTTCGGCAATCCCCCGATTCACCTGCTCGATAACAAAGTCCGGTACGTGGGCGATGCGGTGGCCTTGATCGCGGCAGAAACCAAAAGGATTGCGGAAGACGCAAAAAAGCTGATCGATGTGGATTATGAAATCCTGCCCGCCGTTTTCGACGATTACGAAGCCATGAAGCCGGATGCTCCCCAGCTTTATGACGAATTGCCGGGAAACATATTGCCCCTTGGAGATCCTGTTCTCGGCCCAACCTGTGCCACGGAAATCGTCACCGGAGACGTTGACAAAGGCTTCGCGGAAGCAGACGCAGTGGTCGCAGGCAGGTTTGCTTACGACAATATCCCGAAT
>JBBISO010000182.1:0-6345 GCA_037441325.1 Acidobacteriota bacterium | reverse complement strand
TCGAAGGACTCGGTGCGCCTGATGGTGGGCGCTCTCCGCACCATGATGGAGGAAGCCGTCCATGAGGGCCTGATTCCGGCCAATCCCGTTACAGGGCTCGGCAAATTCTACCGGTCGGCAAAGAGGATCAAGGAGAAGATCGATCCTTTCACGATCGAAGAACTGCACGCGCTTGAGGAAAAATGCAGGGAGAAATTTTCCGAGTACTACCCGTTCATCCTGTGCCTTGCGCGCACGGGAATGCGGATCGGCGAGGCCTTCGCTCTGCAATTGTGGGACACCGATTTAGGCCGGGGCTGCATCCTCATCCGGCGGAACATCCCGCCGCACCGGCACGTGGAAACTCCGAAGACCGCCGCGTCGGAACGCAAGGTGGATATGAGCGCCGAACTCGCCGGCGAGCTGAAGCGGGTTCTGGTCGAGAGGAAGAAAGCGGCCTTCGCCGCCGGGAAGCCGTTCGACATGGAGCAGTGGGCGTTTCCGAACGACAAGGGGACTCCGATCTTCCATTCGGATTTTCTGCGGCGCATCTGGTACAAGCTGCAGGACCAGGCGAAGCTCAGGAGGCGGACTCCTTATGACCTTCGCCATAGCTGGGCCACTCGAATCCGGCGACGACCTTGAAGATATACGCGCACTGGGTGCCGGGCGTGCGCCGCGTGACGGCGGCCGTGCTCGACGGAAAAAATGCAAACAAAATGCAAATGGAGGCTTCCGGGGAGGAAATTGAAAATTCAGGAATGATGTAAGTCTTTTGTTTTCGTGGAGCCAGCGCCCGGACTTGAACCGGGGACCTACTGATTACGAATCAGTTGCTCTACCGGCTGAGCTACGCTGGCATTCAATGCAGCAGGGAGTGTATAACAAACTCCGCTCCGGGCTTCAAGATTTCTCTGACTTTGCAAGTGGGATTATCAAAGAGAACTGAAAACTTGAGGTGCGAGGGAATCCAGTTTCATCTGTGGTTTGCCCAAAGGCAAAGGGGATGCAGCGGCTTGAGAGTCCAGCCTCAGCATCCCGATCGCCTTCGGGCAAGATTTAACGGCAAGCATTAAACAGGGCCGCGGGGTTATTCGGGAAATTCGAGCTCTACTACATTACTGAATGGGTTGTCCTGCCTGCCTTTCCCTTTGCCGGGGTTTAAGGCCTTGACGCTGGCTGCGCCTGCTAGCGGCATCAGTTGTGTATCAGGAATACCGTCATTATCAGTGTCTACAGAGATTTCAAGTGCCGAAAGGGGTATGTCAAGAAATGGGTCACTCATAGGATACCCATCGGTGCGATCACTGGTTCCGAAGTCAAAAACCAGGTAAACATCAATTTCTGCATTTCCATCTGTGTCATAGGCGGCAACAATCTTAACGGAATATTTGTCGGCATTGGCCACGGGATCCCAGCTTGTCTGAATAACATTTCCGACAACGGCGGCATCAAATTTTTCCGGCGCGGGGAGTGATCCAAACGCCAGCGGCACTGCGAATACAAGCAACAAACCAGAAAACAGGGTCTTTCTCATTTGATTTTCCTCCTCTATCGCTCCGGCGAATTCCTCCCAGGGAGAGTCATTCGCCGGAGCTTGGTTGAATGAATCTAATCAGTGCAGTCACTATGGCATGTGCTTCGGATAGCGGCTGTGACGGGTAACACAAAAATGCATAATTCCTTCATCCGGGAATTTCAATTGATGAGGAAATTGATTACGGCAAAGATGCGGCGTGAAATTTAAAGATAAAGGTTTTTGGTTTTTTCGAGAAAGTATGGCAGCTGCCCGCGGTTGAAGATCCAACCTTCGGTGTGCGGCTTTATCGGGAAGCCATTCGAGCAAGGATTTGGCGATTTCTGCTGGGGCATCCCTCAGATTGTTATAACCAAACCGTCGTACGCCATTTCCAGAGACACCTCCGCGCGGCGGCGCAAAACCTCCTGCCCGAGATGCGTCAGGACTATCTTTTTCGCTCCAAAGCGCGGGAGATTTTCCGCGATCCGCGGATAATCGAGGTGCGTATCAAGCCGGGATTCAAAAAAACTGCATTCACACAGGAACAGATCCGCGTCTTTCGCGCGCGCCACCAGCTCCTCGCTCCAGCCGGTATCTCCCGAGTAGACGATCTTCCGGCCGTCGAGCAAAATTTCATATCCCAGAGAAGCCGGGTCTTCCTGGTGTGGAGCCGGGAAGGCGTGGATTTCCATGCCGTCCAGGAAGAATTTCTTGCGCGGCTCGGCTTCGATAAACTCGATGCTATAGGGCAATGGCTCGGCAGCGGAATCGGCGTACATGGCTTGAAAAAGCCGTATCACCCTGCTTTCCACTCCCTGAGGGCCGGCGATCTTTAAAGGCCTGCGGCGCGGCGCCACATAAACATATTCCAGGAAGAGAAAGGGCAAACCCGCAAAATGGTCCCCATGAAAGTGGCTGAGGAGAACCGTGTCGATCGTGTCCGGCGGCAGCCCCTGGCGTTTTAGCGATGCCAGAATCGACGGGCCGCAATCGAGCAGCAGCGCGCCGTCCGGACGCCGGATCAAGTAGGCTGCCTGAAGCCGCCCGCCGGCGCAAAAGGCGTCGCCCGTACCGAGGCAATGGATGCTGATGGGCTACATGGCGGGCACTATAGCATTGACGATTGACGATTGGCGATTGGGGTTATGCTACAATTTTGCCGGTCCGGGAGAAGTGTAGGATGAACGCGGCGCAGCAGCTTAAGCGAAAACTCCTGCGAAGTACGGGGCAGGCCATCGCGGATTTCGGAATGATCGCCGAAGGAGACCGCGTCATGGTCTGCGTGAGCGGCGGCAAGGACAGTTTCACGCTGCTCGCGCTTCTGCAGGACCTGCAGAAACGCGCTCCGGTCCGCTTCGAGCTGCTGGCCGTGAGTCTGGACCAGAAGCAGCCCGGTTTTCCCGGACACATCCTTCAGGAATATCTCGCCTCCCGCAAGGTTCCTTTCCGTGTCATTCAGAAGGACACTTATTCAATTGTCAAAAGAACGCTCGCCGAGGGTGAGACGACTTGTTCGCTGTGCTCCCGCCTGCGCAGAGGAATTCTTTATAATGCTGCCGTCGAAGAAGGCTGCGCCAAGATCGCCCTGGGCCATCATGCGGACGACATCCTGCAGACCTTTCTTCTCAATCTCTTCTACGAAGGCTCGCCCCGGGGCATGCCCCCGGTGCTTCGGAGCAACGACGGGCGCAACACGGTGATCCGTCCGATGGCTTACTGCTGGGAATCCGACATTGAAGCTTTTGCCGCGCTGCAGAATTTCCCGGTTATTCCATGCAACCTCTGCGGACAGCAGAAGAATCTCCGGCGCAGGCGCATGCGCCGGCTGTTGGACGACCTGCAAAAGGAAATCCCGCATGTCCGCAATTCCGTGCTGGCCGCGCTGGGCAAATTGCACCGGCCCGCCTGCATTGAGGTCCCCGTTGAAAAGAAACCTTCGTTACGCCTTGTTCGATCTTGACAATACTCTTTACTCTTCGGCGTGCGGCCTGATGAAAGAGATCGGGAACCGCATCAACCTTTATATGGTCGAGCGTCTTGGAATTGATCCTGGGGAGGTCAGCAGGAAACGGGATGATTTCCTCAGTGCTTTCGGCACCACGCTCAACGCCCTGCGGCGCTGTTACGCCGTGGATCCCGACGAGTTCCTCGATTTTGTCCATGACATCCCGCTGCAGGTGTATCTTCAATACAATCCTGCTCTGGATCAAATGCTGGAGCGCCTTGATTTAAGGAAGGTTGTCTTCACAAATGCCGATGCCGGCCACGCCCGGCGCGTACTGTCGCGCCTCGGCGTCCTGCGCCATTTCGAGTGGATTATCGACATCCATATGCTGGATTTCGTCAATAAGCCGGACCTCCGGGCGTATTTCAAAGCCTTGGATTTCATATCAGCCGCGCCGGATGAATGTGTTCTGATCGAAGACTCGATCAGAAATCTGGCGCCCGCGGCAAAACTCGGCATGACAACCGTCCTGGTGGGAGGAAGAACACCGACAGACGGCGGGCACTATCACATCGAGCGCATCACCGATTTGGAAAGCTTGGCTGGGCAGTTCACGGATTTTCAGGCAGAAAGCGGATGAATTCGGGCGGAGGCTCGGCCTGAAAAAGGAGAGGCTCGCCCCGGATAGGATGTTTGAATCCGAGCAGGAACGCATGCAGCCCAAGTCTGCCGAGGGGATCCCGCGTGCTGCCGTAAGCGCGGTCTCCGGCAATCGGGTGCTCCATCTCGGATAAATGAACCCGGATCTGGTTTTTCCGCCCGGTTTCAAGGGTAACTTCGAGCGCAGTGAAATTTGGGAAACGGCGCAGGACGCGAAAATGAGTCACCGCCGGCTTTCCCACGGTTGGGTCTTTGGTGGAGTGCATCCGCAGCGAGCGATCCTGCGCCAGGCAGCTCCGGATAGTCCCCCGGTCCTTCTTCACTCGTCCTTCAACGATGGCCCAGTATTTCCGCTCGATTTCGTGCAGGCGGAACGCTCTTTGCAGCAAGGATTTAACCCTTTGGGACTTGGCAAAGATAAGGATTCCGCTCGCGAATTTGTCCAGGCGGTGAACAATAAAGAGCTTCTGTTTGGGATTAATATCTTTCAGGTATTGGCGTAGATATGCATAGGCAGTCCGCTCCCGCTCGCCGGTTGAAGAGATCGTGAGCAGGCCCGGCGGCTTATCGATGACAAGGATTTCGCCATCTTCATATAGGATTTCCAGTCCGCCTGGGAGCACTCCCTGGATTTTCCGCGGTCCGATCTCGATTCGGTCGCCGGGCCGGATGCGGCGAGAGGCGATTTTGCAGGGGTTGCCGTTTACGCTGATCCGGCCCTGGCTCAGCATTTGGCGCAGCGTGCGCTTGGAGGCTCCCGGCACCAAGAGCCGAAGGTTATCCAGCAGGAAACTTGAGGCAGAAGCTGTGCTTTTCACCTATGTTCGGTTGCAGACCAGCATCCGCGTGGCGTCCGCGAAGCGCACGGTGATCTTGTTGGGAGCGATAAATGCCTGAACACAGCCCAATCCAAAGGTGGCGTGTTCGATCCAATCGCCCTCGCCAAAGCTGCCCGACATGCTGTATTTCTTGTGAGGTTTGGCGGAAGCTTCCTTCATCACCTCTTCCCATGATAAATTGGATTTTTTGGCCGCGCTTCTCGCTCTTTTTACGCTTTTAGGGGCGGCAGCCTTCGGCACGGGTTTTGAGGCTCGATAGTTATGTTCGCCGTTGCAGGTGTTGCAGCGGACGCGCCGGGGCTTCGTCCCCTCCATTGCTGTTACTTTGTGGGCCACCACAAGCTTGCATTTGGTGCAATAAGCATCGACATTGGAACCAACTGCTATTTTATTCATAATGGCGCAATTTTATCACCTTTGACGCATTTAAGCAGGTCCAAATTTGTGGGCCGCTAAGGCCGTGGTGTGCTGCGAATGCCGGCCGGTTCGCTGCTTCATATTGATGGCGCCCAGGAATCTTCGAAGCTGGTCCAGATTCCCGCGGGGCACTCCTCGCCGCCGGACCCTGCGGGTCTGGAGACCCGCCCCACATGTCGCTCGCCTTGCATCCGCACCGGTCTGCGACGCCTCGCTACGAAACCCTCTGAGAAATGCGGGTTAGGCATTGGCCGGATCAGGAGTTGACTTGAGCAGGAAATTGGTTTGGTACCAAAGAATCCCGAGGATGGTTTTGCCGTCGCTGATTTCTCCGGTTCCGATTTTTTGCAGGCACTCCTCGGCGGAAATGGCCTCGACGGTAATATGTTCGCCTTCTTCCGGGCGTTGGGCGCAGCGGGTCAGATTGCGCGCGATGAAAAAATGGATCAACTCGTCGCTGATTCCGGGGCTCGTGTAAAAAGAAAAGACCTGGATCAACTCACCGGCGCGATAGCCGGCTTCTTCCTCCAGTTCGCGCGCCATCGTCTCCAGGGGCGGCAGACCGCTGTCCAGCTTCCCCGCCGGGAGTTCCAGGATGAATTTCCCGATCGGATAGCGGAACTGCCTGATCAGAAGAAGGCGGCCGTCGTCGAGAACGGGTATTGCGGCGACTCCTCCCGGGTGATGAACGACTTCGCGGATTGTGGTTCTTCCGGAAGCCTGCCGAATGGTGTCCACGTGCAGGGTCACGATTTTGCCGCGATAAATTTCCTGATGGCTGATTACGGATGTCTCGGGATTATTGATTGCCATATCGCCTCCGGATATAAGACACATATTAATTAGTTTCTGTCTCGAAAATAGCGAAATTGAATGAGCGTCGGCGCAGCCGGTTTTCATCCGCTTGGGTGCGCCCCCGGCGCATGGAGGACTGTCGCGAAACCGGTTTTTTAAGCAAGCCCCGGAGGGGCGTTTAGAGAATAGCC
>JBBISO010000181.1:0-6382 GCA_037441325.1 Acidobacteriota bacterium | reverse complement strand
TGACGTCCGTCAACAGCGTTTCAGGCAGGAATATGAAGACTGCATCCTCTGCGGGCTTTGTGTTCGGATCTGCGAAGAGCAGATGATGGCCGGAGCTATTGGATTTCGGGGTCGCGGTGAGCGGCGGAGCATCGGAACCCCGTTCGACGTGAAATCGGACTTTTGCCGAACCTGCGGCGCCTGCATATACATTTGTCCGGCCTGTCAACTCCGGTGTACCTTCAACCAACCGGAAAAGGCGGTCTGCGGCGCCTGTGCAAACCTGACTCCTCCATGCCTGGAGAAAAAACATTTCGACGACATGATGTGTTATATGTCGCCCTGCGTAGCCTGTGAAATAGGAGAATCCGAGCCGCTCAAAGGAGAATAGCAAAATGCCATTTTCGAGAGTTAATTCCTCAGCAGCAACTCTTGCCAAGAATCGGACCGAAGAATCAGTTGTCCCAGCTTCCGGAATGTGCGTGACCTGTGTGGATGGCTGCATCGGTATGTGCGAAATAGGCAAATCCGCCTATCGAGGTCACGAGGTTATCTATCCGCAGCCATTCGGAGTCATTACGACGGCGGCTGAAAAAACCTACCCGGTCGATTATTCGCACTTCAGCATTATGGGCACCGCTGTCGGTGCGCATGGCATCGAGGCAGACAGCGATAAGGCAATCTTCCCGAACGTGAACCTTGAAGTTGCCATAGGGCACGACAAAAAGATCAAGTTCCGTTATCCGTGGATTATCCCGGGAATCGGGTCGACCGATGTGGCGAAAAATAATTGGGAAGGCCTGGCTATGGGCTCCGCCTTGGCCGGCATCGGTTTGACGATCGGCGAAAATGTCGTGGGCATGGATCCTGGAACCGTTCTGGAAAAAGGACGCGTCATCGACACCATCGATATGAAGCGCCGGGTGGCTCTGTACAAGGATTTCCAGCGCGATGGCTACGGCGCCATCATCGTCCAGGCAAATGTTGAAGATACCCGGCTGGGAGTTCAGGAGTATGCAATCGAGAAGCTTGGCGTTGAATGTGTGGAATTGAAATGGGGCCAGGGCGCCAAAGATATCGGCGGCGAGGTAAAAATTCGCAGCCTATCGAAAGCCCGGATGCTGTATGAAAGAGGCTATATTGTCCTTCCGAATCCGATGGATCCGTTTGTGGAAAAAGCTTTCGAGCGAGGCAGCTTCAGCGAGTTTGAAAGACATTCCCGGGTCGGCATGGTTGCGGAGGAATCATTCGCGCAGCGGATCGATGAGCTGCGAAAAGCCGGCGCCAAATACATATTCCTGAAGACCGGCGCCTATCGGCCGGCGGATTTGGCGCGGGCCATGGCGTTCGCATCCAAGTATAAGCTGGATATGCTGACCGTTGACGGTGCCGGCGGAGGCACGGGCATGAGCCCCTGGCGCATGATGAATGAATGGGGCATCCCACCAGTCGAGTTGCATTCGATGCTGCATGAATATGCAAAGCGCCTGTCCGCTGAGGGGAGGTATGTGCCTGCGCTGACGGCCGCCGGCGGCTTCACATTTGAAGATCAAATTTTCAAAGGCCTTGCATTGGGAGCGCCGTTTGTGAAAATGATCGGAATGGCGCGCAGCCCAATCGCGGCTGCCATGGTTGGAAAGACTATCGGGCGGGCGATTGATGAAAACCAGATTCCGGTGTACGTCGAACGCTTTGGTCACACCAAAGATGACATCTTCGTTACCGCCAACGCATTGCGCAAAGAGCTTGGTGACACGGCATTCGAAAAACTCTCCTGCGGCGCGCTTGGCCTTTATACCTATTATGAACGCCTGGCCCAGGGTTTGCGCCAGCTAATGGCGGGCAGCCGCAAGTTTTCTCTTGAGCACATATCCCGAGATGATATTGCCGCGCTAACGCGCGATGCAGCCGACATCAGCGGAATCCGCTACATCATGGAGGTCGATAAGGAAGAAGCGGACGAAATCCTGCGAGCCTAGATCGCATATCAAATGGCGGGTCAGTGACCTCACTTATAAACATATATCCACATTGTCATACTTGGCTGCCGTCCCCCTGGAATCCATTTTTCGCCAGGCAGGTTTGTCCGGCTCCGAGATGATCCCGGCGGGAGCGGCCATGCGGTCCCTGCTGGCGCTTAAGCTTTTTGGCAATGCGCGTCACAGTCATGTGATGAGTTCCGTGTTTGATGAGGGGCTGGCTTTGTTTGCCGGGCTGAATGTGATTCCCAAACGTTCCTTCCTGACCGAATACAGCTGTCGCATCGATCCGGCCAGTATCCAAAGACGAGACTGAGCCTTTTCGCTCCCAGCCAGGGTATCATGGTTTCCTTTTCAGCAAAGCCTGCCGCAATCAGATAGGAATTGTGTGCACGCTTTTGAAACTTGACTTGGATATGCTTGGTGCCGATGGTTACCGTTGCCATGGCATCGATAAAGCCTCTGAAAATGTGGTGGGATCGGGGTCGGACGGAGAGAAGCTCTTTGTTCAGTGAATTAAGCCTCCAAAGACCCCCTAAAAATAGGCTTAGAACCGATTTTTGCGGCTTTCTTTTGAAGCTAAACGAAGTCCCTTCCGTATGCCCTCGGCCAGCCACTGCCGAATTAAAGTCTGATAAGGAATGGACCTCATCGTGGCAAGCTTCTTAAGTGCTATGATTTGTGCCGGATCGAGTTTTATCGAGATATTCTGAAGCCGTCGCTGCCGACTTCCTTGAAGGATCTGTTGTCGAAGTTCCTCATTCAGAGCGAACTCGACCGGTCTTTCTTCTATCTCTTTGAGAACTCTGTGCCTGGAGTAATACTCCGCCGGATCTTCCTGAATCACAGTTTTCTTTTTTTTCATAACTTAACCTATTCTGTCGCGCATGTAATAGCGCCGCTCCGATTCATTCATATCCCATCCGGTAATGACTCGAATAATGCCCTTCCCCTTACTCTCGAAAACGATTACGAGCAAACGGCCAGCAACTGTTCGGCCGAACGCAACATAATGGCCAAGTTTCGTCTTCCGATAAAGTGGAGCGACTGCAAACACCTCCTCGGCTTCTTCGGGCTCGATACCATGACCTAAAGCGAGATGCAAAACATTGCCGTCATCCCACTCAAACTCAGATATCTTCATATGAAACCAATCTTCGGTAATACATAATATTACTCATATTCTCAGTCAATGCAACTTTAGGAACCCGCGGAGAAGAAATCCGGAAGGTTTGAGGAAGATTTGGAGAGAAGGTTTGGACACCAATTTAGATCCGGCAAGGTCACAAAGGTTTGGAAAGAGAAATGGGTGTCCTGCGTTTCCAGCATTTGCAGAATTTGAGCATTTATCGGGATTAGGGCGCATGTCAGCGAAGGGTGGCGGCCGCGCGCAGGCGAGCGGCCAGGGGCAGATCCGGATCGGCATTTTGCCACAGGCGCGCCATGACGCCCAGTAACGCCGCCGCCTTTTGCGGCGCGCCGCGCGAGAGATGCAGCTTGGCCAGACGAACGTGCGCCTCAACCCATGCCTGCTGCGGTTCCCACCCAAGAGCGGAGCAGCCGGCCGCTATCAGCCTTTCATAATAGTCGGCGGCCTGCTCGGTCCAGCCCGCTTCGTCGTATGCGCGCGCCAGGCATGCCAGGGTTTCGGCAGTGCCGGCCTCGCGATCAGCAAGCAGAAGGAGTTCCACAGCGGATTCGATGTTTCCGCGCGCTCGGGCTATCTCGCCTTCAACCATGTGCATATAGCTGCTCTCCTGCGTGCTTTGCCGGTTGATCTGCGCAGTCATTCGCCGCCGGATAGCATCGGCCTTCTGCAGATCCCCGGTGCGCGCAAACCCGATCGCCAGCCTGGCCAGCAACCAGGCGGGCGCATTGCTCAGAGCCTCTGCGTCGCGCCGGGCCCGCTCCAGCTCCTTGAGTTGCTTCGCCCGGTTACCTTGCCCGTCCAGCAGGATCGCCATGAAAAGGCGGCTGCGCGCCGATCGCAAATGGTCCCGTTTGGCCTCGCTCAGCAGGGTCGCCTCCCGCAAACGCTCCCGGGCATCGCGGTATTTCCCCTCGTAAAGATCCAGCAGCGCCAGTGAACGCAGTCCCGAGGCTTTCGTCTCGGGTCCCGAGGCAGCGAGTGCGAATGTCTCCCGGGCTTTGGCGGGATTTCCGCTGCAGACGAGGGCGAAGCCGTATTCATGGTTGAGATTGGCGTTTGTAAGCCACTCCGGTTCCAGCTCAAAGGCTCTGGCGTAGTTGTATAAAGCCTCATCGGCGCGGTCCTCCTGGCGATAGCTGGTGGCTATGTTGATGAGCGCTGATGCGTGGGTAGGGGCTATGCGGACCACCTCCAGAAGTTGCTCGATCGCCTCGGGATATCGGCTGTTCAGCATCAACACCGTGCCGAGATTATAGCGCGCGCTGGTGTCGTCCGGGTAGGCGGCCAGAAACAGCTTGTGCAGCCGGACGGCTTCGTCAACGTTTCCGAGGTCTTTCTCGAAAGACGCCTGGATATAAAGCCGCTCGCGGTCGGTAATACGATTGGCCGTGCGCAGAGCTGCTTCGTAGTGTTCCCTGCCTCTGGCCGGATCGTTATATATGTAGCTGCAGTACGCCCCACCCAGGGCCGCATGCGCCATGGCGAACTCGGGATCGTGTTGAATTGCCGTTTCGTGCAGCCTGACGGCCTCTGCGTAAGACGCTTTGCGCCACAGGCGGCTTCCCTCCGCAAATGCCTCGAGGGCCTCCAGCGAGTGCGTCGTCACCAGTGGAAGCGGCCGGTCGGCGGCGCGGATGGAAGCGAGCGACTCCCCCAGGTCCCTGCGGATATTGCGGGCCATTCGGCCTAGAGCATCCAGAATGCGTTCCCGACTCACCGAGGATTCCTGGTACGCCCGGACCGTCACGCCGTTTGCAGGATTGACCAGCCTTGCGGACAGGGTGTATTGCTGTCCGGCGCCGGCTATGTCGCAGACAATGAGGCCCTTGACGCCTTCGCGCAGGCATATCTCTCGCCCCAGCGCTTCGTTGATATCGGCTCCCGGGCCTTTCCCCATGCGCCGCAACGCACTGTCGATCCGAGAGCGCGGCAGCGAGTTAGCATGGCGGGATTGCTCCAGGCTCACCGTGAAAGCGGTCCGAAGAGACCTCTCCAGCAAAGCGTCGCCTGTCTGGTTTGAAAAATCCGTAGCCAGGATCCAGTCGCGTGATGAGAAGTCGAGGGGGCGCGGGCCGGCCGGCCACACCACCCATATTGCGGCAGCGGCCAGCACCGTCAGGAGCAGCATTGCGCCGGCAAGCCAAACGGTGCGGCCCCGAACGGAGCCGGGGGCGGCGGCCATTGCCGCCGCAAACGTGCGGTTCACCCGGATCAGGAAGTAGACGGCGGCCAGGGCGAGTATCGCCAGGATTCCTGCGGCCAGCCCGATGTTGACCGAGCGGGCGCTGGCGAAGAGGACAAGAAAGACCAGCAGCGACACACCGCCCGTCTTGAGCCAATTCAGCCGCCGCTCACGCGCGCGTCGTTTACGGATCGACGTGCCGTGGATCAGCGCGGCCAGTTCGGCGCGCATCTGTTCGGCAGTCCGGTATCGCTTCCTCGGATCGCTCATGCAGGCCTTTAAGATGATCTCGTTCAACTCCGAAAAAGCCTGCCGCTCGGCCTCCTCGCGGAACTCGCCCGGCCATTCCGGGTAATCGTTGCGATCCTTGCCGGTGCTGATCTCATAAAGAACCTTGCCCAGACTGTAGATGTCGGCCTGCGGATTCCCATGTCCCTCGGGGGGAATGAAACCGTCGGTGCCGACATGCGAGCGGGTCTCGTCGATACCCGCCACCAGGCCGATGTCCGCCAGCTTGGGGACGCCGTCCACGAAAACGATGTTGGATGGCTTGATATCCCGATGGACAAGGCCGTGGGCGTGCATATGAGCCAGGGCCTCGGCCATTCGCAAGCCGATCGCCAGGCATTCGGCTACCGGCAACGACCCGCGCCGGATCAGCTCGCTCCGCAGCGTCCGGGGCGCATATGCGGATTCTGGAGAGGGTCCAGTTTCGGGGGGAGAGGCGTCGGCCGCCTCCATGACATAATAGAAATACCCCGCCGCGTCGTTCCGCCCTATTTGGAGGATATCCACAACACCTTCATGCGACCGGGAAATGGGCTCGAACTTCTGGATGCCGGAAAACTCGCGCTCATATGCGCGCTCGTGGTCGAAAGCCCGGCGGTAGATCACCTTGACGGCGCGCAGAGTGCCGACAATATTCCTTGCCAGCCATACCTCGCCGTAGCTGCCTCCGCCTATGCGCCGGATCAGGGTGTGGTCAGGAATAAGAGGCACCGGCATCGATTCTGACGGCTCTTCCCTACGCATGTCGGCCATGGCCGGGTAGCTCCTTAGCCCGTTCAGTACCGCGGCAGAACTATTTATGCA
>JBBISO010000180.1:0-6403 GCA_037441325.1 Acidobacteriota bacterium | reverse complement strand
CTCCCTCCGGCAAACCCGCGGACGCGGCTGTTGTTCGCGATACCATATCGTTCTCACCCAGCACCATTTCCGGCTATTTTATAGATGCCGCAGGCGATGCCGAGCTTGGCATCGCAATGCCTAGTTTTCTGGGTGATCCCCGGGGAGCATTCCCAAGCGTCGCCATAGCAGGCAGGCAATCAAGTTCTTCATATGACAGGACCCCGCGCGAACAGGCATCGAGATTGGAAACCCTAACCGCGACCGTCTTTGACGGCCCTTTCAATCAGCTTTTTTCATGGGTTTTTCAGCTGAACCAAATCGACGAAATTTTTCTGAATCCGTTCACCGAAGCCCGGTTGAAGCAAAAGCTGCAGGCTTCCCCGGCGGCTTCGGAAACGAAAACAGAAGCACCCACATCGGATGGGGCCGTCTCGGAGACTAAGACCGCGCCTAAGGCTTCAAAAGCGGAATCGGCTCATTCCGCCGGTGCAGTGTCCGGGGCTGGGATTCCCGCAGGCGACCTGTTCTTGATCCTCGGCAATTTCGAGGGCTCAGGGACGCTTGGGGCCGTGACCGCAAGACGGTTGAGTGACACCAGATTTGCAGCCGATAAAGGCGATTTTGATTTTAGCCTTTTTATTAATCCTTCGGCCGCCAGGGATAATCGCGCTTTTTATGTGGACGATATCAACGGCGACCGCATTCCGGATCTTCTGGCCACCAGCCATGCAGCACTTTTCGGGGGGGTTCTTCTGGGAAACGGCGCAGGCGGCTTTCAGTTCGCCGACAAGTTTGTGACCGAATATCAGCCGACTGTCCCCAGCGCGGGTCCCTATCGCGGCAGCATGCGGGAAATCGTCACGGTCGACACAAACGCCGGAAGCCTGAAAACATTTCACGCTACGGATCTTTACCGGCTATCTCAGCGGGGGGACTTGGCTTTTGTGCCGAATTACGTGCTTCATCTGGAGGCACAGGACAATTCCGGCGACTTTCTGATGGTCGCCCAGATGAAAGGGATGCATCAGATTTTTAGTTGGAAAGGCGACGGCAGTCTGGAAGCGAGCGCGGAAAAATTGCCGGCCAATCCTCTTATTTTCAGCGGCGATTTCGGAACCGATTCGATTCAGATCTATCAGGTGGGAAACTACGCTTCGGTCATTTTGACCAGCCAGGGGCAGACGTTCAACGTCGCCAACATGCGAGTGTGGCCCGGAGTTTTTCTGGTAATCGGCAATTTGCTTCGCGAGGGCAACACGGACGTCGCCGTCGGCAATCTCAAGTCCTTCACTTCCGCCCAAGGCGCAATTCGCTGATTAAACGGCCTGGTTATAAAGCAGATCGCGCTTGGCCGGCGCAAAGCCGCTTTGCCGTATAAACTCCCGCGCTTTCTCTTCCGTATCCGGACCGCAGCTTGTCAGAACGTTTTCTTCGATTACCACCGACGATATATCATCCGCGCCCGAATGCAGGGCGATCGACCCCGTGGCCCGGCCCAGGACCATAATGGAAGCTTCCAGATGGGAAATGTTGTCGAAAAAGATCCGGCAGATTCCGAGCAGCTTCAGATATTCCCGGGCGGGAACATCCCGTACAAAGAACTTGTCGGTCTGGCGCTGAAAAGTCCAGGGGATAAACGCCAAAAACCCTTTTGTCCGGTCCTGGAGTTCGCGGATGATCCGCAGATGTTCGATTATTTCCTCCCGGGTCTCGTCCGAACCGAAAACAATATTAGCGCTGCCGGGAAGCCCTTCTTCATGGCATGTTTCCATCACCCTCACCCAATCGGCCACAGTACCCTTTTTCGGCGAAAGCGCCGCGCGCACCCGATCGCTGAGAATTTCCGCTCCGGCGCCGGGCACCGAATCCATGCCTGCGCTCTTGAGCTCCCTCAAAATCCTGCGAAGCGGCATACCGGTGGCTCGCTCCATTCCCATAAGCTCGATCGGGGAAAATGCGCGAATATGCATGCGGCTTCCAAATACCTCTTTGACCCTTCGGAGGATGTTAAGGTAATAGCCGAAGGGGAGGTCGGGATTAATCCCGCCCTGCAGAAACATCTGGTCCGCGCCTATGGCGGCGGCCTGCCGCATTTTCTCGACGATTTCCCCGGCCGAAAGCACCCGGCCCAGTGGCGAGTCCAAAGGTTCATGGAAGCCGCAGAAAGAGCAATTCACGCTGCAGAGGGTAGTGTAGTTAACGATCCGGAACATCGTGTAAGTCGCCACGGAAGGATCGTGCCGGCGGTTGCGGATTTCGCGCGCAGCGGCGATCACTTTCAGGAAATCCGCCGTGTTATAGAGTTGCAGCGCCTCCGCCGGGGATATGCGATCGCCGGCGAGTGCTTTTTCCAGGATGTAATCCGTTGATTCGGATCTGAATATGGCCATAAACCTCCACCGCGCCCGGCTGCAATTTTTGCATAAACCGCGCGCGGGGTTAAATCATATCTGCAGGGAGCGGAGACAGCAGGTCTTCCCAGCCCGCACATGTTCCAGCGGACAACGGATTGTTTTATCGATAAAAACTGTGTAATCTGTGGCTGGCTTCTTGCACCGCCCAAAAGTCAGGACAAACCGGACTCATGAGCACCCTCGCCGAATTTCAAAAGGTCGCTAAATCAAAAAAGCTTCAACGTGTCCAAGCCACCTATGCTGTCCGGGAAATCAGCCGCCAATTCGGCTTGAGCGAAAACCTGATCCGGCGCTGGACACGGGAGGGCATGGTTCAAACCTCTCCCTTCGCGCCGGACGGCGAGCTCAGGTACGATTTCACGGCGCTCACTTTATTCCGGCGGGCAAGGGAACTTCAAAACAGGGGGCTGACGACACGCCAGATCGAAGCCGAGCTGCATGGGCAGCTCAACCTTTTTCCGGAAAAGGGCGGCCGGCTGATCCAGCTCCCGGCCCGGCTGAGCCCCTTCGAGGAGGCGCTCCTTTTGCACGAAAAAGGAGATAAACGCGCGCATGAAATGTACGCGAAAGCCATCATTCGCGGGGAGTGCATCGCGGACGCGTACTGCAATCTGGGAATCCTGGAGTATGAAGAAAACAACATTCCGTTGGCATTCGATCATTTTACCAACGCGCTCCGAAGCGATCCGCGGCATTTCGAGTCGCATCTCAATTTGGCGCATCTGTACTTTGAAGCCGGCGATTTCCGGCTTGCCCGCCTGCATTACGAAATCTCCTCGGCCATCGAGCCCAGGTCCGCGAGCGTGCACTTCAACCTTGGGCTTATCCACGCCATAAATGGCGACCTGGTCGCCGCGGTTGAAGCGCTGGCCATGGCCAGAGAAAACGCGACGGATGAGGAACTGGCTCAGGTGGATGAACTCCTGTCCAGCCTTCTCAATGCAAGAAGCGATTCAGATTGAATGTGAAGAAGGCGCGCAGACGGATGGGGACCGAACGCCTCTGCAGAGGCGTCCTCAAAAATTAATATCCAATGAGGACCAGTATCTTGCCAGTGCAATTAGGTGCAATTAGAGGTGCGAGTCAAGTCAGATGGCCGTTCCCGGTAACGCCGCGCCCGCAGGGCGCCATGAAGTGCGGCGGCTTGCTGCCGCCTTCAAGTGCTTGATAATCTTCACATTACAAAAGGCGCAAGCAAGTTTGCGCACTCCCAAGGGCTTCGCCCCCTCAAAACATGAGCCGGATGACTCGCACTTCTAATTGCACCCAGTGCGATTCTTGATTTGCATTTTATGGCGGCAACGGACATTCTATAACTCAAGCCGTCAATTTCATTGAGGTGCCCTCATGTCAATTCCAGAAATGATGCGGGCCATGGTGCTGGAGAAGCCGGGCCGACCGCTGGTTTGCCGGGAAGTGCCGGTTCCGCTGCCGGGCAAGGATCAGGTGCTGATAAGGGTGCGCGCCTGCGGCGTCTGCCGGACCGATCTGCACGTCGTGGACGGCGAACTGCCGGATCCCAAGTTGCCGGTCATACCCGGCCATGAAATTGTCGGCAGCGTCGTTCGCGCCGGAGACAACGCCGAGTCCTTTCGCATCGGCAGCAGGATTGGAGTGCCTTGGATGGGGCACACCTGCGGCCGGTGCACTTTTTGCCTTACCGGGCGGGAAAACCTGTGCGATCAGCCTAAATTCACCGGCTACACGCTCGACGGCGGTTACGCCGAATATGCCGTGGCCAACATGAGGTATTGCTTCTCTCTGCCGGAAAAGTATAGCGACACGGCCGCGGCGCCATTGCTGTGCGCAGGCCTGATCGGCTATCGCTCGTACCGGATGGCGGGGGAAAGCGCTCAACGGCTGGGAATTTATGGGTTCGGGGGAGCCGCGCACATCATCGCCCAGATAGCCGTGCACCAGGGCCGGCGCGTCTTTGCCTTCACGCGGCCGGGAGACCGGAATGCCAAGGAATTTGCCCGCCATCTGGGCGCCGTCTGGGCAGGGGATTCGACCGAAATGCCGCCTGAACCATTGGACGCCGCCATCATCTTCGCTCCCGTGGGGTCGCTCGTGCCGGCCGCGCTCCGGGCCGTCATCAAAGGCGGGCCGGTTATTTGCGGCGGCATTCACATGAGCGATATACCCGGCTTTCCATATAATCTGCTTTGGGAGGAAAGAGTCGTCCGATCGGTGGCGAATCTGACGCGGGAAGACGGCGAGGAGCTGCTGGAGATCGCTCCCAAGGTCCCCGTGAAAACCGAAGTGGAAATATTTCCGCTGACTCAGGCGAACGATGCCCTGGCCCGCCTGCGCGAAGGCAAGCTGCGCGGCGCCGCAGTCTTGACGATTTACGCTTGAAGACTTGCCGCCGTTCGTCAACCATCAGCGCTTCTATGCTTCCCACGGCAGCCCGGGCTTGCCGAAATGGCCGTAGTTCGTCGTTTGACGATAGATGGGGCGCAGCAGCTTGAAGCGCTCGATGATCGCGGCGGGGCGGAAATCCATCTTGCGGACAAACTCCTCGGCGGCGGCGGCATCGCCCGTCCCGAAGGTATCCACTTTGACCGAGAGCGGGCGCGCTTCGCCGATTGCATAGGAAATTTGGATTTCGGCCTTGCGCGCCAGTTTCTGTTTGACCAGTTGCCGCGCAATATAGCGGCAGAAATAGGCCCCGCTGCGATCCACTTTGGAGGGATCTTTCCCGCTGAAAGCGCCTCCCCCATGGCGCCCGGCTCCGCCGTAAGTATCCACCATGATCTTTCTGCCGGTAACGCCGGCATCCGCGGAGGGGCCGCCCAGAATGAAGCTTCCGGTGGGATTGACATGAAACCTGATATTTTTGCTGTACCATTTGCCGAGCACGCGCGGCGCCAAAGACTCGGTGACATAGGAAATGATGTAATCCCGCGATACCGAGCGACAATGCTGCGGTGAGACGATGGCGTTCGTCACGGCGACGGGACGGTTGTTTTCATAGACAACCGAGACCTGAGTTTTGCCGTCGGGCCGCAGCCACGGAGCGGTGCCGTTTCTGCGGTCTTCCGCCAGTCCTTTGGCGAGGCGATGGGCCAGCAGGATCGGCAGCGGCATGAGTTCGAGAGTCTCATCGGTCGCGTAGCCGAACATGATGCCCTGATCCCCTGCCCCCTGTTCATGTTCCGCATTGGTCTCAAGATTGACTCCTTGAGCGATTTCGGATGATTGCTTGGTAACAAACTGACGGATGCGGACGCCGTCGGCGTTAAACGGAGCGGAGGAATCAATGTAACCGATATCGCGGATGGCTTGGCGCGCGACCGCTTCATGATCCACCGCGCCGCTGGCGGTAATTTCCCCGGCAATAATTACATTGTCTTCCTTGCAGAGGACTTCGCAGGCGACCCGGCTTTTGGGATCAAGCTGCAGATAAGCATCGAGAATCGAATCGGCGATGTAATCGCATACTTTATCCGGATGCCCTTCGGTTACCGACTCTGAAGTAAAGGCATATCGTCCGGCGGCGGGATCGTCAGCAACGCGGGTCTTGGCCATCGGTGGAAACTCCGTTTGCTAAGGTTATCTTGTGCTGCAAATCGTTCAGGGCTATGCAACGCACTGCACTATTCTCCATACCATGAAAGCCGTGTCAAGTGCACCCGATCCCTTGCAAACAGCAAAAGATGCCACAGATCGCCCGGATTTTACAAATATAAAAGAAACATGGGTTGGGCAATCGGTTAAGCAGTTTCCGTCGCGAAATTCATTTATCGGGTGCAGATAAATGATTGGAATCCGCCGGGCGCCTTGGACTGCGGCAGCTTGCTGCCGCGCTCGAGAGCTTGATAATCTTCACATTGTAAAAGGCGCAAGCAAGCTTTGCGCACTCCAAGGGCTTCGCCTGATAGAAAGCATGGTTAAGATTT
This sequence comes from Acidobacteriota bacterium, assembly GCA_037441325.1. Lineage (GTDB taxonomy): Bacteria > Acidobacteriota > UBA6911 > UBA6911 > UBA6911 > UBA6911. The sequence continues at coordinate 105 of JBBISO010000180.1, read as the reverse complement.
AAGATACATTTCGCGACAGAACCCAAGTAGTATCGATAACGGCAGAGGGTTAGCCCGCATTTCTCACAAGGTTTTTGCTGGGGCGGCACATCTGCGCATGACGGC
>JBBISO010000179.1:0-6416 GCA_037441325.1 Acidobacteriota bacterium | reverse complement strand
CGGGGTTGGACTGGCCGCCAATTTGAATGGTTTCGCGACAGAAACTAATTAGGATTAATATTGGTTGCAGCCGCCGGCCGCGCCCGGTGATCTGTTGCTGATTCCATCCCGCGGAAGGAGAGACTCATGCACTGGGGCCAGTGGATGGTTTTGGATTACGTATTTGCCGGCATCATCCTGATTTCAACCGCAGTCGCCACGGCAAAGGGGCTGGCCCGCGAAATCATCAGCCTGGCCGCTCTCATCGGCGGTTTCATTTTGGCCGTTTTATATTACCCGGCTCTGGGTGGTGTATTCTCAGAATTCAGCCGGACGGACTCGATCGCAAATTTTGCCGGATTTTTGGCAATTTTCCTCGGCTGCCTGCTGATCGGCGCCTTTGCCTCCTTTGCGGTGAACCGCCTCCTCAAAGCAGCCTCGCTTCAGTGGATAGATCGCTTGCTGGGGGGACTTTTCGGATTGCTTAGAGGATGGGCGATCTCATCCATATTGGTACTGGGACTTATCGCCTTTCCTATTCGGGAAGGCTTCGTGTCACGCTCTTTTTTGGCTCCCTACCTGTTGGCCGGCGCGCGGACAGCAGCCCTTTTAGTCCCGCAACATCTGAAGGACAAATTCAACCAGCAATATCAGAAAGTGCTGCAAGAGTGGAACCGGAATGCGAGCGCATCCTGAACGATCTCGCTCCTAAGCATCCCAATACGTCCTGTGAGATTGGTCACGGAAATCATCAGGCTGCCGGCCTTTGATGGCGGTCCTCAGGAAAAGCCGCACAATGGTCCAGCGGCCCATCTTCCGAAAGCGCCGGTTGGTGCTGTAGACCCCGCCGCCGATCACCCGAAACCGCTGGCGCGCAATTTGGCTGGTCAGCTGGTAATCCTCAGCATAGAGCGCCAGTTCATCGAAACCGCCGATTTCATCAAACCGTTTTTTATCGACCAGCATGAACATCCCGGTCGCGAAAGGTTTAAAAAACCGGGAAAGGCGCTGGGCGACATTGTTACCGCCATAGAGCAGGCAGTCGAGCCAAACTCCGTCGCGGCAGAAAATATCGGTGGTGACGCAATGCAATGATTCCGATTTCATCCGCTCTACCGCGCGCCGGAGCAGCGTGGTTTCGGCCAGCTCAATGTCCGCGTCAACAAAAAGCAGGTAACGGCTGTCGGCGCATCGTGCTCCATTATTGCGGCCGACCGCAGGAAGTCCTCCGCGTATGACTGATATGGGGAGACTGCGGCTGAATTCAGCCGCCACCCGGACGGTGCCGTCCGTGGAATCCGCATCCGCTATAACAACCCTCGTACTCGACATCAGCGGATAATCCTGTTCCACCAGCGATTTCAAAAGGCGAGGCAGCAACTTCTCCTCGTTCTTCGCCGGTATCACAACGGTCAGTTCATCCGAAATGGCCACCGATTGCAGCCTCCCTTATTGCGGAGCGAGCGGCAGATGGACGTAAAATGTTGATCCCTGTCCGACCACGCTCTCAACCCGGATCCTGCCGCCATGAGCCTCCACGAGATGCTTGACGATGGATAAACCAAGGCCCGTGCCGCCGGATTCTCGGGAGCGGGTGGCATCAGCGCGATAAAACCTTTCAAAAATCCTGTCCTGGTCGGCTTGAGGGATCCCGATCCCGGTATCCGCGACCGAAAGAACCATCTCCGACCCTTCGACATCCGCCTTGATATGTATGCGCCCGCCGGGTGCGGTATAGCGCACCGCATTGTCAAGGAGGTTCTGCAGAATCTCCCGGAAGGAAAAAACATCCCCGCAAAGTTTGGGAAGGTCGCCGCGATAATCCGCCCCGAGCAGAAGCTGTTTCTGTTCCGCCTTGATCCGCGCGATTTCCATGCAAGGACCGATGACTTCCTCAATCTCCACCGGCTTCGCTTCGCGCAGCGATTGTCCGGCTTCGATTTGAGCCAGTTTGAGCAGATCATCCGTCAGACGTCCGAGCCGCAGGGCATGCTCGCGGATGATCTCAATGAACCGGCGGCGGTTCTGATTATCCTCAAGCGCCCCGCTGAGCAGCGTTTCGGCAAAGCCCTGAATCGCCGTCAAGGGCGTCTTGAACTCGTGCGAGATATTCGCGATAAAGTCCCGGCGCGCCCGCTCCAGTCTCCGAATTTCGGTAATATCGTGCAGCACCATGACCGCGCCGCTTATGGCGGCATCGGTCCGGATCGGCGCGGCCGTAACCGCATAACTGCGGGTTCGGATCGACCCGACCACCACTTCTCCGTGGATGGGTTCGCCGCCGGCCAGAGCTTTCTGAATATAGGAAAGCAGATCCGAATGGCGGATGATCTCCATGACCGGGCGCCCTTCGCAGCGAAGACTCGGAACTCCCGCGTCCCGGCAGAATGCCCGATTGCAATATGCGATCCGCTGATCGCTTCCGACCACCGCTACCCCTTCTTCCATGCTGGCGAGAATCGCTGAAGACCGGTTCCGCTCTTCGGTCAAACTGCTTATCGTGCGATCCAGCTTCTGCGCCGCCTGATTCAAAGCGCCGGACAGATCGGCCAGTTCATCCCGGTGGCGTTCAAGCGGCAAGAGCCTGAAATCACCCTCCGCAACTCGCCGCAAAAATTCCTTAAGACGGCCTATGCGGCGGGTGATGCCCCGGGAGAAGAGCAGCGAAGCACCCCCAGCCAGCGCCAGCATCAACAGGGAAACGGTCCAGAAATACCCGCGGAAAGCCGCCGCCGATTCCTTCAGCTGCGGCAGCGGCAGGGAAAGCCTCAGAACCATCGGCCGGCCGCTTCGGACCTCATACCGCCGTGCCGCATAAACAAGATCCGATTTGAGTATCGAGCTGTGGCCGAGAGCGCGTCCGGAACCCTTCAGCATTGCCTCTCCTATTTCCGGGCGGGCAAGTTGGTTTTGCATCCCGGAAGGATCCTCCTCCGAATCCGCCAGCACTTTCCCGTTATCGGCAATCAGAGTCGCGCGAGTCCCGCCCTGGCCCGACCATGCCATCCATTGCCTCAAGTCCGGCCCTTCTGATGTACGGGGCGGATAGGCCAAAGCCAGGTTGGCTAGTGCTTCCAGTTGGGAGAATGCCGCCTCACGATGCTCGCGTCTCAACAACCGGACGACATAGAAGTCAAAAACCACGAGAGCCGGCAGGAACAACAGGAGATAAAGCAGCCCGGATTTCCAAAACAGTCTATTTTTCATTGCTTACAGGGCATATTTTGCCTGTCATGAAACTGCGGCTCCGGCACTGCGGCCGCACCTGTAGAGGCGGCCCGCAGGTCGCCCCAAGATCCCCGGTCAATGCCCGAAACGCGCCATAAGGGATGCTTGGTGCCCGTGAGGACGGCTCTCCAGAGCCGTCCCGGGCGGGTCTGGAGACCCGCCCCACGTGCCGCGCGCTGGACCACCTTCCATGCCCGGCAATACTGAGAAACCAATAGTGCCTAATGACAACGAGCCTGAGAGCGCCGGTCTGCTCGGCCGTTACCGAATGCGATTCCTTTTGACATGGCCATCCAATCAGGATGCCGTAGTTCGTATGTTGCTTTCGTGGCGGTGCCGCACTTCGCGTCCCTCAACCAGATAAATCACTTCCTCCGCGATATTGGTGGCGTGATCTCCGACGCGCTCCAAATTGCGCGAGATCAGAATCAAGGCGAGAGCGCGTTGAATCGTCCCCGGATCGGCCATCATGTAGGTCAAAAGGACGCGGAAAATACGGTCCCGGTAGGCGTCCACTTTTTTCTCCTCCTCCAGGACCTTGTTGGCCAGCGAGCAGTCTTTGGTAACCAGCGCTTCAAGACCGTCGCGCACCATCCTCTCGGCAATCGCTCCCATCTGAGGGAGATCCACCAAAGGCTTCAGCGGCGACGCCTGCAGCACATGATGGGCATTCTGCATAATATTGACTGCCTGGTCCGCAATCCGCTCCAGTTCCGTGGCAATGCGGGAAGCCATGAAAAGAAACCGGACATCCGTGCCCACAGGCTGCTGCAAAGCCGTCAGCTTTACGGCGGTGTCGTCGATCTCTATTTGGAGATTATTGACTTCGTTTTCCTTGCGCTGGATCTCGGCGCCGATGGATTCATCGCGTTCGATCAAAACTCTCAGCGCGGTCTGAATCATTGATTCCGCAAGCCGTCCCATCAGAAGAAGCCTTTCGAGCAGCTCCTGAATCTTTTCGTCCAGGTGGCGCATTAGCCGAACCTCCCTGAAATGTATTGCTCCGTCCTCGGATCGGAGTGCTTCGTAAAAATGGTTTGGGTCTCTCCGACTTCAACCAGTTCTCCCAGCAACATGAACGCCGTGTCGTCGGAGATCCGGGCCGCTTGTTGCATGTTATGCGTGACGATAACGATCGTGTAGCGCTCTTTGAGCTCGAGCATCAGCTCCTCGATCCTTGCGGTGGCGATCGGATCCAAAGCCGAAGCGGGCTCATCCATCAGCAGCACATCCGGTTCGACGGCAAGAAGCCTTGAAATGCAGATTCGCTGCTGCTGCTCGGGCGTCAGCGACAGAGCCGACGCATTCAGGCGGTCTTTCAATGACTCCCACAAGCCGGTGGCGCGCAGGCTCTTTTCCACCCGGTTTGCCAGTTCTTCTCCCCTGGCGAGGTTGTGAATCTTGGGGCCATAGGCGACATTCTCAAACACGGAAAGGGGAAAAGGGTTGGGCCGCTGAAAAACCATTCCAACCCTTTTCCGGAGCTGCCTTAAGTCGATGTTTCCCGCATATATGGATTTGCCGTCAAGCAGAACCTCTCCCGACACCTTCACCTGCGGGATCGTTTCGTTCATCCGGTTGATCACCCGCAGCAGCGTCGATTTGCCGCATCCGGATGGCCCGATGATGGCGGTGATCGCCCGCGGGCGGATGCTCAGGTTCACGTCGATCAGCGCGTGAAAATGGCCGTACCACAGATTCAACGATTTCGTCTCGATCTTAGATTCCATCCCCATTTTTGGGAGTGCGGCGGTTTGGTGAGCCTGTGCAAATGCCATATACAAAACCGTTCGCAGCCTTACCATGAAGGCATAAGAAAGATCGCGTAGTATTACCCGAATCTTCCGGAAATGTAATCCGCAGTGCGCCGGTCGCGCGGCGTCGTAAACAGCTTTTCAATCGGCTCAAGCTCAATCAATTCCCCGAACAGGAAAAAGGCCGTGCGATCCGACGCGCGCGCCGCCTGCTTCACGTTATTGGTGACCAGGACGATGGCCAGTCCCGACTTGAGCCGGCGCAGCGCTTCCTCAATTCTCGCCGTCGAAATCGGGTCCAGGCCGGAACACGGCTCATCCAGCAATAATACCCTGGGTTCCAGAATAAGAGTGCGCGCCAAGCACAGGCGCTGTTGTTGGCCCCCGGACAGGTTGCGGGCCGGCTCGTGCAACCGGTCCTTCATTTCATCCCATAGATGCGCGGCCCGCAGCGCCTTTTCCACCCGCTCCTCGTATTTCCCCCGCCTGCCGGAGTCAAGGCTAAGTCCGAAAACCAAGTTTTCATATACGGTCATCGGCAAGGGTATCGGCACCGAAAACACCATCCCCACCTGGCGGCGGAGCATCGCCATGTCGCTTTCATAAACAGACCTTCCCTCGAGCGTTATTTCGCCGGAAACCTTCATGTCGAGGTCAAGTTCGGCCATCCGGTTGAGGCAGCGCAAAAAAGTCGTTTTGCCCGCGCCGGCCGGGCCGATGATGGAGAGGATCTCGCCGCGGCGGATGTCCAGATCGATCCCTTTCAATATTTCCGCGCTCCCCACCCGGACCCTGAGGCCTACGGTTTTCATCTGAACTTCGCCGGCCCTGCCCGCGCTAGCGTCCATAGCGAAGCCTCTTGCGGATCTGGGCGCGTATCATGATCGCGCTGAAGTTCAACAGAAATGTCAACGTGAGGAGCACCAGCACGGTTGCGTAAAGAATGGGCTTCGTCGCCTCCACGTCCGGAGACTGCGTCGTCATCACGTAGACATGATAGCCGAGCTCCATGAATTGATTATGCAGCCTGCTCGGGAGTTCGGGCAAAAAATAAGCCGCGCCGGTTGCGGACCATCGCTTTCTCCTTGTCCTTCATCGGCCTTGAAGCCGCGCAAATATCGGTCCCGCCATTTATCAAGGCGGCAATTCCCGTTCCGGAACCTCCTCCGGTCACCTGAATTCGTTTTTCCGTATGAATCTTCATATATGTTTCTGCCCACCGCTGGCAAAGAATCACCATCGTATCCGACCCATTAACCGTAACGGACTTCGCAACGGTGCCGGAACTGTCGCCGCCTCCGCAACCCCAGACAATTAATGAAATAAAGAGAAAAAATGCCAGCCCAGCATTCTTCATGTTCCCTCCGAAAAAATATTGCAAGGATCTAATCGGTTTCTGCCGCGAAACCATTCAAATTGGCGGCCAGTCCAACCCCGAAGGGGTGCCGGAGAATA
>JBBISO010000178.1:0-6418 GCA_037441325.1 Acidobacteriota bacterium | reverse complement strand
AAGGGGTGCCAGAGAATAGCCAGGGGCGCAAGCCCCTGGATAGTATATTGCATTCGGCATGTCGGTCCCGATGCTGTTATCTGGAGAGGGTTGACCAAACGGCGCCGGTCAGCGCCTCTCCGAGATGGCGATCAGGTGCTTTTGGGTGCGGAAGAAAAGCGTCCCTTCGGATATCGCAGGCGTCGCCATGCAGACTTCGCCCAGAGGATTTTTGGCGAGCAGCTCGTACTTTGCGCCAGCCTTGACCACATAGACGTCGCCCTCCTCGCTGGCGATGTATATTTTCCCGTCGGCGGCAACCGGCGAGGCGGTAAATGCGCTCGTACCCCCGCCCAGGCGTTGCTGGAAGAGCCGCGTGCCGGAACGGGGTTCATAGCCGCTCAGTACCCCGTTCCACCTGCAGTTGTACAGATAGCCGCCGTAGACTATGGGCGTCGCCATGTACGATCCGTCCCGGTTCAAGCTCCATGCGACGAATTCGTTGGAGCTTTGACCGCCTCGAAGCGAAATATCGCCGCTGGCGTCCAGCCGGATCGCATAAATGGGCGCCTGGGATCCGTGTGCGTTGGTTATAAACACCATATCGCCGAATACCAGCGGCGTCGGCACGGGAATGTCGCCACCCCCCCGCATCTTCCAGAGTTCTCTGCCGGTCCTGGCGTCGTAGCCTCCGATGTGGCGGAAGCCGTTGACGATCACCTGCGCCTTGCCGCCCGATTGGTAGATCGCCGGCGTGCCCCACGTGGGAACTTCGTCGCGCCGGGCGCGCCAGACCTCGCTTCCGTCTGCAAGCCTGAGCGCGGCGATGAACGAGCCCTTTTGCACGTCACATTGCACGATGGCCGTGTCCTCGAAAATGATGGGCGAGCTGCCGAACCCCCACTGGGCCCTGGGCGCCGAGAAAAAGCCGGAGTCCAGCACGCCCAGATTCCTGGACCAAAGTAGGGTGCCTTCCAGGTCGTAACAATAAATCCCCTCCGAACCGAAAAAGGCAACGATGCGCTTGCCGTCTGTGGCCAGCGTGGAATTCGCGTGCGTTGATTTGGGATGCCTTTTGATTTTGGGCACGCCGGAACAGGCAGTCCGATCCCAGATGATTTTGCCGGTTCGCTTGTCCAGGCAATATACGATCCAGCGGTGAACCGTGTCGTCCTTCACCGACTCGACGTCGCCGTACAATCCGATCCGCAATCCCGCTTTCTCTTGTCCGCTGACGGCGGTGGATAAGAATATCCGGTTCTCCCACACGATCGGGCTGGACAGGCCGAGGCCCGGAATGGGAGTTTTCCACCGGACCTTCTCAGAAGCCTCGACATTCCATGCGGCCGGCAGCGGATAGCCTTCTGCGACCCCGCTGGCGTTGGGCCCTCGGAATGAAGGCCAATGGCTATTCTTCCCGGCAGAAAAAATCGCCATCGCCCCAAGCAGCGCAGCCGCAGGGCTCAATATAACCATCCAACGGACCATCACCATGCTCCTTTTCCATACTGAGCGACAATAATTCATGCGCATTGATGTTGTTTCCTTTTTCAGTCTCTCTGCTCTGACAGGCCCTAATCCGCATTTCTCACAAGATTTTTGCTGGGGCGCCACATCCGGGCATGACGGCTGCATTTCGCTGCCCGTGAGGACGGCTCTCCAGAGCCGTCCTGGGCGGGTCTGGAGACCCGCCCCACACGGCTGCGAAAAGGAATTGCCTGTTGCGCAAAACCTCAGTCAGATCACGGTGCCGCTGCGGATCCAAGCGCCTTTGGGAATCACAATGATCCCGTCCCGGATATAGTAATTTGCGTCGTCTTTTTCCTGCAGATTGTGCGCGTTGATGACCGAGACGTTGTCTCCGATCCGGGCCTCTTTATCGATAATCGCATTGATGATCGTGCAGTGATTCCCGATGCCGATGTTCGGCATCTTGCTCGCCGCATTCTCCTCCATTTGTTCAATGGTTTCGTAACGGTCGGCGCCCATGAGGATGGAGTGCTTGATGGTCGTGCCGGCCCCGATCCGGCTTCGAAGGCCGATGATGGAGTGCACAATGTCCGCGCCCACCAGGATGCAGCCGTCGGCGACAATAGATTGGTGGATGGAGCAGTTGTTTAACTTTGACCCGGGCAGGTTCCGCGGCCGCGTATAGATCGGCATCTCAACATCATAAAAACTGAACTTGGGCGCGGGTTCCGTCAGCGCAAGGTTTGCTTCGTAAAATGCCCGGATGGTTCCGATATCCTCCCAATAACCGTCGAAGAGATAGGCCATGACTTTGCAGCTGTCCAAGGCTGCAGGGATGAGATCTTTCCCGAAGTCAACCCCCTTGGACTTCATCAGCAGGTCGGCCAGGAATCCTTTGCGAAACAGGTAAATCCCCATACTGGCCAAATAATCACGGCCGTCCGAACGCTGCGCCCAGCGGACTGGGGGCAGCTCCTCCAATTTCGGTTTTTCTTTAAAAGCAACGGCCCGCCCGTCCTCGCGGATCTTCATGATGCCCAGCGCGGCCGCCGACTCCCCAGTTACCGGCATCGCGCCCACCGTTATGTCCGCATTGTTCTGGATGTGGAAATCGACAATGAGGCGCAGGTCCATTTGATATAACTGGTCGCCGGAAAGAACCAGCACATAGTTCACTTCTTCGTACGGGACGATGTGTTTGATGCTCTGGCGGACAGCGTCTGCCGTTCCCTGAAACCAGTTCGGATTGTCCGGCGTTTGCTCGGCGGCAAGAATTTCCACAAAGCCGCCGCTGAACATGTCGAATCTGTAAGTCTGGACTATGTGTTTGTTCAGCGACGCCGAGTTGAACTGCGTCAGGACAAAGACCCTGCTGATTTGCGAATTCAGGCAGTTGCTGATCGGGACGTCGATAAGGCGGTATTTGCCCGCCAGCGGCACCGCCGGCTTGCTGCGGAATTTTGTCAGCGGATACAGGCGCTGTCCTTGCCCGCCGCTTAAAATTACTCCCATAACATCCCGCATGGTTGTCCCCCGGATTTCAGAAGACCTGCAACCGCAAATCGCCAATTGCCAACTTATTTAGAAGCTTACTTAGCGGCAAAATCAAAAGCAACCGCCGATTTCATAGACCGCGCAGCTTCAGGCAAATTCTCCGGAATCAATATCCCGGTTGAAAGCCGGCCTCCGATACCGACAGCAATTCGAAAAGCAGAACGGTTTCCATCCCCGCCCGCGCGCAGCGGGCAACCGCTGCCGCGGCAGCCAAGGCATTGACGCTTACCTTTGGTGAACTATCCTATGGCGAAAGGTTCTCCCCGCTTCTTTAAATGAAATGTCACTGCAACACCTTCCACCTCATCATGCTTTTCGAACCATGAAGGTTGGGTGTCTGTGGGTACTGCTGGGAAGGCAATATCTTCCGGACCTCTCTGAACCAGTCGCGGTATGTCGCATGGGGCTTCAGAGACTCAAGGGTACGCAGGGCAACAAAGGTGAAAGCACCGTTAGGTCTCCCCTCGAAATATGCATCGTAGCTATACTCAGTGTCCTGGCAGCCTGACATGAGAAGCGCGGCGTAATGCTCTGGAGGACCTGAGGGACGAAAGGCTCGCCGGGTGCCGAGTTTTGCGGCTTCCCGCTTGGAGAGAAACACCGAGGGCGGCAGGAAGCGGACTTTCCGTTGCGGGGCATGCTTTCCTTTGATGGTCGGGGGAGTCATGATCGGCGCAAATTTTGTCACAGTCCCTGAATGACAAGAATCAGAGATCATGAATACCTTAACGCCATACTGGCGGGCGCTGAAGAGATCGAACATCTCGTCGTCAATGATCGGCCCTTTGGTGCTGATGTCATATGGGCAAAGACATTCATCGGTGCCATCCGGCTCATCGCCGTCCTCATCGGGAACAAATGAGCCGTGCCCTGAGTACTGGATGACAATAATGTCGCCGCGTTTGGCCTGTGTGACCAGGTTCTTGATCGCTCTGCGAATAGAATCCCCGGTTGCCTGCCGGTCGAACATCTTATCAACAGTGAACCCTCGCTTGGCAAGGGCGGCTGCCCAATCATTGGCGTCGTTAACGCATCCCGCCAGATCACTTCCTGTCCCGGGATAGTCGTTAATCCCGATACACAAAGCCCGTTTTTCCATGGCATTTTTCCTCTCCCGCTTGGATTCCAAGCGTCAAAATTTAATCAAGCGCCGATCCAAATATCACCCCTGTTTTTTTGCGTAGGGATCTGCGGGAAATCCCTCTACTTCTTCGAAGAAACAGGATCGCGCCCCTGTGTGGCATGCCGGGCCTTTCGGACGGACGCGGACGACCAGCGCATCCTGGTCGCAATCCGTTATGACGCCCACCACTTTTTGAGTATTGCCGGAACTTTTGCCTTTATGCCAGAGGCACCTGCGGCTTCGGCTGTAAAAAACAGTTTCTCCCAGTTCACATGTCTTCGCCAGGCTCTCGCGGCTCATATAGGCCACGGTAAGGACCTCTCCCGTAGCCGCGTCCTGTACCACAGCCGGAATCAGACCGTTTGCATCCCATTTAAGATCTTCGATTTTTTTCATGCCTTAACTCTCACCGAATGTTTGACATTGCTGCCGCAGGCCGCCGCCTTGACAAAGACACCGCAAACGAAAAAGCCTCCCGATAACTTACCCTTCCGTCATTCAATCAGACGCACGGGGATCCCGCGTTCGCGCAAATACTTTTTGGCTTCCGTTACGGTGTGCCGCCCGAAATGGAAAATAGAGGCGGCCAAAGCCGCGCTCGCTCCGCCTTCCAGAAAAGCATCGGCAAGATGCGGCAGCGATCCGCATCCCCCCGAAGCGATTACGGGTATTGCGACCGCGTCCGCGACTCTGCGGTTCAACAGATTATCGTAGCCGGATTCGGTGCCGTCGCGATCCATCGAGGTGAGCAGGATTTCGCCGGCCCCGCGCGCGGCGGCTTCCCGGGCCCATGCGACCGCCTCCAGCGCATGCGTGACTCTGCCTCCGTGCGTCGTCACTTCCCAGCGGGGCGCCTCCGGATTCCATGGCGCAACCCGCCGCGCGTCGATCGCAACCACAATGCACTGGGATCCGAAATACCGGGAGGCCGCGTCGACCAGCCCGGGATTCTCGACCGCGGAGGTATTTAACGACACCTTATCCGCGCCCGCCCTCAAAACAGCCTGGATGTCTTCAATGGTTCGCAATCCGCCGCCCACGGTAAATGGAATGAATATTCTGTCGGCCACCGCCCGGACCATGCGGGCGACAATCTCCCGCCGGTCGGAGGATGCGGTAATATCCAGGAAGACCAGTTCGTCTGCTCCCTCGGAATCGTACCGTTCGGCGGTCTCCACCGGATCTCCGGCGTCCTGCAGATTCACAAAGTGCGTCCCCTTCACAACCCGCCCGTCACGCACGTCCAAGCAGGGGATGATCCTTTTCGCCAACATCTTTCTAAACCTTCAAATCCCAGGAGCGCACCTGAGCTCGCGCGCCGGCCAAATCAAGTTTCCGGTCGTAAAGGGCCCGCCCCAGAATCACTCCTTCGATGCCGCCCGCCCGCCGCTCCCAAAGCGATCGTATATCTTCAATCCCTGAGACGCCGCCGCTGGCGATGACGCGCATTCCGGTTCGCCGGCTCAGATGCTCGGTCTCATCAACATTGACTCCTCGCAGCATTCCGTCCCGGGCCACATCCGTATAGATCACCCGTTGCACGCCGAGATTCTTCATCCGCAGGGCGAGTTCAACCGCCGTCAGCGCGGTTTGGTCGACCCATCCGCGAAGGGCCGCCTTCCCGTTGCGGGCGTCGATTCCAACCACAACGGCCCCGGGATGGCGCCTGACGGCCTCTTCGACCACCGCCGGATCGTCGACTGCAATGGTCCCGAGAATAGCCCGATCCGCGCCGAGGCCCAGGATGGTCTCAATCTGATCCAAAGTTCGCAGCCCCCCTCCGAACTGAACGGGAATTTTCAAAGAACGGACAATGGTTTTCACGGTTTCCAGATGGGCTGTCTTTCCGGAAAAGGCGCCGTCAAGGTCCACAAGGTGGAGACGCGCCGCTCCCTGCTCTTGCCAGTGGAGCGCCATGGATACCGGGTCGCCGCTGTACTCGGTTGATCGCGAGGCCACTCCCTGCTGGAGCCTCACGCACTTTCCCCCTTTGAGGTCCACCGCGGGTATCAGTTCGAATTCTTCAGCCATCGGCCCCTCCGTCACTGCCGCGCAAATCCTTGCCTGCACCAAGGGGATTTTTCGGCGCCTCTGCGGTGAGCTTTTCGCTTCTGTATTGGCCGGGGCGCCGCCACGCCGGATAGATATAAGGCTATCGGATAGCCAGAAAATTGCGAAGAAACTGCTTCCCCGTTTCCTGGCTTTTTTCCGGATGAAACTGGGCGCCCCATATCTTACCCCGGCCCGCGATCGAGCAAAACCGCCGGCCGTAACTCGTCCAACGGACAATAT
>JBBISO010000177.1:0-6431 GCA_037441325.1 Acidobacteriota bacterium | reverse complement strand
TTTATCCGCTCGATCCCCATTGGCAACCAGAAATGCTTTGAGATAGAGCTCGATAGTTCTATGAGCGTTTATGGGAGCATCAATCATGAATGATGTGAGTGAAAGCAGTCGGGTGGCAATATAGCTACGGTCAGCATAATCTACCCAGACCATAGCATCGTTGATGTCGAACATCTCAAAATCTCCGATTTACGGTAGGACCTTTATGAATCACGAAGACTCCAAAAGCGGGATGGAGAGGCATCACCTGCTTTTTTGCGAGGATCGAAATATACTTTGAATGCGGAAATCTTATCATGTATCCCATCGTCCTGCGTTATGTGTTCTCAGAGACAGATATTCTCCGATATTATTAGGGACGGGCAAAGTCATGCCATTATTACAAATCCTCAAAAAATTGAGTGGCTGTAAGTCATTGAAAACATGGTGCCGAGGGCGGGAATCGAACCCGCACGCCCGTTGCCAGGCCCAGGATTTTAAGTCCTGTGCGTCTGCCACTTCCGCCACCCCGGCTCAATCTCTGCCAGCAGTTTAGCCTGTCTCCCGCCGAATGTCATCCGATGTGTTGATTGTTCGATGGTTCGTTCTTTTGGATGAATTAACGGGAAATGAGGAAATGCGTTTTCTGAAAGATTTATTGCAGCCGTAATTAATCCCCGACACTTCCTCCACCGCCCGCTTTGAATCTAAGGCAGCATTACGCCAGCATTGGCGGCAACACCTTCCGAGGGTTGGCCACGCCGGCGAAAACAGATCAGCTGCCGGGTGGGGATAAAAATTCAAGCGCCGTTACGCGGCGCTCTTGTGCTATTGTCCACAATGCCAGCCTTGAAAGGCCGGCCTGAATTCATGCCGCTGCCATGCGGCGCGTCGCGGATTTAATAACAGCAATTATTTGATGAATACGTATAAGATAAGGCGCAAGCAAGCTTGCGTACTCCAAAAGAAGATGCGCACGGAGGAAATAATGGACAAAGCCGCGGAGCAGGCATTCAATGAAAGAAAACAGAGACTCATGGACGCAGTTCAGCTGAAAACCCCGGACCGCGTCCCCGTTTCCATCGGCCTCAACTACTTCCCCGCGAAATTCACGGGCACAACCACCTGGGCCGCATTTTATGACTGGCCGGCATGGAAGGAGGCTTACTTAAAAGCCGCCCGGTACTATGCGCCGGACAGGCTCCTCGTCATCGTGAACCAATCGGGGAACGTCCTGGAAGCACTTGATTCCAAACAGCTGCGCTGGCCCGGCCACGGCGTTTCCCGCTACCATACGCACCAGTTCGTTGAGGGAGAATACATGAAGGATGATGAATACGACCTCTTCCTCAACGACACTTCCGATTTCCTGGTCCGGTGTTATCTGCCCCGGGTCTACGGGATGCTGGCTCCCGCTTCAAAGCTTCCACCCTTGAATACGCTGATGACGGCGCTACCCTTCAGCACGATCGCTGCTCCGGAGTTTTCCGATATGCTGGAAAAACTGATCCGGATCGCCCGGGAGGCGGCCGAATGGCAGAAGGAAACAGCTTCTCTGATCCGTGATCTCCTGGAGCTCGGCTTCTTCTGCCGGCAGGCTCCGCTGATGGCCGGAGCTCCGTTCGACACCATATCCGATTTCCTCCGCGGAATGCGGGGAACCATGCTGGATATGTACCGGTGCCCCGACAAGCTCCGGCAAGCCTGCGAAATGATGTGCCGCGTACAGTTGGAACGGATCGCCCAGGCACCCCGGGCGGAGGATTTTACGCCCGCGTTCATGCCCCTGCACCGGGGAGCGCACGGTTTCATGTCCCTGAAGCAGTTTGAGGTTTTTTACTGGCCCTATCTCAAAAAGGTGATCAACGCCCTGGTGGATGCAGGCTACACGCCGGATATCTTTTTCGAGGGCGACTATGATTCCCGCTTGGAATATCTTGCCGAAATGCCGAAGGGGAAAGTGATCGCCCGATTCGATCAGACCGACATGGCAAGGGCGAAACAGGTGCTGGGAGGCAAGATATGCATTGCCGGCAACGTTCCGATTCCGGTACTGCAGCTGGGCACGGCCGAGGACGTGAAAAAGGTCTGCAAACGACTCATCGATGTCGCCGGGAAAGATGGAGGCTATATCATGGCGCCCGCTTCCGCGCTCGATGAGGTGAAGCCCGAAAACCTCAAGACCATGATCGATTTTACGAAGGAGTACGGGAAATATAGATAGTATTTGTATGGCAGGAACAGGCGGGCGGCCGGCAGGCCGCCCTACTTGAACTGAAGAACTGTGTAGGAGCGCGCGGGGAGCTGCAGCAACGTGCGGGCACCGGTTTTAGGCGCGTCAAAGGGCTGCGGAGCCACCCGGTTTGGATTCTCGAAACTATTGAATGCTTTGAGGTCCGGTCCCGTCAAAACCTGCGAGAAGACCACCCGTGCCGGGGGAGCTTCGCGCCAGACCACTTCCACCTCGCGTGCCTTGTTCAAATCACGGTTCAGGATGAAGAGACTCAGCGTGCCACTCTCTTTGTCCATGGTGCCGGCGGCGTCGATGTAAGACACCTGCCCCGTTCCTTTGACCTCGTAAGCCGCCGATTCCACCGCCAGGTCCAGCACATTTCCGCGCGCGCATTGGAGACCCCACGCGTAGGGATAATAAATCGTCTGGCGGAAGAACCCGTCAGGATTCGTGGTAATCGGCGCGATGACATTCACAAGCTGAGCCAGGCATGCCACGCGCACCCGCTCCGCGCTGCGCATGAGCGAGTTGACGAAACCGCCGACCAGCAGAGCATCCTCCAGATTGTAAACTTCCTCCAACAGGCGCGGCGCTTCCTTGCGGCCCCCGTCGCCTCCGCGCGCCCGGTACCAGACGTTCCATTCGTCGAACGAAAGCCATAGCTTTTTGCGCGCGCGCCTGCGGGCCCGGACATAATCGCAAACTCCGATGATCTCCTGAATCTGCTGTTCCATCGCGAGATTGAAGGAAAGGAATTTGGCCGTATCCCCGGCGGCGCCCGATTCCATGGCGTCATTTCGATAGTAGCAGTGCAGCGAAATGCCGTCGACCATGTCATAGCATTCCTCGAGCACCTGGCGGTCCCATTCGGGATAGGTCGCCATGCCGGGGCCGCTGGAACCGCAGGCAATCAGCTGCAGCGACCGGTCCACCATGCGCATCTGGTTGGCGCAGTCGCGCGCTTTCAGCCCGTATTCGCGGGCCGGCATATGGCCGATCTGCCAGGGGCCGTCCATTTCGTTACCCAGGCACCAGTATTTCACGTTATGGCTCTTCTCGAATCCATGTTGGCGCCGCAGATCGCTCCATACCGTGCCCCTTTCCAGGTTGCAGTACTCAACCAGCGCCGCCGCCATTTCGGGAGCGCCCGTGCCCAAATTCACGGCCAGCAGCGGCTCCGAGCCGGCGGCGCGGCACCATTCGATGAACTCATTGGTCCCGAACCGGTTGGTTTCGATCGTGTTCCAGGCTTTGTCCAGCACAACCGGGCGCTTCTCCTTGGGCCCCACGCCATCAAGCCAGTTGTAGCCGGAAACGAAATTGCCTCCAGGGTATCGAATGATGGGGACGCCCATCTTCCTGATTTCGTCCAGCACGTCTTTGCGAAAGCCTTTGGAATCGGCCAGCTTCGAGCCGGGCTCGTAGATGCCTCCATATATCGCTCGGCCAAGATGCTCGATGAACGAGCCGAACACCTTGCGGTCCAGGGAGGCGATTATTTGCGCGGGATCCACGTAAATGCGCGCCGGCGCGGAGCCGGTTTGCGCCGGCGCTGCACCCGGCAGCCGGCGCCCGGCAATCAAGGCGGTGCCGGCTATGGATGCCTGTTTCAGAAAAGCGCGTCTGGATTTGGATGGCATGGTGTTATTTCCTCCTTGGTTGCGCCCAATTCTAACACAAGTAAAACCAGCCACGGATTGCACAGACTATAATCCGTGGCCGGGCGACATGTTGTGGTATCATTTCAGATCTTTCGGAGGAACGTCGATGGATACCGAAAAGAACTGGGCGGATTTGACGCCGGAGGAAAAGCGCAAGCAAAGATACGATTGGTGGCTGAACGCCGATATCAAATTTTCAAGCTCCGAAGCCAAAGAGAAATACCGGCAAAGGGCACAGAGATTCATCGACGCCTACCAGGTCGAAATTCCGGACCGTGTGCCTGTCTCGCTGCCGCTGGGCAACTGGCCCGCTTACCTGGCGGGCACGGACCTGCACACGGTCATGTACGACTACGACAAGCTCAGCGAAGCCTGGAAAAAGTTTTACGGCCGTTTTGAAACCGACCTCGCCATCAGTCCCGGCATGGTCCTGCCCGCGAGAGTTTACGATTTGCTGGATTATAAATTGTACCTCTGGCCGGGACACGGCCTTCCGCTGAGCGCGACGGGGATTCAGTTCGCCGAAGGCGAATACATGCAGGAAGACGAATATGACCTCCTGATCCGCGATCCCTCCGATTTCTGGATGAGGACTTACATCCCCCGAATCTTCGGCGCCTTCGAGCCGTGGAAAAATCTATCGCCTTTTACCAGCATCATCGAGGCGCCCGCGGCCTGGTTCCTCCCCTACACGAATCCGAAGATGCAGGCCGCAGCGCAGACACTGATCGAGGCCGGCAAAGAGCTTTCCATTTGGGCCAAGATGATCGGAGAATTCAGCCGCTGGGCGCAGGAATCAGGGCATCCGGCCACGAGGATGACATTTGCGAAAGCGCCGTTCGACACCATCGGCGACACATTGAGAGGGACGAAGGGCATAATTCGAGATATGTTCCGGCGCCCCGAAAAGTTACTGGAAGCCCTGGATGTCGTCGCCGGCTTCACCATCAGGCAGACCATCGCCGCGGCGAACGCTTCCAAGGCCTATGTGGCATTCTTTCCGCTGCATAAAGGCGCCGACGGCTTCATGTCGCAAAATCAGTTTGATAAATTCTACTGGCCGTCGCTCAAGAAAGTCATTCAAGGGCTCATCAACGAAGGCATCCGGGCCGAGCTTTTCGCCGAAGGAACGTTCACCTCGCGGCTGGAAACGGTCAATGAGTTCCCCAAGGGAGCCGTATCGTGGCTGTTTGACCGGACGGATATGGCCGCGGCCAAGAAAATCCTCGGCGCCCGATGCTGCATTTCGGGCAATGTGCCCTCATCACTGATGGTCACGGGGAGCCCAAAGGAAGTAAAGGAATATTGCCGGAAACTCATAGAAGCCTGCGCTCCCGGCGGCGGATTTATTCTGGCCGGCGGCGCCCACGTCGACCACGGAAATCCGGATAATCTGCGCGCGATGATGGAAGCCGCAAAAGAATACGGCAGGTACAAATAATAACTTCAAACGAGCCGCAGCGCCGGTTTCGGCGCTGCTTTTCCCGCGGGCATCAGGCGAAGGCGGCGAGAACAGCTTCGGCGAATTCTCCCAATTTCCCTTGGATTGTGACCGCCGCCATATGGTCGCAGCCGGTTTCCCCAAGATTGACAATGACGAGTTTAGCGCCGTTCTCATAGGCAATCATCGGCAACTCCGCAGCCGGATAAACAACCAGCGACGATCCAAAAACCAACATCAGGTCGCATTTCGAGGCTGCCAGCACGGCCCCATTCCACGCGTCGGCGGGGAGAAGATCCCCAAAGAGCACAACGTCCGGCTTTATGGGCACGGCGCAGCGGGCACAAAGCGGCACACGCAACCGCCCCTGTTCGATTTCCGAATAAAAGGGCGACATCTCAAATCCCAAGCCGCATTGAGGGCAGTGGCCCGTATGATAAGTCCCGTGGAGTTCATAGACGATGCCGGAACCGGCGGCGCCGTGCAGGCCGTCGATATTCTGGGTAATCACGGCCTTCAGCTTGCCCATCTGCTCAAGGCGGACGAGCAGCCGGTGGGCAGCAGTCGGCTTGGCGCGCGCGATCCTCGAAAACAGCCTTACATTCGCCCGGTAAAAAGCTTCAGGATCGTTGCGAAATCCGGACGCCGAAAGCTTATCCATGAGGCCCGGTTCTTCCCATATCCCTCCCGGGCCGCGAAAATCAGGAATCCCTGCTTCCGTGCTGATACCTGCGCCGGATAATGCAACGATGTGATTAGATTTTTGGATCAAGCGGATCGCCTGTTCCGTTCCTTCTCTCGTCTCCATGGATTTCGTATTATAAACTCTTCCCACCCGGAAAACGCGGAAACTGCGGCGAAAATTTCCCTGGCTGCGATATTCCCGCTATAATAAGTTTCCAGCGCGAAATTCATTCATCGGGTGCGCATAAATGATTGGAATCCGCAGGGCGCTTTGGACTGCGGCAGCTTGCTGCCGCCTTCAAGTGCTTGATAATCTTCACATTACAAAAGGCGCAAGCAAGCTTGCGCACTCCCAGGGCTTCACATTATCGATAGAAAGGTTTCGTAGCGAGGCGTCGCAGACGGGTGTGGATACAAGGCACGCGACATGTGG
>JBBISO010000176.1:0-6464 GCA_037441325.1 Acidobacteriota bacterium | reverse complement strand
TTTCTGGATGGAAATACTTTATAAAAATACCCTTTTGTGAAATCCTATTTCTCACAAGGTTTTTACTGGGGCGGCACATCCGGGCATGACGGCTGCAATACGCTGCCCGTGAGGACGGCTCTCCAGAGCCGTCCTGGGCGGGTCTGGAGACCCGCCCCACAGGTCGCGCGCCTTGTATCCACGCCCGTCTGCGACGCCTCGCTACGAAACCTTGTGAGAAATGCGGGTTAGGCCGCCTATGCCGTGCCGGGATCATGGGAGATCAAAATGCGCGCATCGACGACGCGAGCTCCGGACCCGGCAGGAAGGACGATCAACGGATTGATATCCATTTCCTCGATTTCAGGGAAATCGGTTACCAGTTGCGACAGGCGCGTGAGGGAAGTTGTGATCGTCTCAATATCGGAAGGCGGCTCGCCCCGGAATCCTTTCAGGAGCGTGATGCCTTTGATCCCTTCGATCATGTGCTGCGCGCTGAGCTTGCGGATCGGGGCGATGCGGAACGTTACATCCCTAAAAACCTCGACGTAGATTCCTCCGAGTCCGAACATGAGCAGCGCGCCGAAATGGGGATCGCGCTTCATCCCAAGGATCGTCTCCTTCCCGCCTCTTACCATTTCCTGAATCAGCACGCCCCAGATTTCCGCATCCGGTCTGGCGGCCTTCACCTGCCGGATAATTTCATCATAGGCGATTTTGATGTCTTCCTCGGACTGGAGATTCAGCTTTACGCCCCCGACATCCACCTTATGCACGATGTTAGGAGAGACGATCTTCATGGCGACCGGGAATCCTATATCCCGGGCCGCACGGATCGCTGCCGATTCATCCGGCGCCATTCTGGAACGCGACAGCGGGAATCCATACGCGCGCAGAACCGCGTGCGCCTCCGGCTCGGGCAAAAATTTTCTCCCTTCGTTTTTGGCCTTCATCAGGATTTCGCGCACCCGATCCGGGTCCACATCATCAAAATGTTTGAATTCGGTGCGCGGGCGGGTGCGCCACAAGACGTAGCGCGCCATGGCGCTCAGCGCACGCGCCGCGTCCTCGGGAAATCGGTAGTGCGGGATCTGCGCATCCTCGAGAATTTTTAGCGACTGCTCGATATCCCCCGTGGCCATATAGACGGCAAAGACCGGCTTCTCGGCAAATCTCACCTGTTGGGCGACGATGTTGGAGGTGGCCTCCAAATTGGTCAGTATTTGCGGAACGCAGATCACAATAACTCCATCCACGTTATCGTCCGCCAGAACTCCCTGCATCGCGAGCTGGTAGCGCGTTTCGCCGGCGTCCCCGATCAGATCCACGGGGTTGTTCAGACTCGCCGTCGGCGGCAGATGCCTTTGCAGAATCGATTTTGTCCTCGGTTCCAGCGAGGCCAGTTCCAGGCCGTGGCGTATCGCAGCGTCGGTAGCCATAATCCCCGGCCCGCCGGCGTTGGTTACGATCGCGACGCGCCGGCCCCGGGGCAGGGGCTGATTGGCAAAGGCGATGCCGAAACGGAACAGCTCTTCGAGCGTCTCTACGCGAAGCACGCCGCATTGGGCAAACAGCGAATCATAAACTTCGTCGGAGCCGGAAAGCGCACCCGTATGCGAAGCCGCCGCCTTTGCGCCCTCCATCGTCCGTCCGGACTTGACCGCGAGGATCGGCTTTTTTTCCGAAATCAGCTGGGCCAGACTGACGAATTCTTTGGGATTCTCCAGGTCCTCCACATAAAGCAGGATGACGTCGGTCAGCGGATCATCGGCGAGTGCTTCCAGTACGTGGTTCTCGTGCGTATCCGCTTTGTTCCCGATGGAGATAAACTTGGAGAAGCCGATCTTTTCCCCGGCGGCGTGTTCCAGCGCCGCCACGCCGACCGCCCCGCTCTGAGAAATAAACGCGATTTTGCCCTGCAAAGGAAAGCTGCGCGCGAACGTCGCGTTGAGGGAAACCGCCGGATCCGTATTGATGACCCCGAAGCAATTCGGCCCGATCACGGTCATCCCGAAGTTTTGAGCGACCTCCTGCAGTTGCTGTTCCCGGTCAATGCCTTCTCCGCCGATTTCCTTGAAACCGGCGCTGATGACAATCGCTCCTTTGCATCCTTTCCGGCCCGCATCCTTAAGGACCTGCGGAACAAAGCCTGCAGGGACCACGATGACGGCAAGGTCGACATCGTCGGGCACATCGAGCACAGAAGGGTAAGCCCGCACTCCCAGGACGTTCTTCGTCCTGGAATTGACTGGATATACACAGCCATTATAACCGGCAAACAACAAGTTGGCGAACACGGCGCGGCCCACACTCTGGGGTTTCGCGGATGCGCCGATTACCGCCACCGATCGGGGTGAAAAAATCCTTTTAAGTTGTTCCGGCTTGGTCACGATGTTTTTCCTTGATAAGAATTTATTTGATGGCGGCATCCTGGGACTGCGCAGGCTTGCTGGCGCCTTTTCCGCAAATCCTTATGCGCTATATTCAATTATCCGGCAAGGCGGCAGCAAGCGGCCCCACTCTCTAAATATCGCCTTCCCACTGTTCGCCAGTAGAGCCGATAAAACTATAGCAAATTGTTCGTGCCCCAAGAGGGAAATTGCCGGACAGCCAAAATCCTCAATGTCATCCATTTGTCCTGGGAACCGGGCGGAATCAGAAGATTTCTCCGGTTTTTTCAAGGCAGGCATCAAAAAGCTGTCTGCGGCGGCAGGTCGGACATATATCGCTGAGCGCTTTGGGATCGATTTTGGCCTTCCGCATCACCGCGTCGAGCCAGCGCACTGTTCCGAACATAGCTCCGCACCGCCGGCAAACGGCCATTTCTCCCTCAATCAGGACGACCGGCTTGCCGGGTATTGTTTTGGCCGGAACCGCGGTGACGGTCGCGGCTTTTTCCGGACATTTCTCCTGACACAAGAGATCCCCTCCGCAGCCGTCGCACAGCCGGGAGTCGAAGAGTATTTGCTCGATTTTTCCCCGCTTGCGGATAAAAAGCGCGTGCGTGGAACAAATATGGGCACAGACTTCGCATATGGAGCAGGCTTCGGTATTGAATTCAACCCGCCAGGCCGGCAATTCACTCATGGACGATCGCTTCTCCAACCAGCATTTGTCACGCAGCTAAACAACGCCTTCCACTTTCAGTTTTTCAATGCGGGACGCCTCGTAATTCAGCACTCCGGATAAAATCTCGCGGGTATGCTGGCCGAGAAGCGGAGGAGGCCTGCGGATGGCGGCTTCGGCATCGGAATACTTTACCGGGATTCCGACCAGCTTGATTCTCCCCGCGGTCGGGTGATCAATTTCCTCCAGCATTTTTCTGTGGAGCACTTGCGGGTCTTTGAATACTTCGTCCACGGTATTGATGGGAGCGCATGGAATGGACTCGGCGTTCAGCAGATCCACCCATTCATCGCGGGGCCGGGTTTTCAGAATAGGCGCCAGGATGCCGATGCAATCTGTGCGGTTTTTAACCCGGAGCGGATTCGTCTTGAAGCGCGGATCTTCCGCCAGCTCGGGCCGGCCGATCACTTTGCAGAATTTAGTCCAGAGCTGGTCGTTCCCCACGGCCACGATCACATATTTGTCCTTGGACTCGAACGCCTGATAGGGGACGATGGTCTCGTGGGCCGTCCCCCAACGTTTGGGGATCTCTCCCGAAATCAGGTAGGAACTTGCAATATTTGCCAGGGCGGCGACCTGAGTTTCCAGCAGCGAGACGTCTATGCGCTGTCCGTTGCCGGTCTTTTCGCGCGCGTACAGCGCAGCGCAAATTGCCCCCTGCGCGGAGATGCCGGTCGTTACGTTAGTTAGGGCAACTCCTACTTTGACCGGAGGGCCATCGGGCTCGCCGGTAATCCCCATCAGCCCGCCGAACGCCGACACCGCCAGGTCGTACCCGCCGCGGTCACGGTAGGGGCCGTCCGGTCCGAAGCCCGTGATAGAACAATAGATAATCCTGGGATTAATTTCGCGCAGGGCTTCGTAACCGATTCCCAGACTGTCGGCGCTTCCGGGCGTGAAGCTTTCCAGGAGGATATCCGATTTCGCGGCGAGGGATTTGATGATCTCGATCCCTTCAGGCCTTTTCATGTCGACCGTAATGCTGCGCTTATTTCGATTGACGCAAATAAAATAGGCGCTTTCCCCACACGCTGTGAACGGCGGCCCCCAATGCCTGGTTTCGTCACCGACCCCCGGCCGTTCAACCTTGATGACGTCGGCGCCCAGGTCGCCCAGTATCATGGAGCAGTACGGGCCTGCGAGGACACTTGATAGATCGAGGACGTGGATACCGCTGAGTAAACCTTTCATAAAAACCACTCCGTCCGGATTCAACCCGCATTTCTCACCAGCTTTCTACCGCGTTGCGCTCCCTGTGAGGACGGAACTCCAGAGGTTGTCTCAAAACTGCAATTTCCTAGGAATTGCGAATCTGGTTTCCTTGGAGTGCGGCCGCTTGCTGCCGCCTTCACAAACGCGCTAACTAGGCATCCCATAAAGACTTATGAAAAAGGCGCAAGCGAGCTTGCGCACTCCAAGGGGTGTGCCTTGCCATCCGGTTTTGAACCTCCGGCAAATCCCTTTTCCGCTAGGATTTTTGAAATACATAATTGAGCTGGTCGTTCGGCAGCTTATTGACCGCCGCTTTCATTTCCATGCCTATTTTGATCTCATCATCCGGAATATCCTTGGCGATTCTGCCGAAGACTTTATAGTCACCATAGTCCAAAACCGCTATGCAGTATGGGAGGTCTGCTTCAAACCCAACGGGCCCGTATTGCAGTTTGCTGTAGGCCAACAGCTTGCCCGTTCCGGCAACCTCAAACCATTCCATATCGCTGGACAGGCACTGGTGGCAGTCCGCTCTGGGCGGGAAGAACTGGAGGCCGCATTTTTTGCACTTGGTCCCCATGATCTTGCCCTCTTCCATATATCCGACGAAATCATTCGTCTTCGTGATGGCCGTGAAGCTCACGGTCCCGAATTTTTTAAACCGGTCGTCGACTTCCTTTTTCGCCATATTAGGACCTCCCGAGAATGATGACGTTCGCGTAAAGACCGACCCCTCCGATGTTATGGACCAGTCCGATCTCCGGGTTTTTCACTTGCATGTCCCCCGCTTCTGCCCTGAGCTGAAGCACGATGGTCCGGACTTGGGATCCCCCGGTGGCTCCGATCGGATGTCCCTTGGACAGCAGCCCGCCGTCTACATTTATGGGGATGCTTCCTTCCTTATAGGTCTCCTTGCCCCTGATGAGGTCTTTCCCTCCGCCGGGTTTCGCGAATCCCAAGCCTTCATAGGCCATGATTTCAGCAATTGTGAAGCAATCGTGGACTTCGGCGACGTTGACATCTTTGGGCGTGATCCCGGCCATCTTGTAAGCCTGCTTCCCGGCGATTTCCGCGGCCTCCAATCCGGCAAAATCATTTCGGCCGGCCATGTTTACCGGGGCGCTCGCGGAGCCTATTCCCAATATCCAAACCGGCTTGTTACAGAATGATTTCGCCTTCTCTTCGCCGGCGAGAATGAGGCAAGAACAGCCGTCTGCGTTGGCGCAACAGTCTCCTACTCGAAGCGGCGTGGCCACTGGTCCGGACATTGGATTCTGGGGATCCGTAAACATGTCGGGGGTTACCGCTTTGCGATAAACAGCTCTGTCGTTGATCTGGCCATAGGTCGAGGCCTTGACTCGAACAAGCGCCAAATCCTCCAGGGTAGTGCCGTACTTTTCCATATGACCCTTGGCGAACATGGCATAATAGGCGGGCATCATGGTTCCGAAAGGGCTTTCCCATTGGACATCCGTGCCGCGGCCCATTCTTTCCTGAGATTCCGCCGATGAGATCTCGGACATTTTTTGAAAACCGATTACCGCCACAACATCGTGAAGGCCCGACTCGATGAGGGCATAGGCCAGCTTCACTCCGGTCGTGCTTGAGGAGCAAAGGCTCTCGACATAAAAAGTCGGTTGCGGCGTAAGCCCGAGATATTCCGCGAATACGCCGGATGGCGACCGCTGCTTGTCGTATTCAGGAGCCGAACAGACGATCGAGGCGTCAATATCCTTCCCTGATAGTTGGGCGTCAATCATACAATCCCTAAAACCTTCAAAGGCCAGTTCTCTAATGGACCCGGGATAGCCCCGGACAAAGGCGGTCTGGCCGACACCGATAATTGCCACTCTTCCCATTGATTACCTCCTCTGTTTAGATGCTGCGGACGCGCGGTGTATAAGCAAGCAGCTTTCCGGCATTCCCTCGCCGCCGGCTGTTTTTTGCCGGTTTCCGTATCCGGCAGCGCGGCGTCCTCTTGTGAACATGAATTGAAAAGGGCTTTTCAGCAGTCCCGCACAATTCCAGGAGCGCCCTGCCATTATGCTCCGATGGCATTTTCCGGAGCCCGCGGGCGCCGTGCGGAAATCCAGTCAGATATACTGCCCGCCGTCAACCTTGATCACTTCGCCGGTAATATGCCGGGC
>JBBISO010000175.1:0-6496 GCA_037441325.1 Acidobacteriota bacterium | reverse complement strand
CAACCGTTGGCCCGAATCGCTGAGATAAGTTTCTGGTATGCGGATATCGAGATTGAGATTTATGGTGGGTGAGATTTCCTCTTCGGATTTTTCGCCGCGCAATTCCTCCACGGTGCGCTCCAAGAGCCGGCAGTAAAGATCAAATCCCACCGCCTCGATATGTCCGTGTTGCTCTCCTCCGAGAAGGTTGCCGGCGCCGCGTATTTCGAGATCCAGAGCTGCGACGCGGAATCCTGTACCGAGATCGCTGAACTCGCGGATAGCCGCCAGCCGCTTGCGTGCGACCTCGGAAAGCGCCTCGTCCAGGGGAACGAATAGGTAGGCGTATGCCCGGCGGTCGCTCCGTCCCACCCTGCCGCGCAGCTGATACAGCTGAGCTAAGCCGTAGAGATCGGCGCGATCGACAATAATTGTGTTGACTCTGGGAATGTCCAATCCGTTTTCGATGATTGTGGTGGCGACCAGGACATCCAATTCGTGCTGCACGAATTTCAGCATGATCCGCTCAAGTTCGCGCTCATTTAACTGGCCGTGAACAATGCCGATTTTGGCATCCGGAATGAGTTGCCGCACCGTGGCCGCCGCAGTATGAATCGTCTCGATCCGGTTGTGGACGTAATAAACCTGGCCGTTGCGCGCAAGCTCCATCTCTATCGCAGAGCAAATGACATCAGGGCTGTGCCTTAGAACCGAGGTTTGGATGGCAAGCCGGTTCTTGGGCGGAGTCTCTATGGTGGACATATCTCTCAGGCCGAGTAAGGCCATGTTCAGCGTTCGGGGAATGGGAGTGGCCGTGAGGGTCAACACATCCACGCGGGTTTTCAAAGCCTTCAGACGCTCTTTATGGGAAACTCCGAAGCGTTGCTCCTCATCCACGACCACAAGTCCCAAATCTTTGAATTCGACGTCTTTGGAGAGCAACCTGTGGGTGCCGACGATTACGTCAATACGG
Source organism: Acidobacteriota bacterium (assembly GCA_037441325.1). Taxonomy (GTDB): domain Bacteria; phylum Acidobacteriota; class UBA6911; order UBA6911; family UBA6911; genus UBA6911. The sequence continues at coordinate 5,544 of JBBISO010000175.1, read as the reverse complement.
CCCATTGCCAGATCTTCAATCGCCTGCCTTTGTTCTTTGGAGCTCAGAAAACGGGATAAAAGCTGTATTCGCACGGGGAAGGCTGTGAAGCGCAGGCGGAAGGTGTTGTAATGCTGAAATGCCAGAACGGTCGTGGGAGCGAGCACCGCTACCTGCTTTCCGTCCATCACCGCTTTGAAGGCGGCGCGCATCGCAACTTCGGTTTTGCCATACCCAACGTCTCCGCAGAGGAGCCGGTCCATCGGCCGCACAGCTTCCATGTCGGCTTTTACGGCGGCGAGCGCATCCACCTGGTCCCGTGTCAGCTCGAATTCAAATGCGTCCTCGAATTCCTGCTGCCAAGGGGTGTCGGGAGAAAAAGAGAAGCCGGGGACCGTCTGGCGCTGAGCATATAATTTTAAGAGTTCCTCAGCCATATCCCGCATGGATTTCTTGATGCGGGATTTGGTCCGGGCCCAGCTGCTACCGCCTAAACGGTCCAGGGTGGGGCGTGTTGTGCCCAGGCTGCTGTACTTTTGTATCAGATCCAACCGCTCAACGGGAACGTACAGCCGGGCGTCGTCTTGATAAGTCAGAAGCACAAACTCTTTGGCGCCCGCTTGAAGTTCAATGGTTTTCAGGCCGTTAAACATTCCTATGCCGTGGTCGACATGCACAACATAATCGCCGGGCTTGAGATCGCGGAAATCCGATATGAAAAGGTGCCTCTGAGCCGCCTTTATCTGTCTGGGGCTTGCTCCGATATCGGTTTCATCAAAGAGGTCGGGCCATGTCAGGACGCGCAGGTTTATGGCGGGAAGAAAATATCCGCTGTGCAGAGCGCCCACACCCAGAAGAACGGTACCGTTGCTCTGCAACTCACCGGGCATTTCCCGCTCGCTGCCGCGGCAGAGGCGCGACGGTATTTCGTATTCCTTCAAAATGTCGTTGATCCGTTCCGCGCGTCCCGGGTTCGAGAGGATCAAGGCGATGGTTTCTCCTTCATCGCGGAATTTTTTCAGGTCGCTGATGAGTTCCCGGATATTGCCGTGATATTTCCGCGTGGGCTGGGAAGCGAGGTAGAGATTCAAGGACCCCGAATCATCCACGCCAAGTTCCTCAACCTGCAAGCGGGGGAACTGCTCGCTTGAGGTTTTGAACTCATCGGGAGTCACATAGATGCGCTCCGGCGGAAGGACCGGCTTGTATGCTTCGATTCGATCCACATACCGCTCGTACAGCTCCGCGTGATGCCTGGCCAGAGTATTTTCCAGGGCTTCGCGTTCCAAAATGATAAGGCGATATCCTTGCACATAATCGAATATGGTTTTTTCCAAAGGGTCGGCGGCAGGAAGAAGAAATTCAAAAGCGGGGAATAACTCATTCTGCCGCGCCAGGGCGAGTTCTTCTTCCAGATGAGCCAAAAAGGGCGCGCCCCACAGAGATGGAATTTTTTCAGCCCAGTGACGCAGGAAATCACGGTGGAAGCAAAACTCGCGCATCGGAATGATCTCAACGCTGCCGATCGATTCGACGGAACGCTGCGAATCGGCGCTGAAAAGCCGAATGGATTCGATCCGGTCTCCGAAAAATTCCAGGCGGACCGGCTTGTCGGCGTGCGGGGGAAAGATATCCAGGATTCCGCCACGGAGGGAAAATTCCCCGGGGTCTGTCACCGGATCATCTTCGACATATCCGCTCTCCAAAAGGTAATCGCGTATCATATCCGGCGACATTTCCTCATCCTGCTTTAGGGTGAAACAGTAATTTAGAAATCGCTCCGGTCTGTGCAAGCGGACCGCAGCGGCCTTGGCGGAGGCGACTAGGATTCTGGATCCGTCCTGAAGGAGCCGCCGGATGGCGGTTGCGCGGGCAGCGGCGATCTCCGGGTGGGGCGATAATCCTTTATAAGGATCAACCTCGAGCCCGGGCAGGTGGATAATCTCGATAGGGGTCGGCGACAGCATATCGATGTAAAACCGGAGCTCTTGGGCGAGGTCTTGGGCTTCCTGATTCGACGGGACAAAAATTGCGGCTGAACGGTTTTCGCTCAATACGGCTTTAGCGACAGCCAACGCTCTGGCGCCTCCGGCAGCTCCGGAGAGGGTAATGGCGCGGCATCCCTCCTGCAGCCGCGCCTCCAATTGTCGCAGAGCGCCGCTCGCGGCAGCGGCCTCAAACGTTTTTTTCAGTTGAATCACGTTAATACCGGTCGGCGGATTAATTCCACGTCTTGGAAATTATACAAGAAATTGAAAGCGCCCTGCTTCCCGACGCGCTCTCTCAGGCGGTCACAAGGGGCCAAGGGATAAAGGGACAAAAGGCACAGATAGCGCCTTTTTCCTCATCCTCGATTCACTTCCGGCCATTTGTTCCCTTTGCTCCTAAGGTTAGCGAGCGGAGCGAGCTAAGCTCTTTATGTGCGGGGCCGCCCGAAATCCCGGAGCACCTTCCGGATTATTTCACTGGTTGAGGAACCTTCCACTAAAGGGATGTTGAGCACGACGCCGCCCGCCCTCTCAACCGTATCGCGGCCGACAATATCGGAAATTTCCCAATCGGCGCCCTTGATAAGCACGTCGGGAACGATTGCGTCAATCACATGCTGCGGAGTCTGGTCGGAGAATATAAAAACATAATCCACGCATGCCAGAGCCGCCAGAACTTCGGCCCTCTCCGATTCTGGAACGACCGGGCGCGAAGCACCTTTGATTTCCCGCACCGAGCTGTCGCTATTGAGTCCCACGATCAGTGCATCCCCATGGGAACGCGCCTGATTGAGATAACGAACGTGGCCGATGTGCAGGATATCGAAGCAGCCATTGGTGAAGACGATTTTTTTGCCCGCTTCTCGAAGCTCGGCCCGCAAACGGATTATTTCCTCCAGGGTCTTAATCTTTTGGACGGACATATGGGCTTCGAGAATAGCAAATGCATTCCTGCACTGCAAGAATGCGGGAGTTATGGCCCCGCCTTGACTATAAAGTCGGCAACATCGGCAACTTCACGCATCGCCGCCACATCGTGCACGCGCACGATATGCGCACCAGAGACGATGGAGGCGGCGACCGTGGCACCGGTTCCCATAACCAGTTGATCGTGAGGCTTTTTCACAATTGCCGCGATAAATGATTTTCTTGAGGTCCCCACCAGGATTGGGAATCCGGCGGCGGCCAGGCGGTCCAGGCGCATGAGGATCTCGGCGTTCTGAGCCGCGGTTTTTCCGAAGCCGATACCTGGATCCAACACGATTGTGTCGGGAGCGACGCCGGAGTTGCATGCCCGCGCCACGGCTTCCCGGGCCCAGATTTCTATATCGCCCAAAATATCCTCGCTCGGGGGGAGGGACTGCATATATTGAGGTTCACCCCGCATATGCATCAGGACCAAAGCCGCCCCGCATTTGGCTGCTTCAGTCGCGATTTCGGGGGATTTTTTCAGGGAGGTTACATCGTTGATCATGGAAGCGCCGCGTTCGAGGGCGGCCTTGGCCACCTGCGCTTTTGATGTATCCACGGAAATCGGAATGGGGTATTTGCCGTCCAGCGCCAGGGCCTCAAGAATCGGCAGAACACGGTTCATTTCCTCTTCCACACTGATACCCGAAGATCCGGGGCGGGTGGATTCGCCGCCGATATCCAGAATATCCGCTCCTTCCTCCGCGATCTGCCATGCCCGATCAATGGCGGCAGCCGGAGCGAAAAAACGTCCCTGATCCGAGAATGAATCGGGAGTGACGTTAAGAATCCCCATTAGGGCCGTTCGCTCGCCCACTTCCAGGATGTAATCTCTTGCTCGGATCTTATAGGGTTTTCGTGAATGTGATGCGGACATGGCAGTTGATCCGATCTCTGCGCCGCGTCGCCGAGAAACGGTTTGAGAAATGCGGTCTAAGCGGTTGCGGGTTTCCCCTTGGGATTGATCAGCTGCGGAAGCGGGGAATGGCCCGGCGTCTTTTCTTTTGCGGGCCGTCCTTCGGAATCCATATCCGAAGCGGCTGCGGCTTTGGGTTTTAATGGTTGACCTTTGATGATTGCCTCGATTTCCCAACTGTCCAGGGTCTCATATTCCAAAAGCGCGGTGGCCAGCCGGATAAGGATTTCCCTGTTATCCTCCAGAATCTTCCAGGCCCGGCTGTAACCTTCTTCGACAATCCTCTTGACTTCCCGATCGATACGGATGGCGGTGTCCTCGCTGTAGTCGCGATGCTGCGCGATTTCCCTGCCGAGGAATATCTGTTCCTCCTTTTTCCCGAAAGCCAAGGGGCCCATCGCCGGGCTCATTCCCCATTCGGTCACCATTTTGCGGCTGCGTTCCGTGGCAACTTCGATGTCGTTGGCTGCTCCCGTGGTTTCCAGCCCCAGGCACATCTTTTCAGCGCAACGTCCCCCCATGAGTATGGCAATCTGGCCCTCGACATACTCCCTGGTATAATTGTGCTTGTCTGTTTCCGGAAGCTGCTGTGTCAAGCCCAGCGCCATGCCGCGCGGAATAATGGTCACTTTGTGCAGCGGGTCGCTTTCAGGCACCAGGAAGGCAACCAGCGCATGGCCGGCTTCATGATAGGCAGTGACCTTTTTATCGCTTTCGGTTATGACCATCGACTTGCGCTCTTTGCCCATGAGCACTTTGTCTTTGGCCCCTTCAAAGTCGCTCATCGCGACGACTTTTCGGTTATAGCGCGCGGCGTTCAGCGCCGCTTCATTAACCAGATTGGCAAGAGCGGCGCCTGAGAAACCGGGGGTCCCTCTGGCAATCACCGTAACGTTAACATCTTCGGAGATAGGTATCTTGCGGGTGTGCACTTTCAGGATTCCTTCGCGCCCGCGAATATCAGGCAGCGGCACGACCACCTGCCGGTCAAAACGACCGGGTCTCAGCAAAGCCGGATCCAGCACGTCAGGGCGGTTGCTCGCGGCGATAAGAATTACTCCGTCATTGGACTCGAAACCATCCATTTCCACCAGCAGCTGGTTGAGGGTCTGCTCTCTCTCGTCGTGTCCGCCGCCGAGTCCCGCGCCGCGGTGCCGACCTACGGCGTCGATTTCATCGATGAAGATGATGCAGGGTGCGTTCTTTTTCCCCTGCTCGAAGAGATCGCGTACCCTGCTGGCGCCAACCCCGACAAACATTTCGACGAAATCCGAGCCGCTGATGGAGAAAAACGGCACATTTGCCTCGCCGGCGATCGCTCTGGCAAGCAAAGTCTTACCTGTGCCGGGAGGCCCCATGAGCAATACGCCTTTCGGGATGCGGCCGCCGAGCTTTTGGAACTTCTGGGGCTCTTTGAGGAATTCAATGATTTCAGTAAGCTCTTCCTTTGCCTCTTCGACTCCCGCGATATCCTTGAAAGTGACCTTTTTCTGCTGGCTTGACAAAAGGCGGGCGCGGCTCTTTCCGAAAGAGAGCGCTTTATTCCCGCCGCTTTGCATCTGCCGCATCAGGAATATCCAGAAGCCGATCAGCAGAATAAAGGGCAGCCATGAGGAAAGAAATACATAAAAGAAAGAAGCATTGGAGGCCTTCTCGATCTTTACTGAGACTCCGTTCTGCTGAAGTTCCTTA
>JBBISO010000174.1:0-6619 GCA_037441325.1 Acidobacteriota bacterium | reverse complement strand
TTGGAGACCAGTTTTTTCTCCGCCACGCGTACCGCCTCCCTCGAGACCCCGTATTGGTCGGCAATTTGCTGAAGAGTTTCCGGCGTATCGGCGATCAGCCTTCGGGTCAGTATCACATGGTCGCGCTCGGAAAGCTTTTCGGCGAACTCTGCAAACCTCTTTTCCAGAAGTTGGCGAAATTCGCCGCGCGCGATTTTTTCATCCACTCTCTGTTCCATGAGGTGAAGGGTATCGATATAATGCAGGTCGGCGTCTTTATCCCCCATCGGTGCATCCAGCGAAACGTCCGCTGCCGCCATGCCCTGCTCCACTTGCAGTAGTTCCTCTTCGTCAACGCCAAGATTCTCCGCAAGCAGCTTGGAAGTGGGAACGATCCCCTTTGCTTCCAATTCCCGTTTCTCCCGATTGAGGTTCATCAGGATCTTTCGCCGCGTATTGGTGGTCCCTATCTTGACCATGCGGGCATTGTCGAGAAGAAACTTCAGGATATAAGCCTTTATCCACCAAGCCGCGTAGGTGGGGAGGCGTGTGCCCCGATGCGGATCGAAACGCTTGACCGCCTGGATCAATCCGAGATTCCCTTCCTGAATGAGATCGAGGAGGCTGTGATAGACTTTGTGGTAGATCATCGCTATCTTTACCACAAGTTTTAGATTCGAGGTCACCAGACGATAGGCCGCCTCCCTGTCCCCCGTCTGTTGGTAGTGCAGGGCAAGCGAATGCTCTTCTTCCCTGTCCAGCGGGGTAAATCGCCTGATTTCGGCCAGGTAGCGACGCAGAGGGTCATATCTGGTGATTTCCGTCGTGTCGCTCTTCGCGATTTCAGCGTGCTCGCCTAAATCTTCGGACAGGAGCTGCGGCTCCAGACCGGCTTTCTCAGGTTCCATGGCAAAATCCATTATAGTGGGCGGTCCGGAAAGTGGCAAAAAGCCCCTGCGGCCGCTGCGGCGGCCCTAATCCAGTCTTAATTGCTGCTGCTTCTGGTTCGTCCGATTCCCCTGCCTGCCATTAACTCCAGGTCTTCCCGCAAGGACTGAAGGTCCTCTTCGTGTTCCACTTCCTGCTCGAGAATCGTCAGAGCCATATTGTAGGTGACCATGTCTTTATCTTTGGTGACGTCCATGAGGTTCTTGTAGGCCGAAATCGCGCACTGCTCACCGGCGATGTTCTGATCGAGCAAGACCGTTACATAGGGATCCTCAGGGGCATCGTAAGCGCATGGGCTCAACGCAAACCATTGCTTGGGATCGGTAACCGGCATACCGCCTAATTGCACAATGCGGGTTGCCAGCATGAGCGCATGGTTCAGCTCTTCGGTCGCGTGGAGGTTGAGTTCGGCCGCCACCGCGTCTTTCATGGGCCCTTTGATGACTTTGGCCCCGAGCCAGTATTGATAATAGGCAAGCCATTCGCTGGCGAATGCTCCATTCAGAAGCTTGAGCAGCTCATCGAGATCCATTCCGATTATTTCCCGACCTCTGGTACCCATAGGATCCTCCCATAAACGCAATCGCGGTTGCTTGTTCCCGGGCTGTACCCACCCTTTGACGTTATCTTGCCGCCGTCGGCAAATCAATATACCACTCCTTACGGGTTCCTGGAATTGGTGTAACTATTGGCGGCGCCTCCTTTTTATGATTGCATAAGCTGCCCATTTCTCCGTTTCCGCTTGTGCGCCTGAAGGGATTATCCTATAAGGTAGGTGCTTCTGCCCGGCGGTTGGCGGCGGTTTTGTGGCGGGGCCGGGGAAATCAAGGAGAATTGCCTGCGTGCACCATTTTGAATACCAAGGGGATGAGTTGTTTTGCGAACAAGTCCCTCTGCGGGAAATCGCCCGCGAAGTGGGAACGCCCTGCTATGTCTACAGTTGCGCGACCTTGCAGCATCATTTCAGAGTCTTTGACGGAGCGTTTGAAAGCCTGCCTCATCTAATATGCTATTCGGTAAAGGCCAACGGCAATCTGGCGATCCTCGGACTGTTCGCCAAACTCGGCGGAGGCGCCGATATCGTTTCCGGCGGAGAGCTTTTCCGGGCGCGGCGGGCGGGCATTCCCGCGAATCGAATCGTGTACTCGGGGGTCGGCAAGACGCAAGCCGAGATCGACTACGCGCTGCGCGAAGACATTCTCATGTTCAACATCGAGTCCGCCCAGGAACTCGAAACCATTAACCGCCGGGCCGGCATTATGGGCAACCAGGCGCGAATCGCGCTTCGCGTGAATCCCGATGTCGATCCCAAGACACACCCCTATATCACGACCGGGCTCAAGAAAAACAAATTTGGAATCGACGTTGAGCAGGCTTTACAAGCCTACGAGCGGGCCATGGATCTGGAGCATATCGAGATTTTCGGAGTTGACTGCCACATCGGAAGCCAATTGACCGACACGGCCCCGTTTGTCGGGGCCCTTAACCGGCTGAAGTTGCTGGTCAGCCGGTTGGAAAAAATCGGGATCCGCATTCACTACCTGGATCTTGGAGGAGGATTGGGAATTTCCTACCACGCAGAGACGCCGCCGCATCCCAGCGAGTATGCGCGCGCGATCGTGCGGGAACTGGAAGCTCTCCGGTGCCGTTTGATCCTGGAACCGGGGCGCGTTATTGTGGGAAATGCAGGCGTGCTCCTGACCCGGGTGCTCTATACCAAGAAGACGGAAAGCAAGGAATTCATCATCGTCGATGCAGGCATGAATGATCTGGTGCGGCCCAGCCTCTACGGCTCCTATCATGCGATTCAGCCGCTGGCCAGAAAGACGCGGGAATTCCGCATTATGGATGTCGTCGGCCCGATCTGCGAGTCTTCGGATTTCATTGCCCGGGAACGCGAGCTGCCCGCGGTTGAGCCGGGAGAGATTCTGGCCGTGATGAGCGCGGGCGCCTACGGTTTTTCCATGGCTTCCAATTACAATTCCAGGATGCGAGCCGCGGAAGTCCTGGTCCATGAGGATCGCTTCCATGTTACGCGGGAACGGGAATCTCAGGAGGATCTCATCCGCGGGGAATCGATACCCGATTTTATTCAGGGGACAGCGTGCTTATGACCCGGGGAGCGGCACAAAAAATACCTTTTTTTAAGATGACCGGCACGGGCAACGATTTCATTCTCATTGATAACCGGCACGGAATAGTCGACGCGGACCATTGCGGAGAGCTCGTTCGGCAGGCCTGCCGCCCCAAGCTTTCCGTCGGCGCCGACGGGATGATTTTGATTGAAAATGATCCCGCGGCGGACTTCAAATGGCGCTTCTTCAACGCCGATGCCAGCGAGGCGGAGATGTGCGGCAACGGCGCCCGCTGCGCAGCGCGATTCGCATACCTCACGGGAATTGTCACCCGGCCCGCCATGTCGTTTCGTACTCTGGCCGGAATAATCACAGCGGAGATATCCGGCCGCAAAGTCAAGGTTCAGGTGACCCTGCCCCACAGCCTGCAGACGGATATTCGGGTTGACGCGGACGGGAAGAACTTTGATCTGGATTTCATCAATACGGGCGTTCCTCACCTTGTCAGTTTCGCGGCGGACGAACAGGAGCTGGCATCGGCCGATGTTGCGCGCTGGGGGCGGGCGTTGCGGTTCCATCCGCGCTTCCGGCCGGAAGGCGCAAATGCCAATTTCGTTTGGGTGCGAGATGGGCATCACCTCTCCGTGCGCACTTATGAGCGCGGCGTGGAAGGGGAGACTCTCGCGTGCGGGACCGGTGCCATAGCGTCCGCGCTGATTTCCGCGGCCCGGGACCGGGTCGTCCCCCCGGTTGAAGTCCGGACGCGGAGCGGGGAGTGCTTGACGATTTATTTTGGCATGGAGCGTTCGGCCAAGCATCGGGATGAGACCCGATTCAAAGAGGTTTTTCTGGAGGGAGAGGCCCGGGTGGTCTACGAAGCGGAACTTTGGAATGAGACCCTGTAGGAGATCTATAGGAAATTATATTTGGAGGTCCAGGGAATGATCGACCGGGCGGACAGATTGCAGCTGCTTCCCCCTTATCTATTTCAGGAAATAGACCGGCTCAAAGCGGAACTAATGGCCGAAGGCGTGGATGTCATTAATTTGGGAGTGGGCGACCCCGATCTGCCGACGCCGAAGCATATCATTGAAGAGCTGAACCGGGCGGCGCATGATTCCGCCAACCATCAATATCCCTCCTATTCGGGCATGAATGATTTCAAGGGAAGCGTCGCGCGGTGGTACAAGCGGCGATTCGGGGTGAAGCTGGACCCGGATGCCGAGGTGTTGACTCTGATCGGATCCAAAGAGGGAATAGCCCATTTTCCGCTCGCTTTCATCAATCCGGGAGACCTGGTCCTGGTACCGAGTCCTGCCTACCCCGTCTACCACATTGCGACGATGTTTGCCGGCGGCGAATCCTATTTCATGCCTCTGAGTTGCGAACATGGGTTTCTGCCGGACCTGAAGGCGATTCCAGCCGACGTTGCCCGCAGAGCAAAGATGATGTTCATCAATTATCCCAACAATCCAACGGGAGCAACGGCGGAACGGGACTTTTTTCTTAGGGTTGTAGATTTTGCCCATGAATGCGGCCTGGTTGTGTGCCATGACGCCGCCTATACTGAAATGGCCTTTGACGGATATCGGCCTCTGAGTTTTATGGAGGTTCCGGGCGCCAAGGAAATCGGAATAGAATTCCATTCCTTGTCAAAGACGTACAACATGACCGGCTGGCGTTTAGGCTTCGCGGTGGGTAATGCGGGATTGATCAATGGCTTGGGGCAGATCAAGAGCAACATCGATTCCGGAGCTTTTAACGCCGTCCAATATGCCGGCATCGCGGCTCTTGAGGGGAATCAAAGCTGCGTCGCGGAAATGCAGGCAATTTACCAGGAGAGGCGTAATGCTCTAATCGGCGGCCTGCGGGCAATGAACCTAAGTCCCGAGTTGCCGAAGGCCACCTTCTACGTATGGTGCCCGGTTCCTCCCAAATATAATTCCAAGAAATTCACGACGCTGCTTTTGCGCGAGGCGGGAATCGTGACCACTCCGGGAAGCGGTTTCGGTGAGCCCGGGGAAGGTTATGTGAGAATGGCCCTCACAGTGAGCAAGGAGCGAATCGAGGAGGCCGTGAGCCGCATGCAAAAGGTCGCCTTTTAGGGCCATAGGAGCCGGTTTTTGGTGCCGCGCTGCACCCAGGCGAGCATTGAATCATCCAGGCTGTCCTCTCCCGTCCCTGAAAAATTGCGGACGATGAACGCCGCATTTGCGAGCCGCTCGGCCCGAAACCTCATGAAATCAGGATGCCACCGGCCCCTTTGTTTGCGTTGACGGAGGGACGATCGGGGAATAATATCGGAATGAAATGATCGTGCCGCTTTTCCCCTTGCCCAATGTGGTGCTGTTTCCCAGGACCCCGATGCCTCTCTATGTCTTTGAAGAGAGATACCGGATCATGGTCCGGGAGGCTATCGCGGGAAGCAAGCAACTGGTGATCGCACTGCTGCGGCCCGGTCCGGAGTTGAATCGGGCCGGACTGCCGGCCGTGCACACGGTCGCCTGCCTGGGAAAGATTGAAACCTATGAAGAACTGGAAGACGGCAAGTACAACATTGTGGTGGTCGGAATCCACCGCGTGCGGTTTGTGCGGGAAGTCCAGCATTCTCCTTACCGACTCGCCGAAGTTGAGAGGCTGGAGGATGTCGCTTATGACGAGCGCTCGGCCGACATCATAAAGCGTCACAATCATTTGGGGAGCCTTTTCGCCAGATTCACGGAGCTGGCCACGGGTGTGAAACAGCAAGTTTGGGAATTTATGCCTCAATTGGACTTCGAGTCGCTGGTGAACATGGTGGCCATGACCCTGAACCTCCCCATAGAGCAGAAGCAAACATTGCTGGAAATCAACGCTACTTCCCAGCGGTGCGACTTGCTGATACCCGTTCTGCAGCAGCAGCTCGAGGCACTTGTGCTGGTTCGTAAATTCGAACATATCAAACCCGAGAATCCGCATCTGAATTGAAGGAATTGCCGGCGCCCCGACATGCTTGGGGTGGCGCGGGGAAATGCTGGAGGCCCTGTAAAGCTATGGTCCGGGAAAAAATCCGCATCTCGGCGGATCTAAAAGGAAAATATCCGCCTTATCCCCCGCAGCCGATTTCCGATATCCGGGACATGTTCCTGAAAAGCACGCAGCAATTCGGCAACAAGATCGCGCTGCAATACAAGAAATCCGGGAAGTGGATCCCGATTACCTACCGGGAGCTGCACGACACCGTGGAGCAGGCCGGCTGCGGATTGGCGGCTTTGGGGCTCGAGCCCGTCAAGAGCAAACTTGCCATCGTCGGTGATAACCGGCCGGAATGGGCGGCCGCTTATCTGGCGGCGGCATGCACGGGAATAGTTTCCGTTCCGATCGACAGAGATTTGCGGGCCGCCGAGGTTTTTAACATCCTCTATATGTCCGGCGCTCAAGCGCTGATTTGCGACGACAAACACCTGGAGATGATCCTGGATCTGCGCGCGAAACTGCCGCAACTTGGGCATATCCTCAATATGGATGAAACGCGGCCCGCCGGTGAAGTCATGGGTTTTTCGGACTTGATGCGGCTCGGGCAAGAACGCGTGCGTGCGGGGAAAAACGATTTCAGCATGCGCACGGTGGCGGCAGAC
>JBBISO010000173.1:0-6652 GCA_037441325.1 Acidobacteriota bacterium | reverse complement strand
TTTCGAGAACCTCCCACTCCAGGCGAGTCGGCAGCGCGCGGCGCGCGTCATGGCTGTCCCAGCAGCGGATCTCAATCTGCTGTCCGAAATCGCGTTTGCCTTCGCGCATCCCGGTAACGCGATCCTCATGCAGAATTGCCATATATTGAAAAGCCTGGATGGACGAAAGCAGTTCTTCCGTTATGGCCGTTGCCTTGCGGACCAGCGCGATTCTTTCGGGAGTCGCTTCACCGATTACGCGGGCGGCCAGGGCCGGTCCGGGAAAGGGCATCCTTTTGTAAACCGAGGGCGGCAGCCCCAATGCCTCGGCAACCTTTCGCACGCCGTCCTTGCGAAGCTGCACGAGCGGCTCGAGGATCCGGTAACCGAAAGCGTCTTCCGGATTGATGCCGAGCTGTTCAAAAACATTATGCTGGCGTTTTATTCCCGCGATGGTCTCGTCTACATCGGTCAGAATGGTGCCCTGAAGAAGATATTTCGCCCCGGTTTCACGCACAAGCCGGCCGAAAACCCTTTTATAAAAAGTTTGCGTAACCGCCTCGCGCTTTTCCTCCGGGTCTCGGATTCCTTTTAACGCCCTGAAAAACTCTTCGTGCGCATCGACCAGCCGCACGGGAACCCCAAGATCGCGAAACAACGATACGACACCCTCGGGTTCACCTTCGCGCATCAGACCATTATTGATGAAATAGGTCTGGAGCCGGCCGCCCAAAGCCTTATGCCCTATCAGCGTGACGGCGGAGGAATCCACTCCGCCGGACAAAGCATTGATGGCAAGGTTCGGGCCGACAATCTTGGATATAAGTTCTGATTGTTCTTCAATAAATTTTTTTGGATCCAGCTCTGCTGCGAGTATTTCCTGTATGGACATAATAACCTCTATAAAAATTTGGTTTGGGCGCGGCTGAAACACTGAGCAATACGAGGAAGCCCCTTAATTCTGAAACAGGCCTCGGAGTGTTGTAGTATACTGCCACAACGGAAAAAGCAAAGATATCTATGCACAGGAAGTAAAGCGCTGCGTCAGAATTCAACGATTGGGGGTAGCTATGTTCGGTGGCTATGCGGGGAAAATGCTTTTTGTGGATCTCAGCAGCGGTTCGATTCAAGAGGAAGTCCTTCCGGAGAAGATTTGCCGCGAATTCATCGGGGGATACGGCCTGGGCATTCGAGTTCTCTATGAGCGGATGAAACCGAGAGTTGATCCGCTCGGGCCAGGCAATATGCTGGGCTTTGTGGCCGGCGTGTTGACGGGAACCTCGGTTCCCGGAAGCGGCCGGTACGGGGTCGTGACCAAATCTCCCTTGACCGGCGCATGGAATGAGTCCAATGGCGGCGGAACCTTCGGTCCGGAGCTCAAGACGGCAGGATATGATGCAGTTTTTTTCAGCGGAATTTCGCCGAAACCGGTTTACCTGTTGCTTAAGGATGGGAAAGCAGAGTTACGAGACGGCTCCGGGCTTTGGGGCAAGGATACCTATGAAACGGGGGACATGATCCACCGGGAAATCGGCGATGCAAAGGTCAAGATCGCGTGCATCGGCCCCGCCGGCGAGGCGAAGTCATGGTTGGCGGGGATTGTAAGCGAAAAAGGCCGAACGGCTGCCCGCGGAGGCTCCGGGGCTGTCATGGGTTCCAAGAGACTTAAGGCATTCGCGGTCAAAGGCGGCGTCCAAAAAATTGCGGTGGCCCACCGGGATAAATTAAAGGAGATTGAAGAGCGGTACCGTTCCGTCCTTAAAGCCAGCGAATTTGCCAACGGACTGACAGCGGCGGGCACGGGCGGCGCGCTCAGCTTCCTGGTGTCGATCGGGGATTCACCGGTTAAGAACTGGCGGCTGAGCGGCACCGCGGCAATGCCCGCGGCGGCAAGCCTCGATAGCGCCAATATGAACAAATATAAAAAGAGCGCCTATGCATGCCAGGCATGCCCGATCCGATGCGGAGCCATCATCGAGCAAAAGCAGGGTCCCTTTTCCATACCGGGGGAAATGCACCGGCCCGAATATGAATCTCTGGCTGCACTGGGCAGCCTTCTCGTGAACGACAACCTCGAGTCTGTAATCAAAGCAAATGATATCTGCAACCGCTACGGCATTGACACCATTTCCACAGGAACGGCAATTGCCTACGCCATGGAATGCTATGAGAACGGTCTGATTTCCAAAGGGGAAGCCGACGGTCTTGAACTTGTATGGGGCAACGCCGAGGCGATCGTAGCGCTCACGGAGAAGATAGCAAAAAGAAACGGTTTCGGCGCGGTGCTGGCCGACGGCCTTGCCAAGGCGGCGGAGAGGATCGGCAAAGGTTCTGAAAAATATGCTATGGCGATACGAGGGAAGGGCATCGCTTTCCACGATCCGCGCATGAGCCCCGCGGGCGGGACCGCGTTTATTTCCGATGCAAACCCTGCGCATCACATGAACAGCCAGATTACCGGCATGCTTGAAAACGGCGCGCCGATCGGAAGCGATCCGGCCCTGGAAGCACCCAAAATGAATCCTTTCGATGATTTCGACAAAAAAGGTACGATGTATTCCATAGGTTATGCATATCAACAACTCTTCGATGACGCCGGGATGTGCGCTCTCTACACGGTCAATACGCCGCCGCCGGAACTGGCGGAGCTGATCGCCTGTGTGACCGGGTGGGATTTCGGATGGGAGGAGGCGCTGAAAGCCGGGCGCAGAGTTCTGACGCTTCGCCAGGCATTTAACGCCAGGGAAGGATTGACTCCGGACCAAATCGACCTGCCCGAAAGGATCAAGGAGGAACCGATTGCATCAGGATCGGCTCCTCTTCCCAAGATAGATTTCCACGCTCTGCGGGCGGGATATTTCAAAGCCATGGGGTGGGATATAAAAACCGGAGTGCCGTCTCGACAAGTTTTGGCGGATCTCGGTCTGCAGGAACTGACAAGGGATCTTCTGGCAGGAATCTCCCACGAATGAAGCATCGGCTCATGCTGTTGTGCTTCGGCTTCCTTGACGTGCCTGTGAGGGAGGCTTTGGTGAGCCGTCCTCACAGGCATGCGTGTTGAATCTGCATCCATTTGTGTCTCCCCGGCGCGAAATCCTGAGAGTGCGGATCAATGCTTGATCTTCTGCATGAGCTGCGGGAAATCAGCGTCAAAATCCGGGCAGCGGTCGGGAGTGTGACACTTAAGGCAGAGATCGATCCCCGGTTTGGCTACGGGAATGGGTTTGCCTTCACTCATATGTTCCTTGCCGAAGCCGTGACAGGATTCGCATTGAACGTTCATCAATTCCGGCTGCTGGGCTTTCATCG
The DNA here is from genome assembly GCA_037441325.1 of Acidobacteriota bacterium. GTDB lineage: Bacteria > Acidobacteriota > UBA6911 > UBA6911 > UBA6911 > UBA6911. Next base: position 3,364 of record JBBISO010000173.1, on the reverse strand, counting down.
AAAAGCCTTCAGGTTGCTCGAAGCGAGTTGTATGGCAGGCAAGGCATTTGGGATCGTACTGTTTGGATTTGCCGACCAGGGTGCTGTAAGCCTTGGCATGATCGGTGGCCTGCCAGCTTTTGACCTGATTGGCGTGGCAGGGCTCGCATACGGTAACCCGCCGCGCAACATTGGCCGGAGGCGGCGTCTCCTCGCCTGAACCGCCATAAATATCGGCAATCTTGTCGTTGTATTCGTTTATCATGGCCTTTATTTTGGGGTCGTCGCCGATTTCGTCTCCCAACGGCACGAGGGTATTGCTGAAAACTCTGGTCCCGTTCATGGTGATTTCGAGCATGCCTTGATATTGATTCTTTTCCCCGGCCTGAACAAGCAAGGTCTTTTCAGCCTCGTAAGGTTCCGTGGTTTTTTGCTTGTCATGCCCTCCGACGACCAGGTCGATTCCTTTGACCCGCCTTGCGATGACCCAATCCCGATTGGTCCCTTGATGGGTCAAGGCGATGATGTAATCGACTTTTCCGATAAGCTCTTTCACGATTTTTTCCGCAGCTTTCAGCGGATCCTGGATACTTACGGTTTCGCCGGTAATCTGGCTTACCTTGGATGCCATTTCGGAGGTATCGCCCATAATTCCGAATATCCCGATATTCTTGCGGTTGACACTCTTGATTACATAGGGCCTAAAAATCAGCTCTTCTTTTTCATCAACCAGGTTAGCCGAGATAAACGGGAAGCTGTGCTTTTTTTCCAATTCCTTCAGATAATCGACCCCCAGAACCAAGTCCAGATCCCCTACGTTAACGGCATCAATTCCTATTTGCTGATAGACTCGTGCGATCATGTCCGCCTTCAGCCGGGAAGCTTGTTGAACCGACTCCGGAATTTCCTCGTCTTCATTCAATAAATCGCCCGAGTCCACGACCACAAGACCGTTTTGATGTTTTCGATATTGCTCGAGGTAGGTCGACTTCTTGTACAGCCCTCCGAGCTGTTCTCCGGTTTCAACTCAGCCGCACGGCTCCATGTATCCCAAAACGTTGCCGCTGTATGCAATGGCGATTTTGGAGCTATCGGCGGCGCGCGATCCGTCAATGGAAAAACCTATCGAAAGAAGTATCGCAACGCCTAAAAACAACAAAGGCAAAAACTCTTTTTTCATCCATCCCTCCTGAAGGATTCCACACTTAAGTATAACAACTCAGCGCTCGCCTTATAATCCATAAAGAGCCAACATGATAACATCAGACTTCCCAAATTTTAATGCCCGCATTATGCTTTTGGATATATCTTGGCGCGCCATAAGCTGCGGGAGCGATTCTTTTGAATCTTGATATTTAGCGTGGGGCTCCGATTCGCATCAAAGATTGCGTAGGCCTGCCTAATATGATATTTTTTGCGCTTATTTAAAACCTGCAGCAAGGAAGGAACTGTGGGAACAACCAAGCTTACTCGCAAGGAAATATTGGCCGAAGATCCGGTGCATGAAGCCATCGTGCGGACAGTGGAATTTCTGCACCTCAATAGGAAAAAAGCAGGCGCACTGGCAGTTGTTGTCGTCCTTATGGCTCTTGGAATTTATCTCGGGCTTCAATACCTTGACGTCAGGGAGGATCAAGCTCAAGAGCAGTTGAGCAAAGGAATGGATTTCTTTCATGCCCAGGTTGCGCCGGATGCTTCGGATGATCCTTACCGTAAGGGACCGACGCCCGTTTTCCGAAGCGATGAACTAAAATACAAAGCTGCCGCTAAGGAGTTTTCTTCTGTTGCCTCCCGATTCGGCTATTCAAAAGTGGCGGTCGTTGCCCGCTACTATCTGGGTCTTTCCCAGTTGTGGCTGGGGCAGAAAAAAGATGCGATTCAAACCCTGGAGACCGTTGCCGGCAATTCGAGAAACCGCACGGTCAGTTATCTGGCAAAGAAGGTGCTGGCAGCAGAGAACATGAAATCCGAAAATTATAAGGGAGCCAGAGAAATCCTGGAGGGAATGCTGAGAGATCCGCAATGTAATCTTCCAAAAGAAGACCTTAGCCTGCAGTTGTCGCAGGTCCTGGTCGCCCTTGGCAAGCGAGAGGAGGCCGTAAAGGTCTTAAAGGATGCCAGTTCACAAGGGCCGGCATTCGGCGTGTTTAGGCAGCAATTGGCGGCAGAACTGGATAAGTTGCAGAAAGCGTCCAAGGCCGGTTCGGGATCATCTGCAAGACAACCCTGATCCGTTGACGCCGTCAACCGATATTGTTTGCAATTAGAGGAGTCTGATTCGTGCCGGGCGCGGCACCGTAAGTATTTATATTCCGCGCCTTTATCCTTGACAAGGATTCCGCCGTTAATGTAATTTCCCCCTCCGATTGAGGGCAGGAGTATCGCGTGATCATTGAAATCGAGAGCCTGAAGCCGGAACCGCTTCATATCCATCATGTTTTTCCGATTGGAGAAATAGGTTTTTGCCATGAAGACGCGGTCTTGAGCGAGCCGGTCACGGCGGATTTTGTTCTCCGGCATAAAAACCGGGACCTTTACGTGGACGGGACAATCGAGACAGCGATGCGATTCAAGTGTTCCCGCTGCGCCAAGGAGTTTTCACGCCCGTTTTCCGCCAGATTTGATCTTTCCTATCTGCCACAACCAAAGTGGAGTAATGAGGATGAGGAGATTGAACTGAAATATGAGGACATGGAGATCGCCTATCATGACGGCGTCGCTTTTGATGTAAACCTTATGGTTCTCGAACAGATTGAGCTGGCAATGCCCATGAGATTTGTTTGCAGGGATGATTGCAAGGGGCTCTGCTATCGCTGTGGAGCTGATTTAAATGAGGGAGATTGCCCCTGTAAGAAGGAAGAGACCGACTCTCGCTTGTCCGTCCTGCTGGATTTTAAAAAGAAAAAACTGGACAGATGAGCCCGTGGGTTTTGGTCCCAAAGCATCAGCCCCATGATGGAGAATAATATTCATGCCTAACCCCAAAAGGAGACACTCAAAGTCGCGCCGCGGAAAGCGCCGGGCGCACGATTTTTTGCAGCCGATCAGCCTGAGCACATGCCCCCAGTGCCTGGACCCTAAACCGCCCCATCAGGCCTGCCCGAAATGCGGCTATTATAAGGGCAAACAGGTTATGGAAGGCGAAGAAGAGATTTAGCCAAGGGGCTTAGCTCCTTTTTTTAACTCATTGGGCATATGATGTGGAGTGAATATTTGAAAGATCCGGAATTGCATTGCACTCGGGATTCGATTATACCCTTGCTCGCATGATCAAGATAGCCGTTGACAGCATGGGGAGTGATAATTCTCCCTTCAGTGAGGTCGAAGGAGCCGTTCAGGCCGCCAGAGCCTATGGCGTATCCGTGATCCTGGTGGGGAAGGAACA
>JBBISO010000172.1:0-6701 GCA_037441325.1 Acidobacteriota bacterium | reverse complement strand
GATAAAAGGATCCGCGCGGGACAGAACTGCAACCTGGATGCCGCTATGAACTCCAGCAAACGGCCGCTAAAAGACATCATATTGGTGTTCCTAAAACTGGGCACGATAGGATTCGGAGGACCGGCCGCCCTGGTGGCATTAATGGAAGATGAGGTGGTCCGGCGACGCCGATGGCTCTCGCGCCAGGATTTTCTCGATTTGCTGGGCGCGGTCCATGTCATCCCCGGGCCGAACTCGACGGAGATGGCAATTTATATCGGGCAGCGCCGAGCCGGGTGGCCGGGACTTCTGGCCGCCGGAACCTGCTTTATCCTGCCGGCGGCATTCATCGTCACCGCCATCGCCTGGGCCTACGTGCGTTACGGATCCCTGCCTCAGACAAGCGCGGTCCTTTACGGCGTGAAGCCCGTTGTCATGGCGGTCATTCTGCAAGCGCTGTGGGGGCTCGCAGGTTCGGCCATAAAAAGCAAATCCCTGGCAATAGTCGGCGCGGCGGGATTGCTGCTGAGCTTAGCGGGAGTCAATGAACTGGTAATTCTCTTTGCGGGAGGATTGAGCATCCTATTTTTAACTTGGGTGCGGCGAAGGATAAAGACGGGAATGAATCCGTTCCTCTCTCTCCAGATTGCTCCTTTGCCTTTGGCGGCACATCTGGCCGTCACTGCAGGCACCACCGCCGTTTCCTTCAGTCTGCTGCCTCTTTTTCTGTTTTTCCTCAAAGTGGGATCCGTGCTTTTCGGAAGTGGTTATGTATTACTGGCATTTTTAAGGGCTGATCTGGTAACACACTGGCGCTGGTTGAATGAAGACCAGCTGCTGGACGCGGTCGCCGTAGGCCAGGTGACGCCCGGGCCCCTTTTCACAACCGCTACTTTCATCGGTTATGTCCTCGGGGGTTTTCCGGGGGCCTTTTGGGCCACTCTGGGTATTTTCCTGCCCGCGTTTATATTTGTGGCGGTGAGCGGCCCGTTTGTACCCAAAATCCGGCAATCCGAAATGGCGGGAGCGTTTCTCGACGGTATTGTGGCCGCTTCTTTTTCGCTTATGGCCGTGGTCAGCTTACAGCTCGGAAGGGCGGCCTTGGTCGATGTTTCAACTGCTTTATTGCTGGCGGTCAGCCTGTTGCTGCTGGTTCGCTTCCGCGTTAATTCAGCCTGGCTCGTTCTTGGCGGCGCACTGGCAGGATTGATACTCTACTGAAAAACAAAAAAATTCTCTTTTGATTCCATTGTTTTTGGGGACGCTTTCCCGCCGCGTATAATGCAAAGGGACGGGCGGCAGGCCGCCCTTTAAACCTGAATCTATGAATGGCGCCTATGGAAAAGATCACCGACTGGAATGCTTTGTGGCGCAAGTTGGTGGAAATTAAAGCGCGCAATCACAAAAGAAAATCGGACTCTCAGCCGAAAGCCGATATTTGGGCCGGCAGGGCGGAAGAGTTCAAGGCGGGGGTTCAACGCCGCTGGGCCAGGCCTGATTCCAGCCGTGCATTCATTCTTTCTCAAATCGGCCCGGACTCGACCATATTGGATATCGGCGCGGGCACAGGCTCCTGGTCCCTTCTCATGGCCCGCCGCGCGAAGCATGTCACGGCCGTGGAACCTTCCAGTTCCATGATCAGGGTCATGCGCGAGGATTCGGCGGCGGAATCGATCACGAATATTCATATTGTTCAGGGTGAGTGGCCGGAGGTATCAGTCGAACCCCACGACTTTTCGCTGTGCTCGCATGCCATGTATGCCTGCCCCGATCTGGCCGCCTTTGTCCGAAAGATGGACGCATCCACCCGGAATACATGTTTCCTGCTTCTGCGCGCCCCATCGATCGACGGCGTCAGGGCGGAAGCGGCGCGCCACATTTGGGGCCACCCGCATGACAGCCCGAATTTCACAATCGCCTACAACGTTCTCCTGCAGATAGGAATCTATGCCAACGTGATGCTGGAAAGCACCGGATTGTGGAAACCGCGCACAAGCACAAGCCTTGAAGAAGCGTTCCTAGATATGAAGCGCTATATGGACCTGAGCGAAACCTGCGAATACGATGATTACCTGTGGGACCTGTTGCGCCGCAAACTTGTGTGGGAAGGCGGACGATATGTTTGGCCGCCTGATGTCAGGAGCGTTCTGGTGTACTGGCAGCCTGGAAGGTAGGGTAGGCTCCGGCCGGCCATTACTTATTCGGCGGCTTGATTTGCAGCTCGGACACCAGAATGCCCGTTAAAATCAGCATTCCCCCAAACCATTCCTTGGCCGTTAAAATCTGCCCCAGAAGCCAAAACGCGAATAAGGCGGCAAAGAAAGGTTCCAGACTTAAGATCAGAGCCACATGATTGGCGCTCGTGTATCTCTGTGCCCAGGCTTGCACAATAAGGGCAAAGGCGGTCGCAAGAACTCCCGTGACTAAGAGATTAAGCGCAACCGTCGAATTCCAAACGATGAACGGGGTCTCAAGAACAGGCGTGATCAGGGTGCACGCCGCGGCAGTGCCGGCCAATTGCACCACCATCAGCTGGCGGTAATCCGAAGCGGACACGAAGCGTCCCAAAAACAAAATTTGAAATGCAAACATAACAGCGCAGATCAGGGTCAGGCCCTCTCCCGAACCCATTTTCACCACTGCCTTTTGCGCCAGCAAAAAAAACAGTCCCAAAGTCGCCAGCAGAATGCCCGCGACGGTCTGTTTCCTCGGCCGATGGCGGAAGATCAGGAAACCCAGCAAGGGAACAAGGAGAACGCTCAGGTTTGTGATGAACGCGGAATCGGACGGACTGGTGTGGCGCAAACCTATGGTTTGAAAAATGAAGCCGCCAAGCAACATGCCTGCAAGCAACAAACCGCGGCGCAGCGCCGCGCCTGATATTTGGGGAATTTGGGACCGCAGCAAAACGGCGGCAATCGCCGCCGCCACCCAAAACCGCAGCGCCACGAAAAGAACCGGAGAAACATATTCCAGGCTTTGTTTCACAATCGCAAAGGTGCTGCCCCAAATGAAAGTGATCAGGATGAGCGCGAGATCGGCCCGAGCATGCTTGGATAATCTCATTCCCGGAATATACCATCATACCGCCGCGCGGCAGCGTTCCAATTCGCGGCCGTTGCCTTTCAAATTTATAGGCAGAGTATTGGATGAAAACAAAGCCCTGGAACGCAAGGCAGTGCCGCCGGCACAGGCGTTGCGCTGCCGCAATGGTAATTCGGCATGAAATGCGGCCAAACTGCAAAGGCGGAAACCTGCCGAAACTTTGACAATTGTTGACAGAAATTTAACAAGCGCCTTTGCAGCCGTTTGGTATGGTGATGGAAAAAAGGCATTCGGGCCAAGGGAGAAATGCGGATGGATTGGCTGACATATGCGGTCTTGGGCGGGGCGGTGATTTTGCTCGGGCTTGCCATCGTTTTTTTGCTCTTTGCCGAGATAGCCAGCAGGGCCCAAGAAACAAGCTGGAAAGCAAGGCGCAAGGCGGCGCGGAAAAAAGGATTCTCCCGCATCAACCATACCGCATTTGATGCGGAATCCTCCTCAGCCGAAGCACCCCTGTCCAAAACCGAGGTCAGCGCTCAGGAAAAAACGGCCTTGCGAATAACCGGCAAAGAAACGCAATCTGAAAACCAGCCCGCTGGTGAGGACGATCATACGGGAAAGGAAGATTTGCGCACTCCCCGGCAGTAATCCTCTTGTCGTCCTTCTCCTCATCCGCAAACACCATTCATCGGCAGCGATCTCACCTTTGAAGGCCGGCTGCGCCATGCTGCCGCGCGATAAAAACTGAGGGCCCGCAGGTCTCGCGAGTTATTTATTGTAAACAGAGAACTAACCTGCTATAAGCACCGTAACAGCCGGGCAATATTGAGCTGGAGGAATTGTCTATGGCCGCATACCACAAAGCTGAAATCAAGAAGACCAAAAATAAAAAGTTTTCCCGGCGCGATTTCGTGGCCGGAAGCGGTACCGTTCTTGCCGGCGGCGCGTTGGCTGCCGCGGCCGGACTGGCCGAAAAAACCGCGATCGGCGCAGACAAGAACTCATACCCGCTCTCGGCCGGCTACCTGGTTTACGACAGCCGCCGCTGCGCCGGATGCCAGAGCTGCATGCTTGCCTGCTCTCTTGTCCATGACGGCGCCACCAGCACTTCCTTGTCCCGTATCCAGGTCAGTCGCGCCATCCTCACCCGTTACCCTTACGATATTCAGATCGCCGTGTGCCGGCAGTGCCCCGAACCTATGTGCGTCAAAAACTGCCCCACAGGCGCCTGCCATGTCAGCGCCGCCAACGGCAACGTCCGGATGATCGACGCCCAAAAGTGCATCGGCTGTCAGTCCTGTCTCAGCGCCTGCCCTTTCAACCCTCATCGCACCATCTGGAATCCGGAAATCAATAAATCCACGAAATGCGACCTCTGCGCCAACGCCCCCTATTTCAGCAAAAAAGGTGGACCCTCTGGCAATCAGGCATGCGTTACCACCTGCCCCATGGGAGCCTTGAAACTAGTTGCCGAGCTTCCCTCCCAGAAAGACATCGGCGGATATGACGTCAATCTGGCACCTCCGCCGCAGCCCAAGGGTGCTCCAGGAGCGCCGCCGGGAGGCGCTCCTCCCGCGGCGAAACCTTCCCCGGCCGCGCCCGCGGCCAAATCCCTGTAAGGAAAGGAGGAGACCCATGGCCACACCGGGATATGCAGGCAAAATTCTCAGAGTCAATTTGACGACCAGGCAAATCAGCTCTATAGAAACCGCGAAATACGAGGCTTACGGCGGAGGCTACGGCATGGGAACTGCCATTTTTTGGGATCTCTGCGTGGCACCGGGGGAGTGGGACCTGCAGGATGCTTTCGATTCCAAAAACATCGTCTCGCTCATGACCGGCCCTCTGGCGGCAACAGGTTTGCCCTTCGCAGCGCGAACCAGCGTCTCCGGCCTTTCTCCACAGGCGTGGCCCATCTGCTGGTTTTCCAGGAGCAATTTCGGCGGCAGCTTCTCCACCATGCTGAAACTCGCAGGATGGGACGGAGTGGTGGTCGAAGGAAAATCGGATGAGCCCGTTTACCTCAACATTGTCGACGACAAGGTCGAACTCGAAGACGCCAAGCCGTTGTGGGGGCTTTCCACCTGGGAGACTCAGGACGAGATCTGGAGAATGCAGGGAGCCAAGACGTTGGCTAGATACGGCTCGGCATGGCAGAGACATGGAGATCGCTATTCCACCCTGCGGCCGTCCATTGTCACCATCGGCCCTGCCGGAGAAAACAAAACCCGTATCGGTTCCCTGATTCACGGCGGCGGCTCCGGCGCCGGGCAGGGAGGTTTCGGCGGCGTTTTCGGCTCCAAGAACTTGAAGGCGATCGCGGTTATCGGAACCGGCAGTATAAAACTCGCCGACCCTATGGCCGTGCGGGATGCCCGGGAATGGTATTCAACGACTTTCGGCGGGCGGCCCAACGCCACCGGATCGTCCGCGTGCACGGGCTGCAACCGGGCTTGTCGTACCAGGAACACGATTGTCGGCATGGATTCGGACGGATGCATGGAATCGGTCTGGTACAACCTCCCCTCTCCGCCCTTCAAGCGCACTTCGCGGAACGATCAATGGCGGGCAGCCGATTTTGCGCAGCAATATGGAATTAACGCCTTCGATATCTGCTTCGGAGGGCCGATGGCTTTTCCGAGCCCTAAAGATCACCCCATCCAGCCTGCAGTCCCCGCTTCCACCGGGGCCGGTTGGTATTTCAAGCAGCTGTATGACAAAGGAATTATCGGTCCCGGCAAAAAAATCGACACCGCACCACTGCCGATGGAGATGTACGACCAAGTGGAATTCGCCGAAGCTTTCATCGTTGCGATCTGCAAGCGGGTCGGCATCGGTAATCTACTGGCTGAAGGCGTGGCCCGCTTCTGCGAAAAGGTTGGCCGGCTGGAAGACTTGAACGGCATCCTGCGCCTTCCCGCGTGGGGATACGTGGATCATTGGACCATGCCTCCGGTGGAGTGGGCTTACGGCAACCTAATGGATTCCCGGGATATCAACAATCATGATATGTCCCTGGGGTCGAGGAAAACAATGTCCTGCGAAGAGCTCGTCAAGGTGACCGCCGCCGGAGCATTGCCTTACGAAGGCGATCCATTCATGTTCGACTACAGCTGGAATACCGAGCAGGCGTACACGACCGGAATTTATTCCGATCATAAGGCAAAGTTCGTCGCCTGGCGCCAGCATTATGCAATGTTCTATAAAGAATCGATCCTGCTGTGCGACTGGGCATTTTCCAACCTGAACAATCAGGCGACACCGGACGGCAGGGGTGCCACGCCTCAGGCGGAACCGCGCTTCCTGAAAGCCGTCACCGGAAAAGACATTAAATTTGCCGACGGTATCGAGATCGGCCGGAAAATCTGGAATATCAAAAGAGCGATCTTTGCGCTGCAGGGCAGGCACCGCGATATGGAGAAATTCGCCGGCTTCATGTGTCGGCCGGGCGCGTCTTCGGCCGCGCTGGGAGGCACGCTTCCGATTTACGACGGCTCGAAGTGGGAATGGAAAAATTGCACGGACCTGTACCTGGACGAGCAAGGCGTCGAGCAGTGGAAAACCGCCTTTTATAAATTTGAGGGCTGGGATCCGAAAACGGGCTATCCGACGCGCAAGACTCTCGAAGGCCTAGGCCTGAAAAATGTAGCGGCTGTCCTTCAGGCAAAAAATAAGTT
>JBBISO010000171.1:0-6723 GCA_037441325.1 Acidobacteriota bacterium | reverse complement strand
CGATTACGTCCCTCACTCGTTTGGCTCTTTCAGCATAGAGTTGTTCGACCGTTTTACCGGCCCGTTCCTCAATCTGCTTTTTGAGGAGCAAATTCTCTTCCTGGTATTTTTTAGTTTCAGTCCGGGATGTCATCGGCTAATCACCTCCGGAAATAATGTGAAATACAGGGACAGGCTGCTTGATTTCGCAATTCCAAGGATCTTTCGAAAGCGTCAACTCACCGGTCATCGCGGAATCACGCAAGTATTCACCCATTACTCGTGTGAGCACGGCTCTCCGGAGCCGTGCGCTCTATTTTTGATATTGCCGTCGGACGGCTTATGGCTGACAGCTCCAGCTTCAATTCGGTTGCCACCAACCGCACGCCGGGAAAACCGCGGCAGTTTACTTTGAATCCAGGCATTCGTAACATGACGGATGAAAAGGCGGCACGCAGACGCAATAGAATATGAGATCCGTGTTCCCGGTGTTCGTAATACGTTGGGGCGTCTCCGGCGGGATCAATACGGCGTCTCCCTCAAACACCTCCGCCGGCGCAAGGCCGCCCACTTCCACGAGGCCTTTTCCGGCGATGACAATGTATCTTTCCGAAACTCCATTCAGGCGATGCCATTCAGTGGTGACACCCGGCTTGACCCTGGCTCGCGCAATCGAAACCTCTTCGTCACTGGCCTGACCTGAAAGCTCGACTATGTGGCATCTCTCGCGAGTTTCGAACTCATCAATTTCCGATCCCCTCCTGATTTCCGCCCGCATGCAACCTCCCAAAGGAATGGTGTGCTTTACAGCAGGCCCGCACATCCCTCAGCTGAATTCTAGGCAAAATACGATTTTATGGCATAATTCCAATATAAAATCGAGCTCCTGGCATAAGGAGAAAAGAATTGTGGGACGCGATCAGGACGCCCACGGGATTGAAATCTGTTGCGCCTTTCGGGGAGAGGGTTTGGTTGAAATCGCTGAATGGGGCCACGGCCACGTAGAGGGCAAGCTTCAAGACACCTATTTCGCGGACGCTGAATTCCTCTTTTCATCTCCAATCCCGGCCTCGAAATGCAGTCTTTTTGTTGAAATTCTGCCCTGCTTGAAATTTAATTAGCTTATGGAGGCATCAATTTAACAACAAACGGAGGAATCGCGCATGAAATTGCGGATAGCAGTGATTGTAGTCTTATGCATAGGCCTTTGTTGCAGTTTTTCAGCTCTGAGCAATCAGGCCAATGCGCAGGGAAAGAAGGCTGCCGCGGATGCTAAACCGGTGGCTATGCCCAAAATTACGGTGCTCAACCCGTTGGGCACGCCGCCGCCGATCACGCTGAAACCGCAGGCGCCTCGCCTGGATACGTTGGACGGCAAGACCATCTACTTTGTGAATACGGGCTATATCGGAACCGACCGTCTTATGGAAGTAATGATGGACTGGTTCAAGGCCAACTATTCCAAAACCAACATCGTATATAAGAGGAGCGCCGGCGGGATGACCGGCGTCGATAAAGCTTTGTGGGCGGAGATTGGTGAAAAAGGGGACGCGGTGATCCTCGGGCTGGGGCATTGAAGCGTCTGCGCCACCGGGGCAGTTGCCCTGACTATCAATATCGAATCCACAATAAAAAAACCCGCCGTGCCGCTGATCATTTACGATTTTGCCAAACAGGAAGCTGAGGTAGCCTTAAACCATGGCATGCCCAACCTTCGAATTCAGTTTTTCCGCGGACCGGTTTGGGCTAAAACGCACGAGCAACTCAAGAAGCAAATCGTTGAAGGCATCAATCCGATTACGGGAAAACCGGTTATGCAAGAACTGGTGGGACACCTGACCAGACCGCTGACCGACCAAGAAAAGAAAACGGGCGAATTAAAGCGGGATAAAGGGCCGCTCACCTTTACCGGCACGCCGGAAGAACTCCAGAAGCTGTTCTTGGAAAAGAGGTTCACCGATTTTATGCCGGTCATTTTGCCGACGGAAGAACTGGTGGCCGAGATGTTGAAAGCCACCAGCCATTCTCCCAACGAACAGCTCGGCAAAATGCATCCAGGAACTGGTGACCTTGATACATGGACCTATACAGTAAAGGATGCAGCTATCAATGCGGTGATGGCGGGCGCCAAGCCGGAATACTTCCCCGTCATTCTGGCAATCGGTTCAACCGGTATGACGGCCATCAATGTTTCCGACAACGGCTTCATGACGGGCGCCGTAATCAATGGAAATATCCGTGACGAAATCGGACTTAATTACGAGCTTGGCGCCGTGGGACCCTATGCACACGCCAATACGACTATTGGTAGAGCCTGGAGCCTGCTGTCCATCAACGGCGGAAATTGCGGGAAAGTGGGATATACCTACATGGGCACGGTGGGCAATGCCATGAACGCGATCAACATCATCATTGCCGAGAATGAACGGGATTCCCCATTCCCGCCATTGTCTGTCAGGCGCGGATTCAAGCCGGGCGAAAACGTCATCACCCTGTTCACGGGGTGGGGCATTCTTTCCGCCAAGAATTGGAAAGTCAATGTTTGGGGACCCAACATGAACTATCCTCAGATCGTCAAGGACATCTATGACCAGCAAGATATGATGTTCGGGACCACCGCAGTCCTGAGTCCGCCGATCGCTAATTTCGTGAGAGATGCCGGGTATGATACTGTTGAGAAATTCACCGAGTTTGTGACGGGATCTCCCGCGGGAGCCGCTGGAATGCCTCCAGTCGCTAAACCGCAGGCAGCTGAAGGGGCCAAAGCGGAACCGGCAGGTCAGGCAGGCACGGCACCCAAACCGAAAACGGGCGGTTTCGGAATGGGGGGCGCGTTTACCGTCGTCGTTGCCGGTGGATCCAACAATAATTACTGGAGCATTGGCGGCATGAGGCCTGGCCCGTCAATCCAGATTGATAAGTGGCGATAGATGTAGCGTGCAGTGAGCAGCCGGCAGCGGCGCCCTCGCGCGGCGTGGAAGAACGGGTCGATTGTGAGTACGAGCGCTGCGGAGTTTGCAGCGTATTTATGGCCGTGGAGCCATTGGCGGGGAAGCGCCCAATCGAGATCACAGAACGGAAGACCAAGGCCGATTGGGCTTTGTTTCTGGAGCAGTGATTATGTTGCGCAATTAGGCCCGCGGACCTTTGTTTATAGGCCTTCGCGGGCCCTCTTTCATGTACGCGGCATCTGCTTCCCATCTGAAATCGGGGATATTTCCGCGACGTTTTTAAGCCACGTGCGCCATCCTCCCCCACCCTTGTAAAAAACAATTCCCTATCATTATCATTTGGCTTCCTTGAAGATAGCCCACAAACAGGAGAACAGGCACACCAAAAAGACCGCCGACCCAAAATAGAGGCTTTCATTAAGGATGTTTTGGTGGTTGAAGTGAAGTGAAAGGCGAGCATAGTAAAACCAATTCCGCCGAAAAATCCAGAAATCGCCAGCAGTATTTTATCTTTCTTGTTCATACCCGACAGTTCCTTTCGCGGTCATTGACACAACGGGATCGCCGCATTCTTATCTGGACTTCGAGCGCCAGGGCAAAACACTTGCGCATATCGAGTGCTGTACCGCGGGTGCATTGCTCCCCGTAGTGTTGCTCAAAATCATCGGCAATCCGCAGCATCCAGTTTTTGTCATTGACCTCACCCGGCCGATTGTAACGCCGGGTCATGCCAAACAGATCGGTAAAAAAGACCGGAATATGCCTTGCTTGGCCTGAGGTGGGGCCAATTACAGTTCCGAAAGGGGCCAAATCAGAGCACCGAAATCATTATAGAAGTCGTTTGAGGATTCATGGGGAAACAGGATCCACAAACTGCGGAATTTCAGGACTGAAAATCCATCCTTCTCTGATGCATCGCAAAGCCACGCATATGATCCTTACATCTGGAAGCAAACTCGGTACGTACGAGATTCTGGAGCCCATTGGCGCCGGAGGTATGGGAGAGGTCTGGAAGGCGCGGGACGCGCGGCTCGGCTGCGTCGTGACGATCAAGAAGGTCAGAGAGCAGCACAGCGAGCGCTTCAAGCAAGAAGCGAGGTCCGTCGCGGCGCCAAATCACCATTTCATTTGCCAGCTGCACGACGTGTGGCCCGATTACCTCGTCCTCGAATACGTCGAAGGCAAGCCTCTATCAGGCCCTCTGCCGGAAAAAGAAGCGGTGCGCCTGGCGAAACAGCCCTCTGGGGGGGCGCTATCAGCTTCTGAGATATACCGCAGAGAGCGTGCCCAAAGCCAAAGAGTATTTTGAGCAGGCAATCGAGGGCGGTAACGGCCAGATCCTTGCGTTCAATTTCCTTGGTGCCGCATTGCCCGAATCCCTGCGTTCCCACCCGCGCTACCGCGCACCGCTGCGCAAGATGGACCTCGAACCGTGATCAGGGAATCCTCCCCGGGTCGCCATGAGTCAGGACAAGCGAGATGCTTTGCGTCGCCTCAGATGCGCGATGTCGGCCGTGATCAGCCTTGCGTGATTGGAACAGAGGAAGACGATGACCTCGGCGACGCCTTCCGGTTCGACTGTGCGGATCAGATCCGAACGCTGTCTCACGTGTTCGCGCACGGCGTCGGTTATCCATCCCGTATCGATGACCGGCGGGCAGACGATATTCGCGGTGACGCTATAGGGCGCCAGTTCAAAGGCGGCCGACCGCTAGAAGCGTCTGCGCGATAGTGCTGAATTGCCAAGAGGAATTTCCGCCGGGCAATATAGCCGCTATCCGCTTATAATTGCATTTTATGTCTCAAACTGAGCTCGATATTCTGCTGGATGTCAGCCGCAGGTTGATTTCGGCCGGCATCCATTACATGTTGACCGGTTCTTTCGCGATGAACTACTATGCCCAGCCACGCATGACGCGTGACATTGACCTGGTCGCTGATCTCATTGACAGAAATGTTGAATCTATCGTGCGTCTCTTTGAGCCGGATTATTACGTCCCGAGTGAGGCCGTCCGCAACGCCATCGAGCATCGTTCAATATTTAGCCTGATCCATCAGGACAGCGTGATCAAGGTGGATTTCATTGTTCTTAAGGATGAGCCTTATCGGCAGGAAGAGTTTTCCCGCCGCAGAGCGATCACTATTGGAAATGCCCGGATTTTTATTGTCAGCCGGGAGGATTTGATACTTTCCAAGCTTTTGTGGGCGAGAGATTCCCGGTCTGAGATGCAGTTGCGGGATGCACGCAACCTGTTGTCCGCAGATTGCGACCTGGATTATTTGCGCAGCCGTGCGAAGACACTGGCCGTTGACAAGTTAATGGAGGAGATGTTCGCCGGCAATGAATGACACAACACCCGAAATCGCCCGGATAATGCGGGAAAAAACCATGGCTCTTTCCGGAAACGAAAGACTGAAAATGGGGAGCGGGATGTTTGAGGCGGCGCGCGCCATGGTGCTGGCCTCCTTCCCGCGGGATTTGCCGGAAATCGAGGTTAAACGCCGCCTGTGCATGAGGCTGTACGGCGATGAGGTGGACGTGGAAGCCTTTGTTCAAAGCCTTATCAGCAGGGAATGGTGATGATGCTGATGCCCGGAGCCAAACTCGGACCGCACGAAATTCTCGCGCCTATTGAGGCAGGGAGTGGTGTGCCGGGCGCGGGATAGTCGCCTCGGCCGCATTGTGGCGATCAAGCAGGTCAGGCAGCGGCACAGCGAGCGGTTTAAGCATGGAGCCCGATCCATGGCGGCGCTCAGTTTTTTTCTGATCCGGTTGCAAAGGATAGTAAAAATAAAAATGAAAATTCAGCGAAAATGACATAAGGCATCTTATCAGAAACCAAAGGCGGGATTTGATAGGGAGCCAGCTTTTATAAACAGGCGTTCATTTTTCCTATCTTCTTTGCACTTTTCCGCAGAAGCTCTCTGTCTTTCTGCTCGACTTCGACGAGGGGCGCTACCGGAGCTATCGGGACCTGATCATGACGCACTATATTGCGCCGGACAGGCCCTGAAGGTTAGTTTGGGTTGGGCCGACTCAGGGCACGGACCCATGGGCCTTTTTAATTTGCGATGATTTATCGAAATGATAAGACGCCACCCGCTATGGCGCAAATCAAAACTAGGCGAAAGGAGGATTTGGCTATGAAGGAGAGTGTTTATAAGATTATCGAAGTGGTGGGAACGAGCAGGAATTCTTGGGAGGAAGCAGCCAAAAACGCCGTAGAAACAGCTTCCAAAAGCCTCGAAGATCTAAGGATTGCCGAAATTGTCAAGCTGGACATGACGATCGAAAAAGGAAAAGTAACTGCCTACCGGACAAGAGTAAACATTTCCTTCAAGTATCGCGCCGATTAGATGAAAGTAAGGATGATCTCGACGGCGTAGGCGGACGCATCCTCATCCGAAATGGAACAATCGAAGCTCAGCATTCTGACTGGATGCTGAGCTTTTTGCTTGTGAGGGAAGGGGAAAAACGATCAGAGCTCCTTCGTCAGGCTCGACGGGATGCATCATGCCACGCGCTTTGTTCTCATGCATTTCAACCGCAGCACTGAACGCCGCTTGACAGACGATTGGCTTTCCTCCATAATGACTCCATTAGGGAGGAATAATGCCGTGGCTGTGCTCAATGTGAAATCGATGCCTGACAAACTGTACCGAAAGCTCCAGGCCCGCGCGAAACGCGAGCGCCGTTCCGTGGCGCAGGAGGTTATCCGGATCCTCGATCAGGCGCTCAACGTGCCGCCACGCCTTTCCATCATGAACCTGCAGGGGCTGGGAAAGGACATTT
>JBBISO010000170.1:0-6740 GCA_037441325.1 Acidobacteriota bacterium | reverse complement strand
ATCCACGCAGGTCTGCGCCGCTTCGCTACGAAATCATGTGAGAAATGCGGGCTAGCCAGCTCCGATCGCTAACCTTGGGGGCAAAGGGAACAAATGCCAAGAAGTGAATCGAGGGTGAGGAAACACGCGCGATCTGTAGCCTTTGCCCCTTGATCCCAGGCCTCTTGTGACAGCTTGAGAAAGAGGTCGGGAAGCAGTGGGCTTTCAATTATTTGCGTAATTTCCGAAAGGTCCAAGTTAGATCCATGAACTATCCTTCGCGGCCGCTGGTGATCATTCCGACCTATAACGAGCGGGACAACGTTTCCAGATTGATCCCCGAGATTCTGGCCGTGGACGGCCGGCTGCATGTTTTGATCATCGATGACGCGAGCCCCGATGGAACGGCAGAAGAGGTCCTCAGATTGAAGGAAAGGGAGGAGGCTCCCCGCCTGCACTTGCATTCCCGGCCCGGGAAACATGGGCTGGGCAGCGCCTATATCCAGGGTTTCAAGTGGGGACTGGCCGCGGGATACGATTTCCTGATTCAGATGGATGCGGACTGGAGCCATAATCCGAACGATCTGCGTACCATGCTTCAATTGGCCGAAAAGGCCGATTTTATAGTCGGCTCGAGATACGTGGGCGGCGGGGGGACACTGAACTGGGGAGCGGGAAGGGAAATGCTCTCGAGGCTTGGCAGCCTCTATTCGCGCTGGATATTGCGGTCGGATTTTGCCGATTTCACCGGAGGTTTTAACGGTTGGTCCAGCGACACATTGAAAGGAGTCGGCATCGATGACCTTCGGAGCGACGGTTACAGCTTTCAGATCGAGCTGAAATACCGGGCGGACCGATCAGGCTATACGCATATTGAATTTCCTATTCTTTTCACGGAACGCCGGGCGGGAAAAAGCAAAATGTCCATGTCCATAGTACTGGAAGCGTGCTGGCGGGTATGGAAATTCAGATTCGATTTTAGACCAGCCGCCCGGCGGCAGGCACCCAAAGCCAAGCCCGATACTCATGCAAATTAGACAAAAAGTCGAGGCGTCCATGTCCCGGCAGGCTTCCCGTTTGGCGCGCATCCAGCCGCTTTTGTGCCGAATGGTCCCGCTTGCGGCGGTATTCTGCTTTTTGGCTTGGTCGGCCATTTCCATAGGATCCGATTTTTCCTGGGATGACGCGGACCCTGAAGTGCTCAATCAGGCCTGGCGCCTGGCGAGGGGAGAAAGCATTTATCGGGGCATTGATGCTCCTCCTTACACATTCGCGGCCTATACGCCCGTTTATTATGCGCTGGCGGCAATCCTGTTGAAATTGACTGGCTTGAGTTTCCTCCCTGCAAGGGCGCTTTCCTTCCTGGCGGCTTTATCCATTGGATGGGCTCTGATACACCTTAGCCGGGCGGGTGACAAAACCGGACAGGGCGGAATCTGGACCGCCTTTTTTTTGTTTCTGGTCCCCGCGTTTCTGTACAACTCAACCCGTAGCCATGTCCAGATGATGGCGGTGGCGTTTTCTCTCTGGTCTCTGGTTTTCTTTTTGCGCGATCGGTGGAAGGAAACCATCATCATCAGTCCGTTGCTTGCGGCGCTCGCCTTTTACACCAAGCAGACGCAGGTTGCGCTGCCTCTGGCGATAACAATCTATCTGGCCTTTAAGAACCGGCGCTGGTTGGTTCCCTATATGACAACTCTCGCGGTTGCGGGCGTCATTCCCTTCATTTGGCTGCAGAAGATAACACAAGGGCATTTTTTCCTTGATACGGTCCTGCTGGCAAATCTGCCCTACAACGCATTTCAAGCGCCTCAGATATTCATCCACCATGCCGGCCCCCTTTTGTTATTTATCGGCCTGGCCTTTTTTCTTTCATGGCGGAGGTTCCGGCAAGGAACTTGGGGAGCGCTGGATTGCTATGTGATGAGCGTCCTCGCGGTCACATGGATTTCTCTTGGCCGGGTCGGCGCCCATGGGCAATATGTGCTGGAATTGGTGATTGCCACGCTCTTGTATTTGCTGCGGGCGGCCGGCTTGCCCGCCATCAAAGGGCGCGAGGTGCTGGTATCGATTCAAATCCTAGTTCTTCTTTTTTACGCGCCGCTCTTTATTTTTCTCGAGGAAGGGTTGTGGAATATATCTGCCAACCGGGCGGCGGTAAAGATATACCCTATACTGAAGGCGCAACCCGGCCCGATTCTGTCTCAGCAGGGCAGTTTTGCTTTGTTTGCGCGCGGAGAAATCTTCATTCAGCTATTTCACTTTACCGCCTTGTCGCGCGCGGGCCTTTGGGATCAGAATCGCTTGTTGAGCGAGATCGAGCGGCGCGCTTTTGCTTTTGTGATCACCGAATTCCCGGTCGAGCAGCCGCTGTTAGCGGAGAATGCGCGGGAAAGATTTACTCCGGAGATGATCGAGGCGCTGCGGAGGAATTACCGCCGCGCGCATATGATTGAGCCATACCATCTTTATATCCCCCGCAGTCCATAAAAGATCTTAATAAGCATTTATATCCCGGGCCAAAACAGGGCGGGAAAATCAGAAAGGAAAAGGGATAAATAACAACGGTTGAGCCGTGCACCTGATACTTTCGGGTCGTTCAGACAAACTGGCACTAAACGGACATCCAGCCACAACCGGGCATCTGTTGGGTCCCAAGAACTATTCCGGAAAACCTACAGCCGGGCTAGCGCCGGGCAGAGACAGGAGTTCTGGGGACGAAATGTACACCTGATCGTGATTAAAAAACCCAAGTGGGACGGAGAGCCATATGCCGGCCCACGATGTCATAAATCCATTCTTCAAGATCCCGGACCACATAGAATCGGGGAATCAAGAGGTCCTGATCTGACGATATCAGCCCTTCCTCCTTCGCGATGCGCGCGACATCCGTATGGGGGTAAATCCGGATGCCGACATTCAGTTTCAAAGCATCAAGTTTTAATGATTCCGCGAAGGCCAGACTTTCTTCCACCGATTCTTTTGTTTCGCCCGGGCCCCCGAGCAGAAGAAATCCCATCCTTTGGATGTTATGCTGGCGGAGCATATCGGATGCGCGCCGCACTTCTTCCGGGGCGAATTGTTTGTTCATTCGGCGAAGCATATGTTCCGCGCCGCTTTCAAAACCAATGCTGACTTCCCGGCATCCGGCCCGGGCCATTGCATTGACTAGTCTTGAATCAAGCGCCCCCGGGAAGAGAATACATCTCCAGCAGATATTCAGGTCGGCTGCAATGATTTTCAAGCAGAGGTCTGTGGCGTAAGAAGGCGGGAGATTGAAAGTGTTGTCCACGAAATAAAAACTACGGAATCCCTTTTCCACCCATCGTTTCATCCAGGCTACCACGGATTCAGGGCTGCGCCAGCGCACAGTTTTCCCTTCGATTGTGGGCGTTGAGCAATAGCTGCAGGACAGGGGACAGCCGCGACGGGTCTGCACAGGAACCGGCGCGTCCCTGGCTCCGGAAAGCGAAAGCGCCAACAGATGCGGATCAGGCAGCGGTAGCGCATCCAGATTCCTGGCGAAGGTGCGCCGGGCTGTAATTGATTTCCCCTTCAAATAAAGGCCGGGCAGCCCCTCCAGATTCTCACCTATCGCAAGTCGTCTGAGCAGCTCAGGAAAGATTGTCTCTCCTTCGCCCTGGATGCCCATATCGGCGTCCAAATAATCGAGCGTGGGCCGGGGAATTACGCTGAAAGCGGCTCCGCCCAGGATTACCGGAGCATGGCTTATTTCTTTGCACCAGCTTACTGTTTCGCGAGCCTGGTCTAGGAGGAACCGGGATTTGCGCATTTTTTGATCGTCAATGTTTCTGACGGAAATGCCTATCGCTTCGGGGCGGAAATCCCTTAGAGCATCCTCGACGGCCGACTTGGGATTCTTCACGACAAGCAGATCCTGGAGGTTTACCTCATGGCCTGCAGCTTCTGTGGCAGCGGCAATACAGGCTAGTCCCAGCGCCGGAACGCGCATTTCCGCATCTTCGCGATTCCCTGATATTAAAAGCACGCGCATATGCCATTGCCCTGCCGGGGCAGGATTGCCCGCTCGATCATAGGCGACGATAAATTATAAGCGTTTCTGTCCTGCAGGGAGTGAACAAAGCCGAAAATCCAAAAAAAGCCTGAGCCGGGACAGGCTTGGTTTATGATGGCGGCAGCCGACAGGAGGAAAGCATGAGCAAACGTACCCCCTTTCCCAAGGTGTTTTGGATTGCCAATGTCATTGAGGTCCTGGAGCGATTCGCTTACTACGGCGTGTATTTCGGCTTCGGGATTTATATGGCTTCCCTTGGTTTTACCCGCGCCCAGTTGGGTGTCGTGCAGAGCATCTTTCTGCTTTTGTCATATGGCATTCCGGTTATCTCGGGAAGCTTTGCAGATCGTTACGGATTCAAAAAGGTGCTGATAATCTCATGCCTTGCCTATCTGCCTTCCATTCTCCTGCTCATGGTGACCCGGACATTCTCCGGCATCGCGCTGACCATGCTTTCCATCGGGCTCGCGGCCGGCATTTTCAAGCCTCTGATCGCGGGAACGATACGCGCCGTCACCGACGGTACCAACAAATCGCTCGGATTCGGCATTTTTTACCAAATGGTGAACGTGGGAGGATCGTTCGGCCCGATGGTCATGGGAAATCTGCGAGCGATCTCCTGGAACTACGCGTTCCTTGCCGGCGCAGTATGCGTCACCGTGATGCTGTTGATCACAATATTTTTCTACACCGAACCGGAAAGAGAAATCGAAGGGACGACATTGAAGCAGAAGTTCCGGGACATCGGCAGCGCCCTTTCGGATCTCAAGTTCACCTGGTTTCTCATTTTGCTTGGGCTTTTTTTCTGGCTCCCTTTCTGGTGCTTTTTCAACCTTTGCGCTCTTTATGTGGACGCCAACCTGGACACGGCGCGGCTCTATCGCAGCATGGAAAGCGTTCTCGGACCGGTGCTGGCGGGATTTTTTTCACGCTCGGGCGAAGGAGGTGTTCGCCGCGTGCTGGGAGAGACCATATCGCACACCGGCTATATAATCATGATCTTCCAGTTCCTGGTTTCGCGCATTTTCGAGCGGCGCAAACCGATCCCGACGTTTCTCCTCGGCTTGGCCATTGCAACCGCTGGGTTCGGAGTGATCGGATTTGCCAAGATCTCGGTTCCCGCTGTGGTTTTCCTCGGCATCCTTCTTTTTGCGGCCGGTGAAATGATTTCCTCGCCGCGCATCCAGGAATACATCACCTGGATCGCGCCGAAGGAAAAGGCCGGACTTTACATGGGAATGAACTTCTTGGCCGTAATGCTCGGCGGCTCGCTGAGCGGCGTAACGTATACGGCGCTCTATGGACGGTTCAGCGATCAAGGGCATTCCGAATATATCTGGTTCGCGCTCGCGTTGCATACCCTCGCCGGTATTATTATTCTCATGGCTTTCACGCGCTTGGCCGGCGAATTCCGCGAGCAGGAGAAGTGAAAGGAAGTTCCGCGACGAGTCGGGCAAGTAGCGGTCCGCGGAGCCGGCGCCGCAAAAAAGCCCAAAAGGTTCCCTTGAATTCAGCGCCGGTTCAATTATGGCCAAACGTTTCGGAAATTGCACCGGTAATTGAAAGCGCGCTGCTTCCCGCTGCGCTTTCCCGGGCTGCCACAAGGGATCAAGGAGCAAAGGGCACACGTCGCGCCGTTTTTTTATCCACGATTCGCCTCTCGGCATTTGTACTTTTTGCCCCTTGGCCCTTTGCCCCTAATCCGCATTTCTCACAAGGTTTTTACTGGGGCGGCACATCCGGGCATGACTGCTGCATTTCGCTGCCCGTGAGGACGGCTCTCCGGAGCCGCGCGCCTTGGATTCACACCCGTCTGCGACGCCTCGCTACGAAACCTTGTGAGAAATGCGGGTTAGGCACAATTATTTAGGGCGCTCTGTATAGATTTATAGCGCCCAATATGCGCACGCATGATTCACATCCAGCGCTCCGTTTTTCTCCCTATGAGTTTTGAGACGGCCTCCGGAAACCCATCCTCACAGGATATGAAACCTGTTCTCTGAAATGCGGGTAAATTCCGTGGCATAATAAATCTGTTTGATCTTCCCCAGGAGTAATCCGTTGATTCAACCTCGCCGCACAAAAATCATAGCGACGCTGGGTTCGGCAACCGATCATACCAGAGTATTGCGAGAATGTCTCCTGGCCGGCCTGGACATCACATGCCTGAAGGCCGCGCATAGAAGCGCGCGGGAGCAAATGCACCATGTCCGGCGCCGAT
Organism: Acidobacteriota bacterium; assembly: GCA_037441325.1. Taxonomy (GTDB): domain Bacteria; phylum Acidobacteriota; class UBA6911; order UBA6911; family UBA6911; genus UBA6911. Next base: position 504 of record JBBISO010000170.1, on the reverse strand, counting down.
ATCAACCCCCCCGACACCGATGGGGCCCTTAGGCTGGGATTCCGCTGCCTTTAGAGGAGGAGACCATGTTGAACAACCGAATGTCTGCGCTGAGATGCATGATTCTGATTTTGATTTCGATTTGTTTTCTCGGCGCGTCTGCGCACGCCCAGTATTTCGGCCAGAACAAAGTCAGATATAAGAGCCTTGATTTCGAGGTTTTGAAAACGGAACATTTCGATGTCTACTATTACGATGACGCGCGCGCAGTCGCCATTGATTTCGGCCGCATGGCCGAGCGGTGGCATACTCGATTAAGCACTCTATTGAATCACGATCTTTCCTCAAGGCAGCCGATTGTAATATACGCTAGCCACACCGATTTCCGTGGGACGACGGTTCTGCCTGATTACATCGGTGAGACGACCGGTGGGGTGACCGAGGGATTGCGGCGCAGAATTATTATGCCGCTGGCCGGTCCCCTCGGGGATACCGACCACGTTTTAGGTCACGAACTGGTGCACG
>JBBISO010000169.1:0-6757 GCA_037441325.1 Acidobacteriota bacterium | reverse complement strand
CAAGGCGCGCGACACGTGGGGCGGGTCTCCAGACCCGCCCAGGACGGCTCTGGAGCCGTCCTCACGGGCAGCGCAATGCAACCGTCATGCCACGATGTGCCGCTGCAGTAGAAACCCGGTGAGAAATGCGGATTAGCGGGGCGGCGGAATTGTGATATCGATGACGCTGACATTTCCCAGTGCCGACAGAGGCTGGTCGAAATCCTCCTTCCTCCCAACAACCAATATCTGCACTTTGTCCGGCCTCAGATAGGTTTTGGCAACCCGCAGCACATCCGCTTTGGTCACCTTTTCGACCTTCGACTTGATTTGTTCCATGAAATCGATCGGATAGCCGTAGTAAGCAAAGGTAATCATGCGGTTAACGACCTGAGACCTGGTTTCAAAATTAAACACATATGAATTTAGATATCCGTCCTTGGCCCTCGTCAGCTCTTCATCGCCGACCTCCTGTTCCATAATCCGCCGGAGCTCCTTCAGCATGATCTCGATTGCGTATACGGTTGACTGCGACTTTGTCTGCGCGCCGCAGCTGAAAACGCCCGGATTGACGTATCCGGCGCCGTAGGATCCCCAGACGTTGTATGCCAGTCCCTCATCCGTGCGTATCCGTTTGAACATGCGCTCGAAAGAAAGAATCTGGTTCATGATGGTGAGCGCGGGATAGTCGGGATTGCTCATCAGGCCGCCGATATGACCCAAGATGATATTGGATTGGTTGACATCGGGCTTGTCGACGAAATTAACCGTGTACTTCTCCTGATAATTCACCGCGGGCCATGGGTCTGCCGAAGCTTTGCCTCTCCGCCACTTCCCGAGGGCAGCGGCGATCTTTGCAACCATCTCTTTGCTCTTGAAATCGCCGCAGATTCCCAACCATGCGTTGTTGGGATGAAAGTAAGCTTCATAAAAGTCGACGATATCCTTTCGCGTGATAGCCTGGATGGACGCGTATTCGGCATGCCGCGCGTAAGGGCTGTCTTTCCCGTAGATCAGTTTGGTGAACTCGCGCGACGCGATGCTGGAAATGTTTTCATTGCGGCGGGAAATGGCCGTGCGCTGCTGGATTTTGGCCAGCTCGATCTTGTCTTCACTGAAGGCGGGCTCCATCAGAATTTCGGCCAGTATTGCCAGTGCCTCATCGAAATTTTCCGCGAGCGCGGAGACTGATAAGTAGCCTGAATTGGCCGAGATGCCGGTGGATATGGAGGCGGCAAGGGTATCCAATTCCTTGTCGATCTGGTCGCCGGTTTTGCTCCTGGTCCCGCCAGTGCGCAGCACGGACCCGGTAATAGAAGCCAATCCGACTTTTGCCGCGGGGTCAAAAACCGAACCGGTTCGGATCACGATCCATAGGTTTATCGCCGGGAATTCATGATCCTCAACAAGAAAGAGTTTCAGGCCGTTGGGCAATTCGTGCTTCTCCACCTCGGGCATCACGATCGGATTCAAGGGACCGAATTCGAAACCATCCTTCGGGCTTTTCTGAGCGAAGGAAACTTCCCTGGCCAAAACCAGGATTAAGATCCCCATGAAGATTTCTTTGACACGGATAGGATTCTTCATTCTCGTCTCCTTTCAACCGTCACGGTTCGGGAATAATCTCGCCGATGGTCCGGTTGTTCTTAACGAGGTACCGGTTGGCGACCCGTTTTATGTCATCCGCCGTAAGGGCTTTTATTTCATCGATCTGATCAAATAGCTTCTCATAGCCGCCCAAAACGACATCGGCGTAAGTGAGCAGGGCGGCCATGCTGGCGTTGTTGGTCATTTGGTCCAGAAGGTTCTTTATCGAGCGTCTCTTGAATTTCGTCAGTTCGTCCTCAGCCACCGATTCAGCCTTGATCTTTTCGATCTCGTCTTCGATGGCCGCCTGGCACTCAGCCGACGTTTTGCCTTCGGCGGCAACAGCGAAGAAAGCAAAAAGGTTCGGAAATTTATCTCCGGGGAAACCGGTGGTGCTCGATGCGGAGATTGCGAGTTTCTTATCTTTTACCAGCGACGTGAACAGCCTCGAGGAGCGCCCCTGACCCATGATGTTGGCCAATCCTTCCAGCGCGCGGCTGTCCCTATGCCGCACGTCCGGCACGTGATACCCGATGATGAGATAAGGCTGGGCCTTGGCTGATACCGCCACCCGTCTTTCACCCCACTGCTCCGGTTCTTTCGTACGGACCGGCTCGGGCCTGGGGGCGCTGGGAATCCTGGCAAAATAGAGATCGGCCAGCTTGAAGACTTCATCCGCCGTGACATCGCCGACAATACCGGCGGTCAGGTTGCTTGGGCCGTAAAATTGATTGAAATAGTCTGCCACGTCCTTGCGCGTGATGGACTGCAAATCAGACATATGACCGATCACCTGATGCTGGTAAGGGTGAGCTTTGAAGGCGACCGACGTGAAATCCTCGATAAGCTTGCCGGTGGGCCTCGTTTCCAAGCCCAGCCTGCGCTCCTCCATAACAACATCGCGTTCTTTGTAAAACTCGCGGAACACCGGATTCAGGAACCGGTCCGATGTCATAGCCATCCAGAATTCGAGCCGGTTCGACGGCAGGCTGTTGATATACTGGGTGGCGTCGACGGAGGTATACGCGTTAACCCCGGCATCCCCCTCGCGCAGCATCATGTCGATATATTCATTATTGACGACATACTCTTTGGCCTGCGTCTCGAGGTCCGAAAATTGCTTTTTCAGTTCGGCAAGCCTGTTGCCGTCGGGCTCAGGCTTGCTCTCTTCCCTGCGCAACGCCTCATAAGCCGAATCGAGTTGATCCAGGATCTTCGATTCCGCCGCATAGTCCTTGGTCCCCACCACCTTGCTGCCCTTGAAAGCCATGTGTTCGAGAAGATGCGAGATGCCCGTGACACCGTAGGACTCGTTGGCGCTCCCCACATCGGCATAGACATGAAACGAGGTGACGGGTGCGCCACGGCGCTCGAAAACGATGAATTTCATTCCATTGGGCAGAACACGAGTCTTGATCCGTTTCTTTACGCCCTCAAAAGTCTGAGGCAAAGCAATCGAGCAAGAAACGGTAAGTACGGCTATGAAGAAAAAGACTCTGAAAAAAAGAAACTTCCTGTGCGCCATCCTTAACCTCCTCAAATGGCAAGCTCTTAGATATATTCCCGTGCCGGCCAAAATCAGTTTACCAGACAAACTGCAGCCAACCGATAAAAACCATTTCCTAGCCTGGTTTCTGTTGCGAAATGCATCTTAAATCTTAGCCATGCTATCTATCAGGCGAAGCCCTTGGAGTATCCAAGCTTGCTTGTGCCTGCGGCGCAAAGCCTTGAATACCAGGTGGTTAAGCGATCATTCAAAGCGGCAGCAAGCTGCCGCACTCCGGGGCGCCCTGCCGGGCGCTATCAACCGCAAAAAAAGTTTCGCGACAGAAACCTAACCAAACGCATTGCATTAATCCGCGCATTTCGGTGGACAAGCCAAAGCGGTTGCAGTAGAAAGCATGCACAAATGTGAATCTTTCTTTAACTTGGGGAGTTCATGTCGGACGGAAAACGATATCGCTGGGCTCAGTGGGGCGATCTGAACGCCTTCTTCGGACTCATGCTCGACAACGTCACCAACCTCGTAATTCTCACCGGAATTCTCGTGGGCGTATTCGGATATCCGAGCCGCATGGTTTACAGCCTTATGATACCGGGAACCGCCCTCGGCGTCCTCTTCGGCGATGCGGTATACACCTGGCTTGCATTCCGGCTGGCGAAGCGGACAGGAAGCACAAACGTCACCGCCATGCCGCTGGGGCTCGACACTCCGTCCACGGTCGGGATCGCGACCGCCGTTCTCGGACCCGTCTACCTTGAGACAAAGGACGCCGTGCTTACTTGGCAAGTGGGAATGGCCACGCTCATGATCATCGGCGTTTTCAAGATCATCCTTTCTTTCTTCGGCGACTGGATGCGCCGAAGCATTCCGCAAGCAGGTCTTCTCGGATCGCTTGCCGGGATCGGGATCACGCTGCTTGCGTTCTTCCCCGTGATGAAGATCTTCTCGGCTCCGATGGCCGGACTTGTTTCACTCGGGATTGTTTTATATTCCCTCACGGCCGGCCGGCGGCTGCCGTTCGGCATCCCCGGGGCATTCCTTGCCGTGTGCGCAGGGTGCTTGATCTACTATGCTGCCGGCGGCTTGGACCTTTTGGGCGCCCGAGCCCCGGCGCCGGCCTTGGAGTTTCATCCGGCACTCCCCTTACCTACCATCGGCCTTATCTTCGGATTGAACAAAGCAATTTCCTATTTGCCGATCGCGTTCCCGTTTGCCCTGCTCACTATCATCGGCGGCATTAATAACACGGAAAGCGCGCGGGTCGCGGGAGACTCATATCGGACGCGCGACATCCTTCTCACGGAAGCCTTCGCGACAGTGATCGCTGCGCTGTTTGGCGGCGTCGCCCAATCCACTCCGTACATCGGCCATCCTGCTTACAAAGCGATGGGCGGCCGCGCGGCCTATACATTGGCAACCGGGATTTTCATCGGGATCGGCGGAGCGCTTGGTGCGATGTCGTTTGTCATCGAAGCGATCCCGGAGGCGGTGGTTACGCCCATTCTTCTTTTCGTGGGGATCGATATTGTCTCGCAGGCTTTCGTCGAATCGCCCAGGAAACCTATCTGGTGCTCACCTATGCCGAGAGTCTGGTCGGGAAACTCGACCAGGCAATCCCGCTTCCGAAGGCGCTGGCCGATGAACGGGAAATCCTGCGCGCCGCGGGGCACGGATTTATCCTGACCGCTATCCTCTGGGGCGGTTTTCTCGCTGATCTCATCGACGGCAGACTCCGCCGCTCCGCCTCTTTCATGATCATCTGCGCCGCGCTCACCATGTTCGGGCTTATCCACTCGGTCGCGCCGGCCGGAGAAATTTACTTCCCCTGGCGCATCGGCAATAATCTCGCATGGCAGATTGCATTGGGATATGGCTTGGCCGGTGCGCTCCTTTGGATCCAGTCTCGATCCGAAAGCCACCATTAAGAGCAGCAGAACAGAACGAGAATTGGGGGATTGCCCGTTCCCCGGTCGGAGGGAGGTATTTTGATGTCGACCGCGTTGGTAATCGCAGTTGCCTATTTCCTAATGCTTAGCGCCGGGACAAGTTTTTGGCTGAGAAAGAAAGTAAGGTCAGGCAGCGATTTTGTAACCGGCAGCGGCACGTTGCCCTGGCCGCTGGTCATGGCGGGTTTTGTTCTGGCACCTTTGGGAAGCGGACATACCCTTTCCCTGTGGGAAGCCTCCGTAAATATGGGAGCTTCCGTTTTATGGTGGGGCATCATGTCCGGCGGCGTGTTTGTCCCTCTCTTTTTGCTCTGGTTCGGCCCCTGGTTCCGCCGCCTGAATGTACAGACTTTCCCGGAGGGAATGGGCAAAATATTCGGCGAAAGGATCGGATGGCTGCTATCGGCGGTTTTTCCCGCACAGTTGATCGGCATCAGTGTCGCTGAAGTGTCCGCCACCGCCGCAGCCTTTTATGCCCTGGGAGGCGGTGCCGTTCCTTTCGCACCCCATTGCATTCTGTTGGCGGTGGTCTTAACCATCCTCTATATTGTCGCCGCCGGCCTGATGCAGGCAGCGTGGATGAATTTGATCAACGCCGTAATGCTGATTGCGGGCTCTTTTATGGCCGTCTTCGCCACCGGTTCCTGGCTTTCTGGGCGCGGGGGATGGGAATCAATCTCCGATTTTTACGCCCAGGCGGGCACCGCATGGAAAACCAGCATGGTAAATTTTTCGCCGGATGTGATATTCGGCATGATGTTGCCGTGCCTGATCCTTACAGTGTTTTTTCAAAGCGCATCACAGGCGCAAAACCAGCCCTTGCTGGCTGCCAGGTCGGAGTCGGACATCAGACGCGGCGTTTTCTGGGCCGCCTTTATCAACAGCTTGGCCGCCTACCCCTGGGTTATCCTGGCCCTGGTCGGCATGGCTATTCCCGCTATCGCGGCCGGCGGCGCCAAGCTATCCGTACCCGGGCTGGCATTGGCAGCTCTTCCTTCCTGGATGGTGGGCCTTTTAATGATAGCCCTTCTCTCGGCGACTCTTTCCACTACGGGTTGCCTGATTCTGGCCGCATCCCACATTATTGCGCATGATATCCTCAAGCGGGCCGTAAATCCCAAAATGAGCGATGCTGCTTTCCTGAAACTCACTCGAATTACGATCTTGGTCTGCGCCGTCCTGGTTGTCATACCCGCTTTAAAGCTTCCATACATTTTCTCGATCTTTATGTGGACCTTCTCCTTCGCAATTCCCGTATTCGGCGTCTATTTAATGGGGATGTTGTGGAAGGTCAACAAAATCACGGCCTGGACTACGATCCTGGCAGCCTACGCCGCGAACTTCCTGTGGACTTTTGCTGCACCGACTTGGCTGCCTCCTTATTTGAGCCTCAACGTGTATCCGACAACTTTTGTAACTCTGCTATTCGGCATCGTGCTGAATCTTATTTTGCCCGGAGCGCCCGGTTACATGAAACAACTGAAAGCAGCCAAGAAGAATGCTCAGGCGCAGGCCGGAAATCTTTGATTATCGAAAGGGGGATCCCAAATGGATTGGCCGTGGGCGATTTTACTATTTCAGTTTTGCGTGACGATGGGGCTGGCCGTGGTATTTTATGCCATTTGGAGGCTGACCCACCGCGGACGAAACTGGTAAAGCAGTCAAATAGCAATCAAGGAGAACAAACGTGCCGGCATTAGATTCTGCGATTGCTTACTATTTGTGCGGAATCATGGTGATC
>JBBISO010000168.1:0-6769 GCA_037441325.1 Acidobacteriota bacterium | reverse complement strand
AGGGGTGGGGCCAAATTAAAGTTCCGAAAGGGGCCAAATTAGAGTACCGAAATCAGCTTTTACCAAGCACGGTTTTTTCAGGCGTTCATCCGTATTGAACACCCCGCCCGAAGTGCAATTGATCATTACAAACCCGCCTTTGCTCGATCGAATTGCAGTATAATCAGCAAAAAACGGTTCCTGCAACAGGAGGAGTAATGACCAATGAATTCACAGCCATCTTCGAACGCGATGAGGAATGGTATGTAGCATACTGTCCGGAGATTCCAGGTGCCAACGGGCAGGGAAAAACAAAGGATGAGGCACGCGAAAGTCTCGCAGACGCCATAGCCCTCATATTGGAAGATAGGCGACAAGACGCACTGCGTGGAATTCCAAAGGAAGCCGAACTGGAAATCGTGACAGTCAAGTGAAGCGAAATACTCTACTCCAGCATCTGCGAAAGCATGGCTGCTATCTTAAAAGAGAAGGCAGCAATCATTCGCTCTGGTCAAATCCGAAAACAGGCGCAATTGAAGCGCTTCCACGCCATTCCGAAATTCCAAACCTGCTTGTAAGAAAGATCTGCCGTAATTTGTCCATACCGGAGGCAGGAAAAGCAAATTAGCCTCAAGGATCCGCGGTGTCATAAACCAAAGCTCCACAGGACAAAAAAGTCCCGATTCTCTGCGAAGCGCTCCAATCCGGCGCCGATGTGTTTTTTATCGGACTGTAAATCCCAACGTTGAGAAATACTGGCATGGCGGCGACCCGTCAAGCACATCCAGATAACCTGGACCTGACAGCCCGGCATGCTGCTTTGTTTCCAACCGGGCGCAGCGGCATGAAAAAGATCACCGTAGGGGCCTGGCGCGACGACAGCACCGGCCCGATGCAAGTCGTTTCCGGCCCGATTGGCAAGGAGAACGTTCATTTCGAGGCTCCGGCAGCTGCGCGGCTATCAAAGGAAATGTCGGCTTTCCTCGAATGGTTCAACAGGGCACCCGATGTTGACGAAGTCTTGAAGTCCGGTCTGGCACATCTATGGTTTGTCACCATACATCCTTTCGATGACGGCAACGGCCGCATCGCGCGCGCAATAGCGGAAATGATCCTTGCACGCTCGGAGAAGAGCCCGCAGCGCTTCTACGGCATGTCAGAGCAGATCAGGCAGGAACGCAACTCATATTACGACGTCCTTGAGCAAACGCAGAAAGGCACAATGGATGTCACTCACTGGCTGATCTGGTTCCTCAGTTGTCTAGGTCGGGCCATTGAAAACTCACAGATCATCCTGGGGGCCATCCTCGCCAAAGCCCGATTTTGGGAGCAGATTCGAGGTATATCACTGAACGAACGCCAGACTCTCATCCTCAACCGGTTACTTGAGGGCTTCGAAGGGAAGCTGACGACATCCAAATATGCGAAGCTCGCCAGGTGTTCTCAGGATACAGCCCTGCGTGACATTTTGGCACTGGTGGAGCAAGGCATCTTAGTACGCAGCCCAGCAGGAGGACGAAGTACCAGCTATTCTCTTCCTGAAGGAATCAATCCATAACGACAATTTTCTCTAACCCGCATTTCTCACAAGATTTTTACTTGGGCGGCACATCCGGGCATGACCCTTGCATTTCTCTGCCCGTGAGGACGGCTCTCCAGAGCCGTCCTGGGCGGGTCTGGAGCCCCGCCCCACATGTCGCGCGCCTTGTATCCACTCCCGTCTGCGCCGCCTCGCTACGAAACCTTGTGAGAAATGCGGATTAGGATCTCACATTTAAATGGCCTTACACAAATGGGATGGCCGGGATAGAATGAGACCGAGTGCTTATCCTGAAAGGCAAGGGAAATCCTCATGAGAACTAAACTCAATCCCGATAGCATCAAAATCAGAACTCTGCGCATACAGCGGGGGTGGACACAAGAACAATTGGCTGAAATTGCCGGCATCAGTTTGCGAACAATACAGAGAGCAGAAGCTGCCAACTCCGCGGCTTTTGAAACCTTGCGAGCTATTGCGGCCGCCTTCGAAACGGATTTCGATCGGCTGCTCAAGCGCGAATCTTGCAGATCTGCAAATCAAGAGATACAAATGGAAATCGGTTCATCATTATCGCGCCCCGATCCTGAACCTGCACAGATTGTGGTTAAACAACCGGCGGTGACTGAACGGAGGAGCTGGGCAACTCTAATGATCATAGTTTCTATGTTGACTGTGGGACTGGTCATCGGTATCTCTCTCACCTCTCACCTAAATAAGCGTTCGGGACCACTTCCCTCCCTACCCCACTTTGTATCGATAGCTCCACCTCATACCGCAAAATTTTCCAGTGAGCTCCAGCCTGACAAAGATTTACAGCGGCTTGCCTCAAAACCAAAGATTATCTCGAATCCTGTAATTAAGGCTGCGATTTACAAACAAGGGATTGCAGATGCGGATGATATTCCCATGTTTTCCGGCGCTGCCGCTCCGGCAGGAGAGCGATTAAATACGGCGGAGACTGCTTCGTTGGAATTAATGCAGCAATCTTCGTCACTCAAGCCACCCCTTCCCTCGCGGATTCTGCCGCTTCCGCCTGTAATTCAAGATGTGCCTATCGACTGGACTGCAATTGCAGCTATCCCCGGCGATTCTATGCAGGAGACTCAGGATATAGGGGCCGTTCGACAGGCTGTAGGCTTAGCAGCTAAGAAGACGATCGGATTCGTTTCTAAAGCCAGAGCTTCGATCATGCACGCATTCTAATGCCGCTTGCAGCAAGCTGTTTTCAAGCGCCGTCCATTCGGACCTCCGGCGCCCGTTCTGCGCAGGGACTGTTCTCCCGGTCCGCGTGTTGGGCGATGACATGGAATGTTTTCGCGGGTCGGGGCAATAATAGGCTAGATTGGGCTTCGCGCCAGCCCCTAAGACAAAAACCCAGCGCACGCGAAACGCCATAAATTGCTCCGGTCCTGAGCCCGATCGGAAGTCGATGACGATTAACGGCCTCCATCGCTGCTGCCGCAACGCAGCCGCATTGGCGACAGTCAGGTTTCCCTCCAATCTGACAGGGTGTCACTTTGGTCTTAAGATCTACAGAGATAGTTTGCGTGGTGAGTGCAAACATGCAGCGGTTCGGATCAGCGGGAGGTTGCCGATAAGCCTGCAACAAGCTCGTCGGAAGCTCCAGTTTGGGGAATGAGTCTTTGAGGACGGCGAGTTCGCTAATCACCTGCTCTCGCACTTCCGGTGGTAAAATCTCGGGGCTTTCCTCTCCAAGCTGCGGAGTATACAAACTCACCCAGATTTTTCGAACCTCTGATTGTGCCGCCCAGAATTCGACAAAATCCCCCAGGTATCCTGTCCTTTGTGTCATCTGACGCGTCACAGTACAGTGCACTGTAATCGCATGCCCGCGGATGTGTCGAAGTATTCTATCGTAGGTTGCGGGAGCCCGACGCCGGTCATGTTCGGGCGGAAGGCCGTCGATCGAAACAACAAGCGTGAATCGCCGCGCATGACGCCACTCAAGGGGAATTTGTCTGACCGCGCTTGTTACTATCTGGGTATGAATTTTTCGCCTTTCCAATTCTGGGAGGAGTTGGGTGATTTCCCTCCAGCGGACCAGTGGTTCTCCTCCCACTATGGAAAGGTGGAGTGGCCGGTGAATATCAATCAGAGAAAGGACTCCCCTCACAAGTTGCGTCCCCTTGAACTCGCGGAGCTGCGTAAGCGACCCTGTCGCCCCAAGGTGATGGTTGCCATATGCATAGCAGCCGGGACAGGAAAGCGGGCACTGCCGTGTGATTTCAATGGACATACAAGGCACTCGCCCGACCAGAATTCGTCCCCACGCACGCACAATATCAGATGCTCTCAAATCGCCCTCCTCTCCAGGCTGTTGTTTCCAAAGCCTGTTTGGAAATAATTCGCAGCGGTGCGTGATATAGACGCTACTTGCAGGTTGCTGAAGTGCCAACGTCAGGAACACGACAGGCTTATGACAGCGCGATAACGTCAATAATCCCATTATGTTACGGGAGGCAAAGTCTTCGCTCGCCATAACTGTCGGCGGCTCCGGGTTTGTTTTATATAGCGATAGCAGCCCGGCCTTCATTAAATGCCAAAATGTTGATCTCATGCAGCCTGGCCGGCAGGAGAGCTTTTATCGATTCCGTCCATTGTTCGGGATTCAATTCCGGGAAAAAATTGGAAAAGGCGCCCAGAATTACCACATTCGCCACCTGAATGCTGCCGATCGACTTCGCGATCTCCCGCCCGCCTACGACCCAAACATTTTCTTTGAAAAATTTCCTGAATGTCTGTTCCACGTCCTTAGGATACTCCGCATCGCCCAGGCCCACGGAGGGGGGGAGGATTCTGTGGTTATTGAGAATGACCTTGCCTTCCGGTCTCAGCCAGTTCAAGTATCGTAGTCCTTCAAGCAGTTCAAAGGAAACCAGGTAATCCACCTCTCCTTGTTTAATCAGCGGCGAGTAGACATTGCGCCCGAATCTGAAGTGCGTGGTTACGCTTCCGCCCCGCTGGGCCATGCCGTGCACTTCCGCTTTTTTTACATCATATCCGGCATTGAGCAGTACCTGGCCGAGAAGGTTGCTTACGAGGATAGTACCTTGTCCTCCCACGCCCGAAAGAAATATGTTTTTGGTCCTGTTATTGTCCAACATGGTCCTTCTCCTTACCCCGGTTGCGCTACAATTCCTTCAAATTCGCATATCTGAGCGCAAACTCCGCATCCGGCGCACTGGTCTCCGTTGATGACTGCCGAACCTTTTCTCTTTCGGCCGCTCTTTGTGATTCCCTTGCCTGCCCGATAACTTATGGCTGGGCAATTGATTTCCAGGCATTGCCTGCAGCCCAGACACATGTCTTGATCAACCTCATAAAACGGATGCTGAAAACGCGCGCGCGGACTCGATCTGCGCAGGAGCATGCATGGGCTGTTTTGGGTGATAATGACCGAGGCCGCGTCTCTATTTGCTTCCTCCCGGATCACGTCGATTGTTTCTTTGATATTGTAGGGATCAACCATCCTAACATGCTTAACGCCGAGGGCCCGCGCCAGTTGTTCGTAGTCGACAGCCTCGGCCGGGTCCCCTTTTATGGTGAATCCGGTGCCCGGATGCTCCTGTTGCCCGGTCATAGCGGTAATCCTATTATCCAGGATAATCGTTGTAGAGTACCCGCCGTTATATACCGCGTCCATCAAGGGCCCCGTGCCTGCGTGGAGGAAAGTCGAGTCGCCCAGGACCGCGCATATTTTCCCTCGGCCTTCCTCGCCCAAAACCTTTCCCGCTCCATAAGCGCCGCCTACGCCGGCCCCCATACAGGTGGAGGCGTGCATGGCAGAAAGCGGAGGAGATACAGCCAAGGCGTAACAACCGATATCCCCAAATACGAACAGCCGCAGCTTTTTAAGCGCGTAAAACAGCGGTCTATGAGAACAGCCTGCGCACATGTTGGGGGGCCTGGCGGGCAACTCTTCCGTCTTGAAGCGGGGCTTGGCCGGTTTGATGCGCTTGCCGGTTACGGCTTTCGATAAAAACTGTTCGATGATGGCAGGCGTGAGTTCGCCGATGGCCGGAATTAGATCTTTGCCGTGCCGGATTTTGTATCCCATCGCCCGGATTTCCGTTTCAAAAAGAGGATCCAGTTCCTCAACCACAATAACTTTCTTGACCTGTTTGAAAAAATCCGCGATCAGCTTCTTGGGCAGCGGCCATGCCATGCCGAGTTTCATGAACGAGTATTGGGGAAATATCTCCTTGGTGTAAAGGTAGGAAACGCCCGAGGAGATGAATCCCAGGGAAGGATCGTTGATCTCGATCTTGTTGTATGGAAACTCCTCGTCCGCATATGAAGCCAGCTTTGCCATTCTCTCTTCCACAAAAACCCGTCGGGCTCTGGCATACATGGGGACCATGACATACTTGGGTATTTCCTTGCGATCGAGCCCTTTGGGCATCATCGATTCTTTTCTTTCCTGCAGCTCAACCGGCGAATCGCAATGGGATACCCTGGTCTCGCTCCGCACCAAAACGGGCGTGTCGAATCGCTCGCTTATATCAAAGGCCAGCCCGGTAAAATCCTTGCATTCCTGGCCGTCAGCCGGTTCCAACATAGGTATCTTTCCGAAGCGGGTCCAATGCCTGCTGTCCTGTTCATTTTGGGAGCTGTGTTGTCCGGGATCATCAGCCACCACAATAACTAATCCGCCCCGGACACCGGTATAGGAAATGGTCATGAGTGGGTCGGCTGCTATGTTGAGGCCGACATGCTTCATGCAGACGATTGCCCGGCCGCCTGCCAGCGAGGCGCCGTGACCGACTTCCAAGGCTACTTTCTCATTAGGCGACCATTCAGTGTAGACCTCCTTATACTCGGAGAGCTCCGCCATGATTTCGCTGCTGGGCGTGCCCGGATAGGCGCATCCGACCACGACACCCGCTTCCCAAGCGCCACGGGCGATTGCTTCGTTCCCCTGCAGTATTCTCTTCATGCTTCCCCCTTAATACCCGCTTGATCTGAAAGGCAATTCAGCGGTTTGGAAATACTAGAGTATATATCAATTTACAGCAAGCGATAGCGGAAAATGCGGAATCGCTGGGAAAATGCCGGTCGAACGGGATCGGTTAGATACGCGTGGGTGTTATGCTAAAAATCTCACCGCAGAAGCCCAGAGCACGCAAAGAACGCAGAGTAAAGCAGTGAACATCTCTGCGCCCCTTTGTATTACTAACCTGCATTCCGCAGTTTCGAAGGGGTGGTCTGAGGAATTTCCGGTTTTTCTAA